>DOCI01000240.1:1426-18494 GCA_003503535.1 Planctomycetaceae bacterium
AGCGAAGCGTAACCCAACAAAAAAGGGTAATGAGAAGTGTTGGGTTACGCGTTCCGCTAACCCAACCTACGCACTGTAATCCGTGCAGAAAATTCTAAGCAAGCAGGTGGATTAGGTCGTAGTGAGCGAAGCCAACAGGTTACTTTTATTTGAAAACCAATCCCGAACATTGCACTGCCGGCAAGAAAGCAGTGGCACCCAATGAACATTGAAGCTTCTTGTGCTTTCAGTACAAATTCGGTCAAGCCACTCTCTTCATGTGCATAGTAGGAAAAACATGGAAACAAACCAACATTTTAACTTGAAATCCAAAACAGTCGCTAAAAGTTTAAAGCGGGGTCTCTTCTGCATAGTCCATTGTTATTAACTTCCCTGAGATAGTATACCAAAACGTTACAAATACAAATAAAGCTTTCAGAATCCCTGACGACTGTTTTGTTGAACCACCGACTGCGACTACAGCTCGAAAACAGGAACCGAAACCGATATTTGGTTCCTGTTTAATCAATGCTTTAGAAACAACTTCGTAAACAATGCCAGCGGGGATTACAAGTAACCCAGAGTCCATTTCAAGTTTTCCTTTTGCTTCAATTTCAATAAATCGTCGCACATCCTCAATCACGAGTTCATCTGGTAACCACGAGTCGAGATCAGAAAGGTAGTTATTTGCCAAAGTCATCAATGAAGACCTCCACGCACAAATCTATCAATAACCGTACACACCTTGGATATTGAATTGGTGAATTAAGTTCTCTGAATTGTGCAAAATATCTCGGAAATTATGACCGCTAAAAATTGCATCCATTTGCACCACTTTACACTACGCTTGTAACTTGTTCCGTTAACACTGTCTGCAAATCCGTTTGTGATACTAAGCGGAGGGACGTACCACGATGAGGATATCCGTGAAATTATTTCAAAAGCTTATGCAAGAACAATCAAGCTAAAATCTCTTCCACCACATGACCATGTACATCGGTCAGCCGAAAAGCACGGCCCTGAAAGCGATAAGTCAGACGTTCATGATCGATGCCGAGCAGGTGCAGTAATGTGGCGTGAAAATCGTGCACGTGGACCGGTTTATCGACGATGTTATAACAATAGGGGTCAGTCTGTCCGTGAGCCATGCCTCCACGAACTCCGCCGCCGGCCATCCATAAACTGAAGCAGCGGGGGTGATGGTCGCGGCCGAAATTGCCTCCCGATAATTTGCCCTGGCAATAATTCGTTCGCCCAAATTCACCACCCCAGATGACAAGCGTATCTTCGAGAAGTCCACGTTGTTTCAAATCCATCACCAGAGCAGCCGAGGCCTGATCGGTTTCCTCAGTCTGTTTTTTGATCCCCCCCGGCAAGCCACCATGATGATCCCAGCCGGGATGATAGAGCTGAATAAATCGGACACCCCGTTCAGCTAATCGGCGAGCCTGCAGACAATTCGCAGCAAAGGTGCCTGGTTGCCGGGATGGTTCGCCGTAGAGTTTGAAAATGTGATCGGGTTCATCGGCACAGTTGGTCGCTTCTGGAATTGAGGTTTGCATCCGGAAGGCCATTTCGTACTGCGCGATTCGCGTTTCAATCTGTGGATCAACTGTCTGCTGTTGCTGAATATGATGCAGTTGATTCAGAGCGTTGTGCATCTCTAATTTTGTTTCGCGAGTGATTCCGTCCGGATTGTTCAAATACAGAACGGGATCGGGGCCGCTGCGAAAACGAACGCCCTGATGCCGAGCGGGGAGAAAACCGTTGCCCCAGTATCGGGAAACGAGCGGCTGACCACCTTTGTCTTTGGTCGTCATGACAATAAAGCCAGGTAGATTTTCGTTCTCACGTCCCAGTCCATAATTCAACCAGGCTCCGATACTCGGACGTCCGGGGAACTGGGACCCCGTCTGCATGTGGGTGACGCCGGGACCATGATTGATTGCGTCGGTATACATGGAATTGATGACACACAGGTCATCGGCAATTTTTGCAGTGTGGGGAAGCTGATCGCTCATCCACAGGCCTGCTTCTCCATGCTGAGCAAACTTGAACGGAGACCCGACCAACGGCAGGCTCGACTGATTCCCGGACATGCCGGTCAGTCGTTGTGTGCCACGCACTTCGTCGGGAAGTTGCTCGCCATGTTTCTCGTTGAGCAGAGGTTTGTAATCGAGCAAATCCATCTGTGAGGGGCCGCCCGACTGGAACAGGTAGATCACCCGTTTTGCACGAGCGGGAAAATGACCACTCGGCAGGAGAGCCTCATCCTCAGCAGCCCGAACCTTTGAAGGATTCATCAAATCGCACAGGGCGATTGCTCCCAGTCCCATTCCAAAATTGTTTAATAAATCACGTCGATTCATGGCATCACAAACTTGTTAGAGAATTTTCTCTCGGCCTCTCAGTAGGACAGGCATCCTGCCTGTCTAACGAATCTCACTTGAGGTTCGCATTCTGCGAATTGACAGGCAGGATGCCTGTCCTACATATCTATTCACCATCTTCAGTTTAACATGTTTGGATGTCAAATGCTCGAACGTTTCCCCCGACGAATCAGGCAAGCGGTCAGATGTCCGCCAAATCCCAGAGAAAGCTTCACCCCCAGTTCAACGGGCTGCTCAATCGTTTCTCTCTGGACTGGTCTTATTTTACAGTCGGAATCCAGGTTCTCCAGATTTCGAATCGGGGGTATCAATCCATCACGCATCGACAGCAATAACCAGGCCAGTTCAATACCTCCGGCTGCTCCGAGGGCATGTCCATGAGCCCCTTTTGAAGCGGTACTCCACGGCTGTTGACTAATCTCTCCAAAGATGCAAGAGACAGCATCTGCTTCACACAAATCATTAGCACGCGTTCCTGTGCCGTGAAGATTGAGCAAATCGATCTCTTCCGGCTTTCGTCCAGTCTGTTTTAGCAAATCTCCCAGCAGGCGAATTAAACCATTGGCTTCCGGATCAAGTTGCGTCAAACCGATTGCGTCATTATAGCGGATACCCCGTTCCCAGTAGCCGTAGGGGGCAGGAGTCGATTGATCGAGTAACTCTTCCCGAGCGAGTACAAACATTGCACCGCCGGAACCAAGCACGAACCCGGAACGCTCTTCATCAAACGGACGGCAAGCCGAGGTTGCAGGCAAGTCTTTTCGAGCCAGTACGCCGAGTCTTCGATAGGAGTGCAGTACGTACGGATTGATCGAGGCATCGACACTGCCCGCGATGACATAGTCGCAGTCTCCCTGCTCGATTAAATGCACGCCACGCAATACGGCATCGAGTCCCGTGGCGCATGCCGCAACTGGGCATAGTGCGGGCCCCTCGATGGAAAACTCATTTACGACACGGCTCAAGGGAGCAGATGGCCAGAGTGAGGGAAACGCAATCTCATTCTCTAGGTTATATAAATCAAGAGGCCCCTTACTGGTTCCGATCACCGCTCCCCAACGCTCGGAATTCGGCTGGAGTCCAGAATCTTCGATTGCTTCGCGAGCCGTCCTCAGGGCGATTCGCTCTGGTAAGGTATCGGCTAGAGTAAAGTCATCCTCAGGTAGCGATAACGCTCCAGCAATTGAAGTGACCGCAGGATCGAGTGGTGAGTGATTGAGCAGAGATTGCCAGCTGGATTCCCGATCCAATCCCAGAGGTGTCCAGAGGCCGATACCGATTATGGCCACAGACATGATGCATCAGTGAAAGAAGAACAGAGGGATAACACAGGCTGAGATACAGATATTCAGAATTAACGACGATTCGCAGAACGACAAACTGCAAACACCGCTCCAGCAACACCGGCCAGCACAATCACAGCATCGATAAACGGAAAACCGGTCGACACATTGGACGATTGAGCCAGTGAAATTATTTGGTCAACAGGGAAAATGAACATGCTCATAAGTCAAACTTTTCATTGATAATTCAGGACGAACTTTCATTACTTTACCGCCGAACGATTCCCGACACAAAGCCGATCCCGATTCTCTCTGAAAAAACTATCGAAAATCTCTCGAATAAACCGTAAATCAATAATATTCTGGAACCACGGAAGGACACAGATTTTAGTGTCGCAAGATCTGTTTATATCCGTGTCCATCCATGGTTCAATTCTTTGATCTATTCGTTCGGAGTTAAGCTGAAAGATGCGATTTTTTTGTGCATTTCTGTTACAGTTTCCAGTTCACAATTTGACGACTATATACTCTGCTGGGAACATCACATGAAACTGGGATTGATCAATTCTGCCTGGGCTCAGGCTGGTCGGGAGACGGCCTGGGGGATTCAGAAGACGAAAGAAATCGGATTTGACTGTATCGATATCTTTGCAGATCCCTTTGATATCGATATCAAAGAACGGCTGCTCATCAAGCGGGAGTGCGATCGTCAGGAGTTGCCGATTGTTTCAATTTGCTGTGTCGCAGTCGGCTTGCTCGATTTCAACGCGAGCGTCCGCAGGTTCCATCTGGAACGCTGCATCGCTTACCTCGACATGTGCTACGAGTATGAGGCGGAGAATCTGCTCCTCGTTCTCGGCGAATACATCTGGAATAAGGAAGTCATTCCCCCAGCCGAGCAATGGCAATATGGAGTCGAGACTTGTCGCGAACTGGCCGAGTATGCAGACGATCTCGGCTTGAAAATCGCGATGGAACTAGAACCGTTTTCGCTCTCACTATTGAATAATGTCGAAACGATGAATCGCTTTATCGACGAAGTCAATCATCCTGCATTACGGGCAAATATTGATGTGTCGCACTTACTACTGGCTGGCGTTCAGCCTGCAGAACTGAGTCAACTCAAAGGCAAAGCGATTCACGTGCACATTTCCGACTGCGACGGTAAAGTCCACGGCGACTTACCCCCTGGACGAGGCGTCGTCGATTTCCCTCCATACCTTGAAGAGATTCGTAAATTGAATATTGATGGAACTGTATCCATCGAACTCGAATATTCACCCGATCCCAACAACATTGAAGCCTGGGTGAAAGAAGCCTACGAATCGACCGCAAAGCTGATGAGCGAAAGTGGATTGCGATAAAACAGTCCCCTCTCCCTGGGAAGAGGGTTAGGGTGAGGGGTATTCGAGGTGATTTGTCGTGAGAACGCTCATGAGTTCCCCTCATCCGGCCTTCGGCCATCTTCTCCCCAAGGAGAAGGAAAGATGACCGCTCCCCAAGGAGAAGGAAAGATGACCGCTCCCCAAGGAGAAGGAAAGATGACCGCTCCCAAGGAGAAGGGAAGATTCTGCTCTCCAGTGAGAAGAGAAGATAGCCGCCTCAAACCTGTAAAAGGACATTCGTGCCTGTCATCGAATTACTATGAGTCCGTCTTTCGCCAATCATGAATATCACCTTCGTTTCCTTACCTGCATATCCCATTGTTCACCCGGAATATCCGGGTGTTTATGGAGGCACGGAAACACGAGCAGTCACACTTGCAAAGGGGCTAGCTCACGAAACGGATCACCAGATTCAGTTTCTCGCCCGGCACCCTCAACTGAGGCAGTCTGAAACAAACGCTCAAGTCCAATGGCACCCCTGGAGAGATTCCACGGCAGAACGTAATTCTCGTATTGCTGAATTTCTGCATCATAAAAAATGGCGAACATCACTCCTGTGGGACATCCCCTACACTGCTGGCAGTCAACTCTTCACCCCTTCGACACATCGTTTCTTACAGGCCGATGAAAGTCTGCAACGATTCAATACCGATCTGTTCTGTCCATTCGGAGTTCACTCTGCCTCGGCTAAAGTGATTCACAATGCTCACTTGAGTGGACGCAAAGCCATACTTTTTCTCGGCTCCGATGCAGATGTCGATGCACGATATCTGCAATCAAAACCATTTCGAAATAAATACGGCGAACGCTCCTCGACTTGTGCATGGACTCTGAAACATGCCGATGAGATTGTTGCTCAGAATGAATTTCAACAACAGCAACTGAAAGAGGTCTTTCAGCGAGATTCGTTTCTACTGCCCAATCCAATTGATATCACGGACTGGCAAAACCGATTGAACTCAACCGAAAGTCTGGACAATCCCTTCGACAGTTACGTGCTGTGGATTGGTCGAGCCGATAATTTTCATAAGCGAGCAGACTGGGCGATTGAAATCGCCCGACAAACTCCCGAACTCAATTACGTGATGATTCTGAATCCAAAACAGGATTATGTTAACCAGCAGATTCGACAGAATTGCCCGGAAAACGTTCACATTATTTCCCAACTGCCCTTCGAAAAAATGCCCGCTCTGTTTCGGAAGGCCAGCCTGCTGCTTAATACCTCGCCAAGACAACTCGAAGGCTTGCCGAACACTTTTCTCCAGGCTGGTGCCAGTCGTGTACCAATTGTTTCGACCGAAGTCGATGCTGGCTTCGTGACTCAATCAGCTTCCGGACTTGTGGGAGACGGTTCGCTGGAAAAAACGATCCACAATCTAAGAATGCTCGCTCAGGATGAGACCCATCGCATACAACTGGGAGAAAACGCGTATGACTACATATCAAAAAAACACGAGTTGAAAACGATCTGTCTTCAACTCGCGTCTTTTTTGAATGGAGTTCAATAGCTCAAACTTTTTCAGCAGACGGGAAATCGAGTTCGGTACCATAAACATGATTGAACAGGTTCGAATAAGTCGCCAGTCCGATGAAAGCGATGGACTCGGCAATTTGGCCATCTGTGTAGCCGGCGTCCTTAACGGCTTTGACATCCGCATCGTCAACAAAGCCTTTGGTTTCCATCACTCGGGTGATGAATTTTCCCAGAGCGGCATGCTTTTCTGATTGTGGACTCATTTTGCGGATCGAGAGAATTTGATCTTCACTCATCCCTGCTCCCCTGGCGACCATTGTATGGGCGGATAGACAGTAGTGACAACCATTTGTCTGGCTGACAGTCAGGTAGACCACTTCTCGATCTTCTGGAGAAAGTTCACCTTTGGCGAGAGCTCCGTTCATGGACAGGTAGGCATTCAGAGCCGCGGCACTATTTCCCATCCCCTGGAAAATATTGAAGACCTTCCCCTTCTTCTGCTTGAGGTCATCGTATATTTCTTTGACATCGCCGCTGGCTTGATCCGGTGTTACCGTTTTCAATCTTGGCATGAGAGTCTCTCCTGGATAATTCTGTGGTCGAATTTGGAATGTCCAACATGTCAGGCACAGCCTGACCTACGGCTCGATGAACTGTGTCACGAATTATTTGTGAATGTGGAATCCAACTTTGATCGTCACCTGGAAATGGAGGATTTCGCCATCCTTCACATCGCCGCGATGTTCAACAACTTCAAACCAGGAAATATCTCGAATTGTTTCATTCGCTTTCTTGAGGGCATTCCGGATCGCATCATCAGAAGATGTTTTTGAAGTACCGACAAGTTCAATCTTTTTGTAAATGTGATCGTCCATCTGTGAATTACTTTCTTTGTTGTCGATCATGGAGTGAAATTTCTTCACTCCTGTCAATTATGTGATTCCAATAATTCTATTCTAGACCTTCAAAAACAACTGACCAGAGCAGATCTCCTGAATTCGGCTGCCCATACGATTCTGCGAGGAAACTGGAGACAACCTCTCCAGTCCGCTATAACTCAATGTTGAATGAGTCCTCTTCGTTTCCTTTGCCGAATGCTGCCCGATGCCTGAAACTCTCTACATAATCGATACGTTTTCTCTGATGTTTCAGGTGTATCATGCGATTCCACCTATGACCAGCCCTGCCGGGCAGGCGACGAATGCCGTGTTCGGGTTCACTCGCGATATCTTCACGATATTGAAGAAGAAGCCGGACTTTTTGCTGTGTGCGCTCGATTCGGAAGGCCCCGGCGTGCGGTCGGACTGGTATCCGGAGTACAAAGCTCAACGGACTGAAATGCCGGAGGATTTGCGGCCGCAGATTCCAATGATCACCAGCATGATTGAAGGCTTTGGGATCCCGGTCGTTCACCACGCGGGTTGGGAAGCCGATGACATTATTGCCACACTGACCCGTCAGGCCGAAGCCGAGGGGATTCAGGTTCGTATCGTTTCAAGTGATAAAGACTGCCGCCAGCTTCTCAGCGATCAGGTGCAGATGTTCAACTGCCGGAAAGGGGAATACTTTGGAGCCGAGCAGTTGCGGGACGTCTGGAACATCCGACCGGAACAGGTCATTGATTTTCAGTCGCTTGTGGGAGATTCCGTTGATAATGTCCCGGGCGTGCCTTTAGTTGGTCCTAAGAAGGCGACGATTCTGCTCGAACAGTTTGGTGATCTCGAAGGAGTGCTTACCAACGCCGACAAGGCTCCCGGAAAGAAACTGCGGGAGAATCTCGTCGAGTTTGCCGAGCAGGCTCGCATCAGCAAAAGACTCGTCACACTGCGAACCGACCTCCCTCTCGACTTCCCGATGGAGTCTGCCCGGGTCGGGAATTACGATGTCGATACCCTCCAGCAACTCTTTCTCGATTACGGTTTCCGACGCTTCCGCGAGGATCTGTATCAGTTGACCGGAGTAACTTCCGATGCTGATTTGCCGGAAGAGGGTCAGTCCTCATCGAAAAAGCAATCTCGAAGTCTCTTTAGTGATGCCTCTGGAAAGAATTCTTCCGAGAAAGCCGATGCCGTTGCAGAGTATTCCCGCGGCAAGCAGTTTGCTTTCAACGACACTCGCAACTGGCAGATCATTCGCGATGATGACGAGCTTCAGACATTGATTGAAGCGTGCCGGCAGGCGAAGGAAATCTGCATCGATCTGGAAACAACTTCTGTCACGGCCATGCGGGCGGAAATTGTCGGCTGGGCGGTGAGTATCGAACCGGGAACTGCCTGGTACATTCCGATTCAGGCCCCCTTCGGTCTGGCGACCTTGCCGCATCGCGAAGTGCTGGAACTGTTCAAACCTCTGCTGGAAAGTCCGGACATCGAAATCAGCAATCAGAATATCAAGTACGATATGCTGGTCTGGAAACGTTGTGGCGTTGAGGTCAATAACATCGGTATGGATCCGATGGTGGGGCACTATCTACTCGATGCCGGGGCTAGGAGTCATGGACTCGATGCGCTGGCCGATGAGTTTCTCAAGCATCGCATGATCCCAATCAGCGATTTGATCGGCAAAGGTAAAAATCAGAAGAAGATGTTCGAAGTCGATGTCGAACGCGTCGGCGAATATGCAGCCGAGGATGCCGATGTGTCGCTGCAGCTATGCCACATCATGCGCTCGGAACTGGAAAGCCAGGGCTTATGGGATTTGTATGCCGATGTCGAACGTCCGCTGATTCCCGTTCTGGCCGATATGGAATTTGCCGGGATTCGAGTCGACGACCGGGAACTGTTCTCGCAAAGTCGGCAGGCGGGAGTTCGCATTGATGAATTGCTGGGCGAACTGGAAGCCGAAGCCGGGCGGAAGTTCAATCCCGACTCTCCGAAACAGCTTCGGGAATTACTGTTCGATGAAATCGGTCTGCCGGTTCAGAAACGGACGAAAACAGGACCGAGTACTGACCAATCGGTCCTCGAAAAACTGGCTCTGATGCATCCCCTGCCTGCGAAAATCATGGAATACCGACAGCTGGCCAAGCTGAAGGGAACCTATCTTGATACGTTGCCCAAACTCATTCACCCGGAAACGGGACGGATTCATGCCTCGTTCAATCAGGTGGTGGCCGCGACGGGACGTCTCAGTTCAAGTGATCCCAATCTGCAGAACATTCCGATTCGGACCCCCGAAGGTCGACAAATCCGCAAAGCTTTCATTCCCGGAGAATCGGGTTGGGAATTGCTCTGCTGCGATTACTCGCAAATCGAACTGCGAATGCTGGCTCACTTCAGTGGAGACGAAGCGTTACGCGAGGCCTTCCTGACCGGCGAAGATATTCGGACCGCCGTCGCCGCAGAGGTGTTCGAAATTGATGAAGAAAATGTCGATTCCGATATGCGTCGCGTCGCCAAAGCGGTCAACTTCGGTGTGATCTACGGGCAAAGTCCCTACGGCCTGGCTGCTGCATTGAACATTCCACAGGAACAGGCCGCAGAGTTTATCGACAGCTATTTTGGTCGTTATCCCGGCGTCGAAAAATTTATCGAAGAGACTCTCGAAAAGTGTCATCGGACAGGATACGCCTACACGATTCTCGGCCGCAGACGTCCCATCACCGGCATCAAGAACACGACTGGCAGAAATCGAAATATGCCGGAGCGAACCGCTATCAACACCGTCATTCAGGGGTCTGCTGCCGACCTGATCAAACTGGCAATGCTGAAAGTCCACGAAAGCCTGAACGCCTCAGACCTCCAGGGAAAAATGCTGTTACAGATCCACGATGAACTCGTGTTTGAATCACCCGTTGCGGAAATTGATAATCTGGCCACGCTGGCAAAATCGAACATGGAAGCCGCGATGGAGCTCGATGTGCCGTTGGTCGTCGATATGAAACACGGCGAAAACTGGTTGGATGCTGAGTAACAAATTTGGATTTGTGTCATAATCACAAGAATTTTGGTAAAATTCTCAGTAGAAAGTCATTTTCCACTGGTTATTTATTACCGATATCTTATATTAGTGATCGCTTATGGAGGGCTTCTCCCTTCAGTCTAGCTTTTCTTTTCCCCTTCCTTTTTCAGGAATAGCTCAATGCTAAAAAAACGCGCTGGTTTTACGTTGATTGAATTATTGGTCGTTATCGCAATCATTGCGATTCTTGTCGCTTTATTGCTACCGGCTGTTCAGCAGGCTCGTGAAGCCGCACGTCGCTCCTCCTGCAAAAATAACCTGAAACAATTGGGGCTGGCTCTTCATAACTATCACGATACCTACACGGTATTGCCTCCAGCCTGGATCAATCGTAAAGCTCCTGCGACTTTGATTACGACCACCTATGGTTGGGCTACTTTTATATTGCCTTACGTTGAGCAAGCCGCACTTTATGACCAAATCAATCCCAATGGAGACACAATGGCAGCTGCCTCGACGAACTCACTGAATACAGGTCTGTCTGCTTATTCGTGTCCTTCCGATACAGGGGCACCCAATAACACAGCCTTCGGTGGATACGGAAAGCACAATTATCCAATCACAGAAGAAATCGCCAAAGAAAATTCCAGTACAAAATTGCGGGACATCACAGATGGAACGAGTAACACATTTCTTTGTGGTGAAAAATCTCGGGTTTATCAGGGGAATGGTTTAAAAGCGATTGGTTCTATCTGGCCAGGAAAACAAGCTAATAGCACTGCTTCTGCTCATGGTCGTGCTTCACACAATATTAATACTAACTGGGCAGGCACCCAGGCAAACTTCACCGTCAACGCTGGTGCCGGGGATGGCAACTGTACTCGCTATACATATTCAAGTCTTCATAAGGGCGGGGCCCAGTTTGTTATGGTAGATGGTTCTGTCCGATTTGTCAGTGAAAATATCGCTTCAATTCCAACGAATTCCTGCACAGCACCTACGGCAGCAGCCGGCTCACTTTATCAAAATATTATGATTATTGACGATGGCTTCGTGATTGGTGAATTCTAAACCATTTTCAAATGGATTCTGCAGTCGCATGGACATGAAATGACAGTACAGCACTATGTTTGCTCCTGCGGTATGCTACAGTTAGTTATTGAAAATGCTTGAAAGTATCGTCTGAACTCAAATTATCAGTCCGACCATTCCTCAAGGATGGTTGGACTTTTTTCATGGGGACGCAGCACTTTCTCCATCAGTAAAAACCGGCCTTTGCGGAAGGTTACTTCCCCACAGATCCGATAATTCAACTTCTGATAGAATGAGATCGCCGCTGGATTTTCAGTGAAGCAATCCAGCCGAATCGAGTTTTTACCCAGAGAGTACGTCTGCTGTTCGGCGAACTGCATCAATTGCCTGCCGTAACCAGAGCCCTGAAAATCAGGATCGATCAGCAGTCGGTGAACTACGAGAAACGATTCCGCTTGCCAGCTCGCCGTTTCGTAACCGTCCAGCTCAACTTCATTCAGGCATAACCCACCCACGATTTGTCCAGCACTCTCCAGTACATGGAGAGTTTGCTCGTACACATCCTGCAGAAAATCAGCTTCTGCGGGGTAAACTTCATCCCACTGGTCAATTCCATATTTAAGAAGATGGGCGATCACTTTCCCTTTGATCGCCATCAACGAAGAAACATCCTCAGTTCTGGCCTGTCGTATTCCTGCAGTCAAGAAGTCATCTTTCAATCCCGAATGGGCAGCCTCAAGAAGTTTTTCTTGATCCGTGAGCATTCCAGCAGTGCTTTATCTGCGGCTTTCATCTGCCCTTCGGTGCAGATGTGAGTCATCAGAACCAGCGGCACAATCTTCGGTTCCTTGGGAGATGTTTTCACGCTCGATTCCGATTCATGCTGAATGCAGGAAGCGATACTGACACCATTTTCACCGAGAATATTCGCAACCGCAGCCATCGTGCCGGGTTCATCGACGGCATGAAATCGCAGATAGTATCGCCGTTTAATTTCATCAGCTGGTAAGATTGGCAATGGCTTTTGAGACTGCCACAAATCGAGCAGAGGGAAAGTCTTCTGTGCCCGACCAACGGCCAGATCGATCAAGTCCGAGACGACAGCAGAAGCGGTCGGCATTTGACCTGCTCCCATTCCCGAAAACCAGGTTTTACCAACGGCATCCCCTTCGAGTTCAATCATGTTATAAGCATCATCGACATCGGCCATCGGTTGATACTTGCGAATGAGTGTCGGTTGAGTGTGAAGTTCGAGCGAGCCATCTGCCAAACGAGCAACGGCCAGCAATTTAATGCGATAGCCGAGCGTGTCTGCATATTTCAAATCAGCCAGGTCAAGTTTGTCGATTCCCTGTCGAGGAAACTGCTTGAGATCGGCTTTGGTACCAAATGCGAGTTGTGCAAGTAAGGTCAGTTTTTGAGCCGCATCGGTCCCATCGACATCCATTGCCGGGTCGGCTTCGGCATACCCTTTTTTCTGAGCCTTCGCGACCGCATCTTCATAAGAAACATTCCGGTCGAGCATTTCCGTCAGAATGAAATTGCTCGTCCCATTGAGAATGCCTTCCAGAGATGTAATTTGATTGGCAGAAAGAGATTGCGAAACCGCTTCAATAATCGGCACGCCCCCCGCGACCGCGGCTTCAAATCCGATGGCCCGCTTCAGTTCACGTGCCAGTTGAAAGAGTTCGTCGCCCTGTTCGCACAAAAGCGCTTTGTTAGCCGTAACGACATGCTTTCCAGCCTGCAAAGCCTGACGCACAATATCGCCTGCGGTCGTTGTTCCACCAATCAGTTCGCAAACAACATCGACATCGGGATGTTCGATCACGTCAATTGCGGTGTCGATCAGATCATCCGCCAGATTCACCGAACGCACTTTTGTCGGATCGCGCACGACCACCGATTCGACAACAATTGGTCGACCTGCTCGCCGTGTAATTCGCTCGGCTTGTTCGAACAGAATCTTGATGACACCCGAGCCAACTGTTCCCAATCCGACCATCGCGACGCGCATCGGTTGCTGATCACTCATTCGTTCCCGCCTGCTTCTTCAATAACTAAATGAACTCTGCTGTTATTTTTTCAAATCAGAATGAATCTGAAGAAATCTTCTGGAATCAATCACGCATAGTAACGTAACACAATGTCCTCTCACAGTCATAACTCATATCGAGCAGGATTGATTTGACAGGTCAAGGTAAAGTCGTTGCAAATGAATATTCCACGTTCTGCCTGTGTAAATACAGTCTGGCAGTACAAAATTAGCCGATACGAAGGCATGATGCATAAAGATAATCGCCAGTGATATCAGTTGCGACAACTTTTCACAGAGCAGGAGTCTGGCAGGACATTTGGGGAATGACTACGATAGGTCAAACACAATGTTTATTACTCGTTTATATTCCGGTAAGATGAGCGGATCAACTTTGGAGTGGGATGCAGCTTGTAGTGCGAACGGTCGTGAGGATTCCCCCTCGCTTTCCTACGTGCGCGTCGGTGCCGTTTCGTATTTGAATTCTAAGCCTTTAATTGAAGGGCTGGGTAACTCGCTGCGCGAAGATCAACTCGTTCTTGATGTCCCAAGTCGTCTGGCAGACGAGCTTTCCGTCGGAAAATTGGATGTGGCTCTCATACCTTCCGTCGAGTATTTCTCGCGTCCAGATTACAAAATCATTTCCGATGCCTGCATCGCAACCCGCGGCCCTGTGCTGAGCGTGAAACTCTATTCACGTCTCCCACTGGGGGACATTCGCACACTCGCACTCGATGAAGGTTCACGGACAAGCGTGGCATTAACTCGCGTCATGCTGCAGGAACGTTATGGCGTGATTCCCGAACTGATCCGCCTCCCAATGACTGCGACAACAAAAGATGCGAAAACCGATGCTGTGCTCCTGATTGGTGATCGAGCCATACATCCCCCACAGGAACATTTCGTTGAAACGTGGGATCTGGGAGAGGAATGGGTCAACTGGACAGGCCTCCCGTTTGTATTTGCCATGTGGGTCGCCCGAATAAATGTCCCCGAGTCACCACTCGAACAATTATTGGAACAGTCGAGAAATCGGGGACTGAAGAATCTCCAGCAAATTGCCACACGCGAAGCAAAACCGCTCGGGATCTCCGATGAAACTGCTTATAATTATCTGAAAAACAATCTGCATTTCCAGTTTGGCTCAGCCGAGTGGCAAGGTTTGCAGTTATTCCGGGAACTCGTCGGACAACTCGAAGAGAATCCTGTATTAACACAGACAAAAGCCAATCATTAAAAATAAGCCGTAGGTCAGGCTGTACCTGACAAGATAAACATTCAACGTGAATTCTCGTCAATCGTAGGTTGGGTTAGCGAAGCGGAACCCAACATTTGATGGAAAAGTTACTATTAAAAATTGAATTCCAAGGTGTTGGGTTACGCGTTCCGCTAACCCAACCTACGGAATGTCGCATGACTCCGTTATAAGAACACTCAACTCTCAACCCTAAGTTCTCCACATGATTAGCCAGGTTAATTCCGATACATCTGATATTCGCCCGATCCTCGATAAAGCGGTCGCAGGAGAGCGAATTTCGCAGGCGGAGGGCCTGCAATTGCTTGAATCACATGATCTGGTCGCAATTGGTCAGGCAGCCGACGAGGTGACCAAACGCCTGCATCCTGAAGAATTCCGCACATATAATATTGACCGAAATATCAATTACACGAATGCCTGCACGGCTGTGTGCGATTTCTGTGCGTTTTATCGTCCACCCAATCATCCCGAAGTCTACGTACTTCCGATTGAAACACTCCTCGAAAAAATTGAAGAAACGGTGGCTCTGGGGGGAGATCAAATTCTCTTACAAGGCGGCCTGCATCCAAAATTACCTCTCGAATGGTATGAGGATATGCTCCGTCAGCTCAAAGCCGCTTATCCTCAGGTGAACATCCACGGCTTCAGTCCGCCGGAAATTCATCACTTCACCAAGATCAGCAAACTGCCTCTCAAAACTGTGCTGGAAAGATTGAAAGCCGCTGGTTTGGGAAGCTTGCCCGGTGGTGGCGGAGAAATTCTGGTTGATCGCGTACGCAAGGAAATCACTCGCGGCAAAGTTATGACGGACGATTGGTTGAATGTAAATCGTGTCTGGCACGAACTGGGCGGAAAGTCAACCGCGACGATGATGTTTGGACACGTTGAAACACTGGCCGAGCGCATTGAGCATCTCGAACGACTGCGTGAAGTTCAGGACGAAACCGGCGGCTTCACAGCTTTCATCTGCTGGACCTTCCAGCCGGATAACACGGAGATGTCTCATATTCCCCCGACAGGGGCTTTTGAATATCTGAAAACACAGGCGGTCAGCCGATTGTATCTGGATAACTTTCCGAACATTCAATCGTCATGGGTCACTCAGGGAGAAAAAGTGGGCCAGATTGCGCTCGCCTTCGGTGCAAATGACATGGGTAGCCTGATGATTGAGGAAAATGTCGTCTCCAAAGCTGGAACCGTCCATCACCTGACGATTGAGTCGATCCGCCGCTGCATTACTGAAGCCGGCTACATTCCTCGTCAACGTAATGTCTTTTACGAATACATCGACGAGTACGATCCCAACGCAGCTCCACAAATTCCGAGCCGGGCACCGAAAAATCTGGTGGAGTTAGGTTAATACTTGTGTAGGTCAGGCACTGCCTGATCTACAACTCGGCAACCCTCAACACTAAACCCTCAACGAACCACATGGACGATCCTAAATATCAAATCGGTGAACCGCCTAATCCGATCTCGTCTGATGACGAAATTATAATCAGTTCGGATACCTTGCGTTCCGAAAGGATTCCACCCGGTCAGTCACGAACTCGCAAATGGCCTGTGCTGCAGGCGGGATCCATTCCACAGGTTGAGAAATCGGAATGGTCTCTCGAAGTTAAAGGGCTAGTCAATCAACCAATGATCTGGAACTGGGAGCAGTTTCAGGAATTGCCGCGGGTGAAAGTCTTTTCCGATTTTCATTGCGTAACGCAGTGGTCTCGTCTCGGAAACATCTGGGAAGGTGTCTCCACAAAAACGATTGCAGAACTTGTGGGGATTCAGTCGGAAGCAAAATTTGTAATTGCCGAGGGCTATGATCGGGGCTGGACAACAAACCTGCCTGTGGATCGCTTTCTGGCAGAAGATGCCTTGCTGTGTGACCTGCACGATGGCGACCCCCTCACGGCTGATCACGGAGCTCCCGTCCGTTTGATCGTTCCCCTGTTGTATGCCTGGAAAAGCGCGAAGTGGTTGAAGTCGCTTGAGTTTGTTGCAGAAGATCAACCCGGCTACTGGGAGCAAGGTGGCTATCACAACGAAGGAGACCCCTGGCGGGAACAACGCTTCGCTTCTGATGATATTCCTCCCGGTTTTGGGATTTGAATTTGCGAGTTCATCTATACAAGCACATATCGCAAGTGAGTGAGGCTATTGCATGAGGTGTCGGTCAGGCACTGCCTGACCTTCTACGGATCATCTTTCTTTCTCCTTGGGGAGCTGAAGGCCGGATGAGGGGAGTCCTTCAACGTTAAATTTTAATTGACCTCGTCTCCCCTAACCCTCTCCCAGAGGGAGAGGGGACCAACTTGGACTTACCCAGGTTTGGTGG
>DOCI01000337.1 GCA_003503535.1 Planctomycetaceae bacterium
AGACCGGCGACGGGTGTGTCCGTTTCTCCGGCGAACTGGCTGTGGTTGCCGTGAATATCGTTATGGCCGTCCCACGATCGCTGGTTTTCCATACCGCCGGAATAAATCTGCACCATGCGCACGCCCCGTTCGACCATTCGTCGAGCTGTCAGGCATTGTCGAGCAAAATGGTTACATTTTTCGTCGCCGATTCCGTACCGCTCCTGAATGTGCTTGGGTTCCGAATCAATATCCAGCGCTTCGGGAGCTGACGACTGCATTCGGTAGGCGAGTTCGAAACTTTCAATTCTGGCGGCAAGTTCTGCTTCGGCTAAGTGTTGTTCCTTATGCAGATTGTTCAGGCGATTCAGCAAATCCAATTGATTTCGTTGAGCGTTCTCGATGTCCTGAACTGGCAGCAGATTTTCAATTGCAGCTCCGGTTGGACTCAGATGCGTTCCCTGAAATACTCCCGGAAGAAATCCGGAACTCCAGTTAGAAGCGTGCCCCTTGGGGAGCCCTCGGCCTTTGGGATCACTCATCACCACAAAGCCAGGCAGGTCGCTGCTCTCACTGCCCAATCCATACGTCACCCAAGATCCCACGCACGGAAAACCCATTCGCGGCAATCCGCAGTTCATCGCGAACAACGCGGGCGAATGATTGTTGGATTCCGTATGACCAGAATGAATGAAGGCCATCTTGTCGACATGTTCGCCCAGCTTTGGAAAGATCTCTGAAACCATCTTGCCGCACTCACCGTGTGGAGTGAATGCGAATGGAGACTTCATCAGATTACCGACGGCATTCTTAAAGAAGCCGGTGGTGTTCGTAAATTCCGGAGCGAATTCCTTGATAGACTTGTCATTCCAGCGTTCGAGTTCCGGTTTGTAGTCCCACGTGTCCACGTGACTGGGGCCGCCGTTAACGAAGATCCAGATCACTCGTTTAGCCTTTGCCGCGAAATGTGTTTCCTGCGGTGCCAACGGATTCAGTGCACGACTGCCAAGGTCTTCGGCTGAGGCCGATGACAGTAGACCCTGGTCTTGTAGCAGACCGGCCAGTCCCAGCATGCCGAATCCACAGCCTGCTTTGGTCAGCACGTGGCGACGACTGAGAAGTTTGGACTGATAGTCGAATGTGGATTGTTCACGATTAGTCGACATAGATAAACTCATTCATGCTGAACAATGTTTGGCAATAATCTGTGAGGGCAGTGTAGGCCGCTTGGGGATTTTCAGCCTGTAGATAAACATCGGTTTGTTGCTTCAGGAATGCTTCTGCTAACTGTGCTTCCTGCTCGGTGGGCTGACGGCCGAATGCACGCTGATAAGCATCCGTAATTGGGGCATCGGTACTCAGTTGCGCTGCGAATGCTTGGGCATAGTTTCGTCCCTGAGGACTGTTCATGAACATCAAAGCTTGTGGAGCGATCGTAGTCGTCGACCGTTGTCCGATGCTAACCAGGTGTTCTGGCCAATCGAACAACATCATCATTGGAATCAGCTTACTGCGTTTGATAAAGAAGTAGATGCTGCGCCGTTTCATGTCTGCGTTTAACGTGCCGGGCCCATACATCGTTGGGTCAAGCAGTCCGGCGACGACCAGCATGGAATCTCGAATGGCTTCTGCTTCAAGGCGTCGAGGTGTTCGTCGCCAGAGCAGTTTGTTGTCTGGATCAATCTTGCTTCGCTCGGCATGAAATGCTGATGACTGACGATAGACGCTGCTGAGCATAATCAGCTTATGCAGCCGCTTTAGCTTCCAGCCGTTTTCGATCAGATCAGCGGCCAGCCAGTCGAGAAGCTCAGGGTGTGTTGGCCGTTCTCCCTGAAAACCGAAATCGTTCGGAGTTGCCACAATTCCCTGTCCGAAATGATGCTGCCAGATTCGATTCACGATGACTCGAGCAGCAAGCTGCCCCGATACGTTGTTTGGATCTGTTAACCAGGTGGCCAGTTTTGCTCGAGTAAATTCGGTGGTCGCGTTTTCAGGTTTCGACAACGCCCATTGTGAATCATCTGCTCCTTCGGCATTCAGCACCTGCAGCAGTCCACTCGTAACGACTTCCTGCTTCTGATGGACGTCACCCCGAGCCAGCAGATGCGTTGTTTCATAATAGTGCGGGTAGCCGCGGCCGTTCGCGTGATGACTGAGTTTGGGAACGTTCTCGCTGTTGATCTGTACTTTAGTAAGTTTCACACCCGCGCCCATGGCTTTGTGATCAGCGAGCGATTTGCTGAGAGCTGTCCATGTTGATTGAGTTGACTTGAACCAGGCGAATGCAGCTTTGAGTTGTTCTGGATCTTGTGAACCATTCTTCACGGCACGAACAGCAGAGAGTGTCGCCGCGTCCGGCCCAGTTCCACCAACAACGACGGGCGGTTCGGCAAATGTGGTAACGGAGAGTCGAAGTCGCCCGAGCACGTGTTTGGGGTTCGGATGGTCGAACCTCATTTCGATCTTCAATTCTCCCGATTCCGATGGCTGCAAGGATTGGGCAAATGTGAAAACGGCCGCGTTATCCTTACCGATGCCACCCGCGTCGACCGCCCATCCCGATGTTGGATTATCGTCGATGGAAGCGGCTACCGAAAGTTCACCAGTGTTTTGCTCATGTGTCGCCTGGGTGGCGGACAGCTTGATTTCGTTCGAAATCACAGCCTTCGCAGGAAGTGCCGATTTTTCACCCGATATCGGGTCTCCGATCTCAGGGACTTCATACGCAACGGTCAGATTGCTCAATACGAAGTTGCCGTTGCCAGCAAGTCCGGGGCCTTTGCGGGGAAGTGAATCATCAGCCAGCGCCTCGATTCGTAGCGCCTTGAGATTCCATTGCGGAACCTTCGCATAGAATGTGATGGTGTTCTGGTCAGGTGTTTCTCCGGTGGCCAGGATGGAACTGTCCGGCTGAATCTCGTAGTTGCCTTTGGATTCAATGTGACTGGGAGTAAGCACGATCCAGTCTTCTGTCGGAAGTTCGTCGCCCAATTCAATCCATGCTTTGAACTCTGTCTGCAATGGACCGGCTTCGTAGTCATTGAGTGCTGTGATCAGTTGTTGAGTCTTTTCTGCGAAGACGCGA
>DOCI01000083.1 GCA_003503535.1 Planctomycetaceae bacterium
TGATTTGAGCACTACAACTCAGACGCCAACAGAATCACTCGCGACTCAGTTTGAGCGAGACGGATTTCTGGTCCTGAAGAATTTTGTGCCGGCTTCTTTTGTCGACCGCATGCGTGAAGTGACTCGCAGGGATGTCGAGACTTTGCGGGAGCCGATTGAGTTTGAAGCGGATGTGAACTATCCCGGCTCTCCCGATTCTCTCGAAGCCCCCGGCGGTCAAACCGTCCGCAGGCTTCGCCAGGCTCTCTCGCGTGATCCCGTGTTTCAGGATTGGGTTTGTTATCCTCCCTTTGTGGAACTGCTCATTCAGTTAGTTGGATCGCCAGTTACCTGTCCGCTGGCTCATCACAACTGTGTGATGACAAAACAGCCTCAGTTCAGTAGCGATACCGGCTGGCATCGAGACACCCGGTTCTGGAACTTTCAAAATGGAGAACTCGTGAATGCCTGGCTCGCACTGGGGCAGGAACGCCTCGAAAACGGCTGCCTGAAAGTGATTCCGGGTTCGCATCGGATGACAATCGGAGCGGATCGCCTGAACGATAAACGCTTCCTGGCAGCCGATCATCCAGAAAATCAGCCGCTGTTCGAAACCGTTCAGACCGTCGAACTTGAAAAGGGAGACTTGCTACTGTTCCATGCCCTTATGTTTCATGCGGCAACGCGAAACTACTCAACCGAAACGAAATTTTCTGTGGTCTTCACCTTTCATGGCCCGGAAAACAGTCCAATCCCCGGTTCCAAGTCTGCCAGCTTTCCGGAATTGATTCTGCCAACGCCATAAGCTCATCAAATAATTTTCATAATTTGACCGAACTGACCTTGAAATTGTGCCTTTTCGCGTGTACTTTCGAGGAAAATCTGCAAATACAACTGGTCTTACCAGTTTCTGCTTGAGATGACTTGCTTGCGTCTTCTGTATTTTCGTTATCTGAACCTCTATCCCATCCTTGAGAGACAAATCTCCCATGGCAAAAAACATGATTGTCGCCCAGTCGGGCGGACCCTCTCCGGTGATCAACAATACTTTGCGCGGAATTGTTGAGACGGCTCGCGAACTCTCGGAAATCGGCACTGTTTACGGTGGCTGGCACGGCATCGAAGGCGTGCTCAAAGAAGAACTGATCAACCTGACCGATCAGTGTCCCGAAGAAATTGCTCTGCTCCGCACAACTCCCGCAGCCGGCTCGATCGGAACCTGCCGTTATAAGCTGAAAGATCATCAGAACGAAGATTTCGATCGGATCATGGAAATCTTCAAGGCTCACGACATCGGCTATTTCGTCTACATCGGCGGAAACGATTCGATGGATACCGCTAACAAAGTCGCCAATGTCGCTCGTGAACGCGGGCTCGATGTGGTCGGCATCGGCGGCCCGAAAACGATTGATAACGATGTCGGGGACAGCGAATTCAAATTGATCGACCACACACCCGGCTACGGCAGTACTGCCCGTTACTGGAGCAATTATGTCCAGATGTCGAACGAAGAGAACAACGGCAGTTGCCCGGCTGATCCTGTCCTCGTGATGCAGGCGATGGGTCGCAAAATCGGTTACATCCCGGCTGCTGCTCGATTAGCCGATCCGCATCGGGAAATGCCACTGCAGATTTATCTGGCTGAGCGAAAAGTCAACATCGAAGAAGTTCGCGAGAACATCAATAAGACCCTCAAAGAACATGGCCGGGCGATGGTCGTGGTCAGTGAAGGTCTGGAAATTGATGGACTGGAAATTCCTGAGGAATTCGTCGTTCGCGATTCCTTCGGCCATGCCATGCTTTCATCGAGTAAGATCACTGTGGGCCAAATGCTGGTCAATGCTCTGAACGAGAAGCCGCTGGCCGTCAAAGGCAAAGCCCGTTGCAATGTCTCCGGTACTCATCAGCGAAACGATATCGTGCACGCTTCCAATGTCGACCTGGCGGAGTCTTATTATGTCGGCCAAAAAGCGGCGTTGCTGGCTGCTAATGGCGAGCATGGTTACATGGCTTCGATCCTGCGAGCAGATCGTGAAAATTACACGGTCGAATATGGCAAGGCTCCGCTGTCGGAAGTGGCTAACAGCGAACGTCACTTCCCCCAGGAATGGATTACTCCATGTGGAACCGATGTGACGGACGACTTCATTAAGTACGCCCGACCACTCATCGGCGATAACTGGGTGAGTGTTCCGGTGATTGATGGCCGCATTCGACTGGCCCGGATGAAGCCAATTTTTGCGGATCAGAAACTGGATAAATACGTGCCTCAGGCTGATCGATAAGGAGTTCGCTGCTGACTTTAACACTGGCTGCGAAACGAGGAGGACTCATGGCGACGACATCTCAATTCGATTCGAAATCTCCCAATCAAGAGGAGAGGGTTCCCTTTTTAGAGAATGGGGATTGCCTGGACGGGGAAGAATTCCTGCGTCGCTGGGAAGCGATGCCGGAGGTCAAGCAGGCCGAGTTGGTTGAGGGAGTCGTGTTTATGAATGCCGCTCAGAGATTTAGCTATCATGGAGATCAACTCCTGAAGATTGGCTACTGGCTCAATAGTTATGTCGCTGAAACTCCGGGAACACATTGTGGTGGGGACTGCACAGTTCAATTTGAAGAGAATTGTATTCTGCAACCGGATACCTGCCTGTTTCTCTCTCCTGAACTTGGAGGGTGCTGTCACATCAATGATGAGCATTTTCTGGAAGGCTCGCCGGAGTTGATTCTGGAAGTTTCGGCCAGCAGTGCGAGTCGCGACTTAAATCAGAAGAAAAAAATATACGAAGAGTGTGGAGTCCGCGAATACGTCGTATGGAATGTTTTGGCCAGCAAATTTGTGTGGTATCGCAGACAAGAGAATCAGTTTGTTGAAATCTCCTGTGATGAACAGGGATGTTATCGGAGTCAGGTTTTTCCAGGATTATGGTTGAATGCAATCGCCATGCTAGCTGGTGATCTAAAATCAGTCCGCGATACGGTCATTCAAGGATTAGCCAGCTCCGAGCATGAACAGTTTATCGAAAAGAATTCTATTCTTATTCGTGATGCCAAAGGAAAAGATCAGTAATTCATTTCCTCTCAAAAATATTTGTCTAACAAACTCAACATGTCAGGCAGTGCCTGATCGACTAATCAATTAATCTGGAATATTAATCAATGACTGTTACGTTTTCTAAAAATAAAGAGTACCTCGTCGGTGTCGATTCCGATGGCTGTGCGTTCGATTCCATGGAAATCAAGCACAAGGAATGCTTTATTCCCAACTTCATCAAGTACTTCGGCTTACAGCCTGTTTCCCGCTTTGCCCGGGAGACGGCTGAGTTCACGAACCTGTATTCAACTTCTCGTGGTGCGAATCGATTCGTCTCGTATCTGATGGCGATCGATATGCTCAAGGATCGTCCTGAAGTTCAGGCTCGGAATGTCGAACTGCCTCAACTGCAGGAATTGCGCGACTGGATGAGCCGGGAGTCAAAACTGGGCACAAAGACGATCAAGCCGGAATCGGAAAAGACGGGTGATGCTGATCTCAAACTCTGCTACGAATGGTCGGCTAAAGTCGACGAAACCGTAGCCGATATGGTCACGGGCGTTCCACCATTTCCTGGTGTGAAGTCAGCTCTGGAAAAGATGAAAGAAAAAGCCGACGTCATCGTCTGCTCAGCGACTCCAACCGGAGCGTTGGAAACCGAATGGGCTGAGCACGATATTTCACAATATGTCGCGGAAATTTGTGGTCAGGAAGCCGGGAATAAAACCGAAATCCTCACCGCCTCCAAAGCCCTCGGCTACGAACCTGATAAGATGTTAATGATTGGCGACGCCCCCGGTGATATGAAAGCGGCTCTGGCAGTCGGTGCCTGCTTCTATCCGATTAACCCCGGACACGAAGAAGCCAGCTGGGAACGCTTCAACAACGAAGCCCTCGACAAATTCTTCGCCGGAGAATTCCGCGGAGCCTACATGGACAAAGTGATCGCAGAATTTGAAACCTATCTTCCCGAGCAACCGCCCTGGAAGAAGTAATAACTGAATAAACAGGCGTTTTATGGTGACCTATGGCGAACGACTTCAATAACTTTCAGATAATCATGACAATTGAACAATATTCGTTCTTCAACCAGTCCGTAAAAACATTCAACCCTCAACAATAAACATTCAACCAACCTACAGGACCACCCATGAAACACGACATTGGATTAATTGGCCTGGCTGTGATGGGCCAGAATCTCGTTTTGAATATGGCGAACAACGGATTTTCCGTCGCTGTTTACAACCGCACAACCAGCGTGACGGATGAGTTCGTCAACGATCTGCCCGATCGTCCCGAAGATGTCGTGCATCCCGGCACAGCCGATCGGATTGATGGATACCACACCGTTGAAGAGTTCGTCAAGAATTTGAAATCACCGCGTCGTGTAATGATCATGGTCAAAGCGGGTGGCCCGGTTGATGCCGTGATTGAGCAGTTGAAGCCTCTGCTCGATAAGGGCGATATCATCATCGATGGGGGTAACTCCGAGTATGCCGACACGAATCGCCGTACCGAAGATTTGCGGGAATCTGGTTTTCGCTTCATCGGCACAGGCGTTTCCGGTGGAGAAGAGGGAGCTCTCAAAGGGCCGAGTATTATGCCCGGGGGAGATAAAGAAGGCTGGCCGTTTGTTAAAGACATCTTCCAGAAGATCTCTGCTAAAGTCGGACCGAAGAACGATATTCCTTGTTGTGAGTGGGTCGGCGAAGCGGGAGCCGGTCACTATGTGAAAATGGTGCACAACGGAATTGAATACGGCGACATGCAGCTGATCTGCGAAGCCTATTACATCCTCAAGCACACGCTCGGGTTGAGCAATGAAGAGCTGTATCAGGTCTTCAAAGAATGGAACGAAGGTAAGCTCGAAAGTTATCTGATCGAAATCACTCGGGATATCTTCACCGTGAAAGATCCTGAGACCGGCAACTATCTCGTCGATGATATTCTCGACACCGCCAAGCAGAAGGGAACCGGCAAATGGATGAGTCAGCACGCACTTGATCTGGGTGTGCCGACGACGCTCATCACCGAAGCCGTGTATGCCCGCTGCCTCTCCGGTCAGAAAGATGCGCGTGTGCGTGCTTCTAAAGTTCTGGAAGGGCCGGAAGTCAAATTTGATGGCGACAAGCAGCAGTTCATCGATGATGTCCGCGAAGCGTTGTACGCCTCGAAGCTCGTCAGTTATGCACAGGGTTATGTCCAGTTAGACGCAGCCGCCAAAGAGTTCGGCTGGAAGCTCAATAATGGCGACATCGCTTTGCTCTGGCGCGGAGGCTGTATTATTCGTTCCCGCTTCCTGCAGGACATCAAAGCGGCCTTCGATAAGAATCCCGATCTCGAAAACCTGTTGCTGGACGACTTCTTCAAGAAGGCAATCGACGAAGCTCAAACATCCTGGCGTCGCGTGGTTGCCTCAGCTGTCAACAACGGCTTGCCCGTCCCGGGCTTCGGTGCCGCTTTGACCTATTACGATGGCTATCGCCAGGACCGCCTGCCCGCCAACCTGCTGCAGGCTCAACGCGATTACTTTGGGGCTCATACTTATGAACGTGTCGACAAAGAACGCGGCGAAACCTTCCACACCGACTGGATTCGCGAACGCAATTTGACTTAATCGACAAAACGGAAGAGAGCATTTAGTAGGTTGGCTTAGCGTAGCGTAACCCAACAAAAACTAGTCCTACTCAAAAAGCTAAATTTGCTTCTCAACATGTTGGGTTACGCGTTCCGCTAACCCAACCTACGGTCTTCAAAACTAAAAAGACATTACGAAGCCGGGCGATGAAAATCGTTCGGCTTCTTTTTATCAATGGAAATTGTTGGGATGAAAAAAGCATGAGACCAAATAAACGAGGGCACACGATTTGCATTATGTTTGGTGTCCCTATCCTTTTGGAGCATGTATGAAAATCAGTGAATGTCAATGTGGTAATCGAATCTTCTTTAACAACATCCAATGTCTGGCATGTGAGAGGACGATTGGTCTGTGTGATTGTTGCCATTCTCTAACGAGCTTTACGAAATCGTCAGAGAATACCTACACGTGCGATCAAAAAAACTGCGGTGAAGAAGTTGTTTTTTGCTCGAATCGGACTGCAGCCATCTGCAATTCGATGATCCTGCCAGATTCCACCCAACTCTGTCACTGGTGCGAGTTTACGAGCGTTCATCCCGATACAAGTCAACTTGAAAACATACAGCGATGGGCAGAATTGGAGCGAGCTAAACGGCAACTCCTTTTCCAGTTGGAATGGCTGGATTTTCCACCCTATCTCGGTGAAACTGGCGTGGAGTTTCCGCTCGAATTTCAGTTCCTGGCTCCTCAAGTCGACGATGCCGGCAAGCAAATTCCGGTGTACACGGGCCATGCCAATGGCGTGATCACAATCAATCTGATGGAAGCGGATCGAGTGTTTCGAGAACGAACCCGACTAGAACTTAATGAACCACAGCGAACGCTCATCGGCCACATGCGGCACGAAATCGGTCATTACATCGACATGTGTTATCTCCAGAAAGTCGCTGCCGAAAAATATGCGGAAGTTTTTGGAGACCCCAATGCCGTCTCCTATGGAGATGCCAAGGACCTCTACTATAAACAGGGCGCTCCTGACAACTGGGCGGAGAATTATGTCTCTGCCTATGCCACGATGCATCCGATGGAAGATATGGCCGAGACGATGAATGTCTATCTGGATTTGATTTCGATTGCCCGGACAGCCAATGTGTTTCATTATTCCAAGATCGATATTTCTCCACGGGCGAACATCGACAAATTTGTGCAGGACACTCTCAAGGTCGCAGTCGTTGTGAGTGAGTTCAATTCCGACCTGGGCCTGATGCCATTGCTCCCCGAGCAACTGCCTCAGTCCGTCGTTGATAAAATTGGCTTTATCCACAGCCTGAGAGGAAGCAACTCCAACGGAGATTCACCACCGACGCGTCGTAGGTTTTTCTTTCGTCGCAAAAAGGCCGAGCCTCAGGTGCAGTAGAGGAATCAAAAATTGAACCGCAGATGGATGCGGATAAACGCAGATAGTTTGCATCCGCGTTTCTCTGCGGTTCTACATTTTTTGGTGAAGAGGGATGAGTGACGTTTGGGGCTAAACCCAAACGGGGATCGGAAGCTGTCCCCTCGCTTACGCTTCGGATTAAAGTTGTTGATGCAATTCATTAACCGCGAAGTAAAGCCAGAATGACAGCTGCGGTCAGTAATACGGCACCCGATAATCTGAGAAGCATCATTCGGACGGGAACCTTTGCTTCCGCCCCCCCCCATTTCAATGCGGTCGCCCAGGCAAACAGAACGCCCCATAATCCGCGAGTGGCATACACGATGTTGACCCGGGTCGCATCTCCAAATAGTGAGAGCGTGCTGACGATAAAAATCGCCTGAAAAGCAATCAAAACAGATCCCGCAAATAAGGGGAATCTCAGGGAGCGATCTTTCACCTTATGAAGTTGAAAACCTTTGAGAAGCACGACTGAAAAGACAGCCACCATCCAGTAGACAATAGGCAGAAAACGACCAGCTCCCCAGGCGGGAGCCCATTTCTGCACGAGCACATCAAACGTCGCAAACGACATGGCCGCTGAAAGTGCAAAGCCGATTGCCAGAAACAACTTCTTTCGATTGCCACTCGGTCCGGTCCATTGAATCAGTACGATTCCAGCGACAGCCAGAATCGCAGCTAACCACATAATCGCAGTGAGTTGTTTGGCCGTCGTCAATGTGACGAGGATCGCTACGAACAATACTTTGACACCAAACACCGGCGTCGCCACAGAGACATCCCCCCGTTCGATCGCCAGGAACGTGAAGCTCAAGCCCATCACATACAGAGCCGCGATGATTGCGGGTTGCCACAACATGAACCAGGGCTGCCCCGGTCCGCCAACAAACCAGTACGCGGTGAAGAAGACAGCCGCACATTGATTGGATAAAAACGCGACCGTCCAGGGGGTCACTCCTGCCAGTGTGAGCCGTTTGACGAAAATCAAACCCCCGACAAACAGCAGGCTCGCGATCAGGGGCAGCAGGAGATGGAAAGGATAATCAGTCACAAATAAATATCTGGTCGGCAGGTGCACATGTCAGGAAGGAGATTGAAATTCGAGTTTAACAAGTTCAAGGGAGTTAAGCCTTGTTCCGATGATCACAATCCGAACTGATCGAGACATCGTTATGTTTTCAGTTATGGTAAATCACTCGGCCAGAGACCAACCCGGGAAATTATTTTCCCCTCCGCTTTCATTTGATCAATTGGTGTCGATTGATACCGCAACGGTGTAATCATCGTGCCATATTTCTTTGCGGAAACGAGAACAGAATATAGTTCAGTCGCAGCTGAAGGCTTGGGATTTCTATGGGAAGCACTGGTATTGAAATCCACTTGGAATATAGCAACCCCCTCGGCATTCGTCGTTTGAGCAAATTCATTTTGTTCAAGGGTTCGTATTACTCCAGAGAAGTTCTCTGCATATTTGAGAGAGTTAAACTCATTAATGCCCAAAGGAACTCGAAGGATGTCTACTTCAGCTGACTCAATGGGAGTGCCATCCTTCGCATTGAATACAAGAACCTGCACCGGACAAGTCATCGTTCCGCTCGATGCCCATTTGGGAGAAGGAATTAGCAGGAACACGCAGGTTAAGAAGAAAACTCCCAAAATACACCATTCCACGAGAGACAAATTCCGAATTAATCGTTTCATTCTTATTTATCTGTTTTCGAGAAATACAAAAATATTCCAATAAATCAAAAAACTTGAACGGAATCGTCGATGGACTGCCACTAATACAGTAGCAGGGCTTTCTTTTGCTGTGAAAGCATACACCACTGGTCTCCTCCGGGAATCCTACAATGAAACTGACCTTACGATATTTACTCGCTTATCTGGACGACATTCTCAAGCCTCAGGATGCGGCTGCGGTTGGGCGGCTTGTGAAATCGAGTCCGAACGCGACAACTCTAGTTGAGCGAATCCGGGCGTTAATCCGCATGCGCCGATTAACGGTTCCTGCACCTGCGGAGAAGAAAAAGGGACTCAATGCGAACGATGTCGCCGAGTATCTCGATAATCTGACCCCTGTCGATGAAGTCGCAGCCTACGAGGAAAGTCTACTGAAATCCGATGAAAAACTGGCCGAAGTGGCTGGCACCCATCAGATTCTCTCGCTCGTTTTAGGGGGCCGGCCAAAAATTCCGGCGTCTACGAAATCACAGTTGCAGCAAATCGCCTTGTCCTTTTTACCTGAGGATGCGGAATTTCCAGACGACGCGAGCCAGTCGACGGGATCATCGGTCGAAATTCCAGCCATGGTCGCCCCTTCGATTGAGCCTGCCAGTCAGGAGATCGCCATCCCGTTTGAAATTCCTAAACGAAACGATGGGTTCAAGCAGTTTGTTGTCATCCTCGGAGTTGTTTTACTACTGGGTGCCTGGGCTTACAGCATTCTGACAGATCCCTCCTTCCGGGACGCGGGCAAGGGTTATGTCGAGCGGAGCAGCGATAGCGAAGCGACTGTAAACGCTGATCTGGCAAACGGTGATCCGGTTGCCAATGTTGGAGAAGTTGGAACCTCAGAATTAGTAGCCAGTAATTCTGGCGAAAACTCTGTGAAAGTCCCCTCACCACAGAAAATGAATCAACAACCCCATATCGCTGTCACGACTCCGACAAGTCCAGCCGCACCTGCGAGCACAGGCTCGCCAAATATGCCGACTCCAGAGGGAACTGACAGCGAACTGGTTGCCAATAACATTCCTGGCCAACCAATGGTCCCCGCAGAAAATGCAGCGGGTAACGAAACCGGCAATGAAGCGATCGCTCCTGTTGTTGTACAGTCGAATCCAATCGAGTTTGCTCCCACGATGCTGTATGTCACGGAGAATCAACCGCTCATTTATGTTCCAGGCGACTCTCAGACCGGAGGTTCCGTCGTTGCCAAAACCGGCACCGAAATCAAACTCAACAGCTCGCTGTTTTCTCCGCAATATACTTTGGCATCCTTCACGATTAATAATGATCGCGTCCGTTTGCAGATGAGAGAAAACAGTGCCGCTCAATTGACAGGTTCTGATAACGAACAGACTCTTTCTCTCAGGTTGTTTCAAGGACACTATCTTCTGGAGGTTCTCCCGGAGGTTGGCGATGATAATTTGAAGTCGCTGCAACTGGAAATCGGTAAAAACACTTGGACGATTGTCTTACCAGAGGCCCCCACCACACTGGTTCTCGAAGTCATTCCACAACCGACCAACCAGTATGAACAGGTTCCAACCAATGGTTTGTACGTGGCGAACCTTTGGTCAACTGGCGTTCCTGTCCGGCTTCAAATGGGAGCGAGCGAGCCTTCACCCCCAAAGAATTATTTTGCCTTGCTGCCTCTCAATCTGGCAACCACTCAGCTCCCCCCTGGTATCGAGCCCGATGCGGTTCCGGATAATAACAATAAGCCTCTTCCGGCTGAAAACGATCAACCGGCAGCAATCGATGCTCCTCCACTTCCTGCCTGGAGTGATGGGGGACCGTTGACGATGACGCTTTCGCAAAAGCGGGATCAGCAGGAATTCCTAAAGTATTTGGGCGCTTCCAAAAATCTCTGGCTCGATATGCAGGGAGTTGCTGACGACCCGAACCCACGTATCGCGGAACTGGCAACTCGGGTTCTTGCACTGGGAAGTCAATACGATTCTCTGGTCACAATCCTGGCCCGATCACCCCATGAAGAGACACGCACGGAAGCGATTCGAGGCCTGCGTATCTGGCTGCCCCAGGATCCAAGCCACCCTGAACTTCTGAAGGAATCGCTTGCTAAAACCTTCAATCCTGAAACGGCTCAGACAGTCTATACTTTGCTGTGGGGCTACACTCTGGAGGATGGCCGTCGGCCCGATATCTCGCGTCGGCTGGTGGACGGATTGCGTCACGAGCATGTCGCGGTCCGGGAATTGTCGATTTACTGGATTGCTGAATTGACTGGACAAAAACTCGGTTATCGACCTCTGGCCGTGGCAACAACCCGCGAACAGGCCGTCACATCGTGGGAACGGCACCTGACACGAGTCGGAGCATTGGTCGCTCCGGAATAGTATTTCAGGAATGTTATTTTTGAGAGTCTGCAATTTTTTTGACGAAAATGCTTCCCGAGTTTGTTGTGGGGAAGGTACAATGCTCGAAATTTGTCAACCAATCCGAGCAGAGTGATACGACTCTCTCGATCCGTTTCCACAAACCTATAAAAGGTTCCACTTATGAGTTACTCGAACGAATACGAATCGTTTGGTGGCAGTCCCTTTGCGATTGATGCCGCACGTGATGAACGAGCTGCGTTTATTCGTAAAACATATGCCCACCTTGCCGGGGCAATTGTCGTTTTTGCTGGGTTACTGTTCATCTTCTGCAGTACTCCCGCGATACGGGACCCACTCGTAAGGTTAATGATGGGCGGACAATGGTTCATTGTACTGGCGGCCTTTATCGGAATCAGCTGGCTGGCCGACTGGTGGGCTCACCGCAGCACTTCTTTGACTACGCAGTATGCGGGCCTGATACTTTACACAGTTGCCGAGGCAGTCATCTTCGTCCCTCTGGTTTATTATGCATGGTTCATGCTTGGTAAGCCGGAAATGATAGCCCAGGCAGGTTTCCTGACATTGGTAACGTTTGGCGGTCTGACAGCGTTCGTGTTCATCAGTGGAGCCGATTTCTCTTTTCTGCGTGGTTTCCTGATGCTGGCCGGTGTGCTCGCCATGGGCGCGATTGTCGTCTCGATTTTCATGCCTATGGGAGATGGTTTTGGCCTGATCTTCACGATCGCCATGCTGGGCTTAAGTGCCGGCTACATCCTGTATGATACCTCCAACGTGCTGCATCATTACCGCACCGATCAACACGTCGCTGCTTCGCTGGCGCTGTTTGCTTCTGTCGCCCTGATGTTCTGGTACATGATTCGTCTGCTCATGTATCTGCAGAGTAACGACTAATCAAGAATTTCTTTGATTCACCAAACGCTCCTGAATGAACAGATTCAGGAGCGTTTTTTATTTGTCCAACAGGATCTAACTCTGCATAGGTCGAATTCATCATGAATAATGACCGCCACAACTCTAAGATTTTCATTGATCTGATTTTTGTGAGTTCACCTGATCCCATCTAATTCAGTCGAAGTCCATCGGCTGGTTTGTTAAAATCAACAACTGAAAACATGACAGGTTCGCACTGTCGAAACATGCGGCTGCAGTAAACAAGTTAAGTAAAAAGACAGACAGATGAATCCTCCAAGCGTCTCAAAGTGTAAAACAATCGTGAAGAATGCTGTGACGGCTAAGCTGTTGACTGGCGGTGCAGCGAAAAATATCAAACGCTGGTTGTCGGAGCCGCAATATGCCGAATATGTCGATCCAATCATAGAATTGATTCAGGCCGAACAGTTCGGCAAACTGGATGCACTGTTCTGGGAAGTGATCTCATTCGGCACGGGAGGGCGTCGCGGACCCATGGCCGATTTCGGATCCGCCACAATCAATCCCCGCACAATTGCTGAGTCTGCTCACGGTCTGGCGACGTATCTGAAACAGTCAGGAATCAATGGCAGTAATCATGCGGTTGTGACATGCGATTCCCGCAATCGTTCCATGGAATTTGCCCGCCTGACGGCCTGTGTGTTTGCCGCTCATGGTTTGAAAGTCTCCTTCTTTCCTGTTCCCCGCTCCACTCCCGAACTCTCCTTCGCCGTCAGATATCTCAAATGTGACATCGGGGTCATGATTTCCGCTTCACACAATCCACCTGCCGATAACGGTTTCAAAGCCTACTGGAACACCGGCGGTCAGGTTCTGCCTCCACACGACAAAGGGATTGTCGATTGCGTTTACGATGCCGGTGAGATTCCCGTCGTTGACTTTGAAGCGGGGGTCCAGTCGGGAAGTATTGAAATCCTCGATGAAAAAATAGACGAGGCCTACCACGACGCGGTCCTTGGAATGTCCCTGTCAGATTCACGAGACCTGAATGCAATTTACACTCCATTGCATGGAGTTGGGGAAACGGCCTGCTTTCAAATCCTGAAAAAAGCCGGGTTTGAAAGTGTTCAGATTCTCGAATGTCAGCGCGAGCCGAACGGCAACTTTCCGAATGTCGATCAACACATGCCCAATCCGGAGCGGACTGAAGTCTTCAAGGAAGGTATTGAGAAAGCCAACGAAGTTAACGCTTCTGTGATTCTCGCTTCCGATCCCGATGCCGATCGGTTGGGAGTTTGTGTGCGCAATTCGGCTGGTCAGTTTGTGCATTTGACAGGCAATCAAATCGGCTCGTTGATTGTCGATTACATTTTGAGAAAACGCTCAGAAAACGGGACGTTATCTCCCGAACATTTCGTCGTTGAAACTCTAGTTACAACTCCGCTGATCGGAGCAATTTCTCATGCCCACAATGTCAAATGTATCGATGACCTGCTCGTCGGATTCAAATACATTGGCGAAGCGATGGATGCGGGAGGACCGGAGAAGTTTGTGTTTGGAGCTGAAGAGTCTCTCGGATTTCTCGCCGGAACTTACGCCCGCGATAAAGATGCCGGGATCGCATCACTTTACATTTGCGAAACCGCAGCAGAACTGCAACAGCAGGGAAAGAGCCTGCTCGATCGTCTCGATGAACTCTACAAAAAGCATGGTTATTTTCTTGAGGGACAGAAGTCTCAAGTCTGTACCGGCTCAAGTGGAAAAGCTCAGATCAACGCCCTGATGCACGCGTTCCGTGTTTCACCACCCACGGAACTGGGGGGCATTGCACTGAATTCCGTTCGCGATTTCGAGCGGCATCAAATCCGCGGCCTGCCCGAAAACCTGGAGATTTCCGATTTGCCGGCACCGAGTGGCAATCTGCTCTTCTTTGAAGCGGCTACGGAAACAAAGTCCGTTCGCATTGCCGTACGACCTTCAGGAACAGAACCGAAAATTAAATTCTATCTCTTCGTCAGTTCACAGGTTGGCCAAAATATTCTGGACGACGTGAAAATCGAGACCAAAGAAGTTTATCAATCCGTCCAGGCAGATTTGATGAAATGGATCGAAATTCAGCTCGCAACGAATTCGTGATGAACACATCTGGAATCGAGGCCTTCTTATTCTCACTCGCTCAAATAGAACGCGAGGGGCACAAACGGATTTGATGCTCCTGCTTCAAGTCACGATGGAGTTCGAACGTCTTTAACGGCAAATGCCGCACATGCGAGGGTGCTTTGCAATTAATAATGGAGCCCGATAAACAATCACTTTGCATCTTGATCCTCTGACTGTTTCAGCTTTCGATAGATCGTCTTCCGGTCGAGACCCAATATGCGGGCGGCCTGGGTTTGGTTGCCGTCGACGGCTTCCAGGACGTGGGTAATGTAGCGGCGTTCGATTTCTTCCATCGAGACCAGTTCTTCGGGATCGAGGCCTCCAATGAAGACGGTACCTCCTTTAAAGTTGCGGATCTTTTCTGGCAAATCTTCAACGGTAATTTTATCGTAACGCGTCAGGGCAACTGCTCTCTCCATGACATTGCGTAATTCCCGGACATTGCCCGGCCAGGAATAACTGAAGAGTTTCTCTGCGACTCCATCCGCCAATCCGGAAATTGGTTTTTTCTCGCTGGATGCAAATTGCTTCAGGAAGTACTCGGCTAGACGCAGAATATCTGCTCCGCGGGATCGAAGTGGGGGAAGTTCAATTTTGATGACGTTGACCCGATAATACAGATCTTCTCGGAAACGTCCTTCCGAAACCGAAGTCTCCAGATCGCGATTCGTGGCAGTGAGCACTCTGACATTGAAGGGGAATTCTTTATCACTTCCGACGGGTCGAATTTTTCGTACTTCCAAGGCACGCAAAAGTTTCGCCTGCATCGAGAGAGGCAACTCGCCCATTTCATCCAGCAGCAATGTCCCGCCTTCGGCTTCAATAAACAGCCCTTTTCGTTCTCCCCGGGCGTCGGTAAAAGCGCCTTTGACGTGGCCGAACAATTCACTTTCGAGCAAATTCTCATTTATCGCGGCACAGTTAATCGCAACAAAGGGTTTATCGGAGCGACGGCTTCCGGCATGGATCGAACGAGCGACCAGTTCTTTACCAGTCCCGCTTTCACCTGTGATGAGCACAGCCGCATCGGAAGAGGCGACCTGCGAGAGATGATCGTATAACTTCCGCATCACCGGGCTTTGCCCCAGCATTTCACCAAACATAGTCGCGCTGTTTTGGTTGGATTCGAGGAGCCGAACCTGTTCTGTCAGCCGACGATGCTCGATTGCACGTTGCAAAGTGATTGCAAGCAGATCCATCTCGATGGGCTTCGTAATGAAATCATACGCACCGGATCGCATTGCATTGACCGCCGTTTCCATCGACCCAAATGCGGTCATCACGACGACCGGGATATCTGGTCGGTTTTGCGTGAGTTGTTCACACAACTGCAGACCCGTTGTAACAGGCATCCGCACATCGGTCAGGATGACTTCAAATTCGTATTTGTGAATGGCTTCCATCGCATCCTGAGCCGAAGTGTACCAGCGGCTGGAAATGCCGCGAAGACGTAAGTCGGTCTCGATCAATTCACACATATTCCGTTCGTCGTCGACGATCATCACCTGATAGGATTCTGTCTTCTTAGTCATGATTTATTGACCTCTTGAATCGCAGAATTCGAATCGGACGCTGGGAATGTGATCGTGAATGTTGTGCCGGTTTCGGGATTGGAAGAAACCTGGATATCGCCAGAATGTTCTCGAACGATACCATAGGCAATCGACAATCCCAGTCCAGTCCCCTGCCCCACATCTTTGGTCGTGTAGAATGGTTCGAACACCTGATTGACATCGGCCAGTTCAATACCGACGCCCGAGTCAATCACCTGAATGTGGATATCGTCATGGGAGGTTTTCAGTAAATTGATTGTGATCATCCCACCGTTGGGCATCGCGGCGATGGCGTTGGTGATCAGATTGGACAGGACTTGCTGAATTTGAGCAACATCACCGTCGATGTATAGCGTTTCAGCAGGCAGATTTGTGGCAAGTTGGATGTTGGCTTTTTCAGTCAGGGTTTGCATCAAATCACAAGTTCGATGAATGACACCATTCAAGTCAATCGAGGAATAGGGGGCTGATTTCTGCCTGGAGAAATCGAGCAGTTGTCGAATGATCGTCGTCATCCGATTCGCTTCCGACTGAATCGTTTCCGCACTCTGGACAATTTCCTCGGTTGTCAACTTTCCACTTTTGATCAGTCCTGCACGACCGGAGATAACGTTCAATGGCGTGCCCAGTTCGTGAGCGATTCCGGCAGACAGTGTGCCAATCGTACCGAGTCGGTTTGTATGCCGAATCGTGTTCAACTGCTGGTGGATGCGGCGACTCATCTCGCTGATCGCAATGGCCAGTCTTCCAAGTTCATCATGACTCGTGACGACTGGAGTTTGATCGAGTTGGCCTTCACCGATTTGCTTAACCTGCACCACCAGTCGATTCAGTGGCTTTCCAATCAGTTGGATGCCACCAAAGTAAATCACAACTCCCGAAAAGGCGGCGACCCCCAATAGCGACATGAGGGATCTGACGACCGCCCCTCGGGTAAACGCATCCTGCTTTTCGAGTGGTTCTGAAACCTCAACAGTTCCCGAGTCGCTTTCCCCCAGGGGAATTGGAATGTACGAATAAGCCTTACGATTTCCATTGGCATCGGTAATGGAAATACTGGACGTTTCCCGGGATGTCGTCTGAGTCAGTTGAGAACTCGTATCCTTGCCATCAACCCAGCGAACCTCCGGACCATCCAGTTGACGAGTCGATACCTCCAGAGCACGTTTGACTGTAATCGTCCCTCCCTCTTCGTAAGCCTGCTTGATCGTAGGGGTAAGTGCATCAGCGATATCGGAAGCATGAGCAGTACGTCGCTCGACCTCCCAGTCATTTTGTCGCCTGAGCGTTTGCCAGGTAAAGACAGAGACAATCGCGAAAACGCCGAAGAGAAAGACCAGGATCAATTTGGCGGCAAGTTTCATTGTTTAAACGATCAATTGAATGCATATCTGGAAAGTGTCTGTCATTTCCATCATATTGTTTTGATGATCTCCACATCACGTGCATGGATCCAACCTGTGTGGCCGTCTGTGGTTTTGATCATGCACCAGTCGCCGCGCTGTGCGAGAGTTTCCACACGCTGCCCCTGTGCAGATTCAACCGTAAAGACCTCATCAAACTGATCGCCATCCCCTGCATGCAAACTGACATGATCCGAAATGATGACCGCATTCCAGGCCTGTTGTGGATTGGTCTGAGTCATTGCAACAGATGCACCATACACAATCAGTAACGATAACGGCAGCAACGCAAACTGCCAGACAGGGGCAGTCCGCAGGTAAAGTCTCAAGATCAGTAATCCCCAAAACAGGACCGAAGAAATTGCCAGAGTCCAGGTGATGGTACGCTCGCCAGCCAGTCCAACAAGCGAATTATTCCAGCCTCGCAGAGACCACAATTCCTCTTTGGTTACTGAAGAAGCGTTTTCGATCTTCGTGTTGGCATAGTTCAGATTTTTGATCGCCTGGCGGTTATGCGGTTCGAGCTGTAACGCTTTTTCATAATTGGCAATCGCACTACCCAGCTGACCCGTTTGCAGGCAGGTGTTACCCAGATTGATGAACAAATCGGCATTCTGAATGTTGCTGTCGATGAGCAACTGATATTTACGGCCTGCGATGGAAAACAGTTCTTTCGCATCAGCTGCGTCCGTCTGCGATTTTTCGATGCCGGTTGCATAAGCCTCGTTCGCTTCCGTCAGAAGTGCCTGCTGTTGAGTCGTTGACAACGCCACCGCATCGGCTGCGGAAACAGTCTGTGCGGAAGCAACCAGAGCGAATGCGAACAGCAACCCAAGTGGACGCTGCACTGCGACTTTTCCGATCCGTGATTTTGGGGCCTTCACCCGGGATTTCTGGTTCGATTGCATGGCCGTATCAATCTCCTCGACGAGTTGTGCCGCTTTCATTTTCGATTCTTCGAGTGATGCCTGTGAATTGTCGGAGTTCCTTGTCAGGAATGTTTCGACTTCACCTGCGACCTGATACAAGCCAGTCAATCGCAAGGTGCCGACAGCTTCACTTTGATGACTTTTCAGAGTCTGAGTATCACTGCTGAAAACTTCGAGTTTTCTGTTTCCCCTGCTCATACGCAAAAGATAGCGGATGATCGCGGCATCAATTTCAGGTTGGTCAGAAGCCTTATCGATTCCAGTCAGACATTGAGTTTTCGGAGATCTGAAACTGGGCAATTGACGATAGACTGTTCCTTGATATCGAGTGAGCATTGCAAACATCCAGACCATGGGAGGCACAACAACAAACATCATCCACCAGTCATTGAATGACCTCTTAACTGTCTGTGAAATCAGTACGGAGGAGCCGCTGTGATTATTCAAGTCAGGCAGATTGTCATTCACTGCTGTGTTGCTGTCATCGGCATGAGCACGATGAGCGTTCCCCACAATGTCATCCAGAGAAAGTGTTTCTGCATTGGTAACCGAAATCGAAATTGGGGCGCTGGTTACGGTCTCGTACTTCTCTGTCTCTGGATCAAAAAAGCTGAATCCAATCGCAGGAATTTCCGTGACCCCTTCACGACGAGGACGGATTGTTGTTGAAAACAGCTTCGTATCTTTTTGAACATAGCCCGCCAGAGGCTCATCAGTCACCTTAAAATCTTTTGTCAATTCCGGATCTTCAGACAACGGAGGAGCCTGGATCAAATCCATCGGACCATTCCCCGCAATGCCGATATTCAGAGTGATCGGATCACCAGCTGCGACTTGATCAGGAGTCGCATGAGTGATGATGCGGTATCGCCCCACTGCTCCCCGGTAATTTTCTGGACGACCTTCGAGTGGAACGGGCAGAACTTCCGTGGCATCCACGCTCACATTTCCCACAATCGGTCGAGCCTCCGCAACAGTCAGACGATTCCCAAATGCAGAATTGAAGAAATCATCCTGCAACATTCGCGACATGGAAGAATTGCGGTCGAGCAAATCGTCATCGAATAGATCTCCAAACGGTGAACGGGACTTACCCAGCGCGGTCGGGTAGTTGACAACAATCTGCACATCATCCGCCTCGATCTTCCCGGCTCGTTTCGGATATATCGTGGCGTTAATTTCATAGAGGTAATAACTTCGCTGATTGCCGTCTGCATCATCACGCAGCACTTCATGCCCAGCGGGGCGTTGATTATTCTCGGCCAGTTCCTGCATCCGCTCCGCAAAGCCCCCCCACGAGGTGGACCTGGAAATCATATTCCACATATCCCCTTCACTCAGTGTGATGTCAGCCCGGGCATCCCGAAACGGTTTGATCCAGATTTTTAACGTCAAGTCGAGCGGTTGACCAACAAAGACTTTGTCCTGGCGACCTTCAATTTCAACAAACAGCAAATCTCCAGTTTCGCTTTTGGTGGCCACAAACGAAATCGGATCGGTCGTTTTATTAGTACCATCGACTTTTAAAGACAAAGCTGGAATGGTGAAGCTTCCCTCCCGACGGGGCGTGATCAAATACTGCATGGTCACACTCCGTTTTTCGCTGCGTCGACCATTCACTATGGTGATTTGAGAGCTTTGTGAAGGTGTTCCAGCCGATCGAATATCACATCCGTCAATGCTCGGCAAAGCTGGCTGTTCATAATCCTTCGAGTTCATTATCGCCAGTTGCAGAACAATCGGCTGACCGACATAAGCTTCACGCGTGGAAAGCCGGACATCGACCTCGCCAGCGGAGGCAACTGTCGACATGGCTGCCGTAATTGCGATTGCGCACAGAAGAGTTTTCATGGTATGAACCTATTTGATATCTAAACTCTGTTACATATGGGGACCGGAGAAATTCATTTAACTGTAAACATACCAGTACACACGAAATTAATTACGATAAAAATGAAACCGGATGGCGGA
>DOCI01000180.1:0-3257 GCA_003503535.1 Planctomycetaceae bacterium
GCCGTCCCCTCGCTGACGCGTCGGGTTAAGATGCTCTCGATATTTCATACGCTGACTTCACATTCTTTTGAATTCCAGCGTTTTGCAAAACTCCAGTTAGTAATATCCGAACATACCCGCTGGCCCTTCGTGCTTGTGTTAAATCTCATATTCCTGGCATTCGCAGGATATATTTTCAAAGAAGCGAGTCGTGTCGTATCATTGATACACGAATGCTTAATAACTGATGAGTTGAGAAGAGTTCGGGTTAAGCGTGATCGCTGATCGCCATTATTGAACTGACTGACGCTCTATGAGGAGCTTACCGACACGCAGGACTTGCTGACCGTTCTCGTTTTCAAGAACAATCCGATCGACATTGATCTGGCTGATGGTCGCCTGAAAACGACTGACCTCGAGTCGATCGCCCAGTTGCAATTGAAATCGATCCTGTGACGATTTTTCTCGAAACCAGGCCGTCCATTCTCCATCAACCTGCAGGCACCCCACCAGCTGAGTCGTCGGTTCCAGATCCGCTTTCACACTGACATTAAAGGATGTCCGGGCTTCTTTCGAGGGCGAACCGTTATCGGTTACGACGATATTCAGACGGATCTCCTGACCAACTTGATCTTCCGCAGGTGACCATTGCAATCGACCAGATCGTGAATCGAGTTGTAATCCCGCTGGAGGACTGCCCTCGATTCGATAATTCAGTGATTGGTTCGGCTGGTCGGGATCGGTGGCCTGCAATTGATATTGCCACATCCCTCCCGCAAATACGTTTTGTGTTGGAGGCTGCTGAACGGTTGGAGTCGCATTCGGCAGTCGGACATCGATCACAAATTCTTTGCGGATCGATACCGCTGAATCATTATTGGTGACAGTCAACGCCAGTGGATGCTCTTTGAGCGGTGTGTCGGTTTGTGTTTGCCAGATGAGTTCCCGAGCCGACTCGTTATACTCGAGGCCGGCAGGCTTCTCTCCAGTCAAAGACACAGAAAGCTTTGCTTCAGGCGGAAACCCCGACCAGCTGATTTTTTTCTGTAACCGATCACCGGGATAAACCTGAATGCGAGTCGGAATATCGATTTCCGGAGTCATCACCACTTCTGGCGGCAGGAGTGAAAACGGACTCCGTCTGGAAAAATCACCCCAAGTTTCAGGCAAATTGTCAGTGGCGGCGACCTTTTCCAGATCCTTTCGTTTCGAAGACTTCAGTGCAATTGCTTCTGCGGTGAAGGAAATATCGAGGAGTTCCCCTGGCTGGATCGAACGGCTGTCGATGCTCATGCGTTCGAGTCGATGTAACATTCCAGAGTGATCGAAATTTGCCAGAAACTCCGAAAGATTCGTAGCGGTGGCAACACCTTCCACCCGAACTTGAACACTCGAACCGAGATCTTCAAACCTGGTGATTTTTCCAGGCGTCACTTCATTCTTCGCCCAGTCTGCGGCTTCGAGTTGATCAGTCAACCAGGCCGTATAGCTTCGTTGAGCATCGTAAGGATCTGCAGGCAGCGATTGTTCCTGATAGTTTGTCATCTCTCTGGTGGCGGCAAGCACAAGATTTTGCTGCAGTTGTTTTTGTTCGAGTGTATTCGAAATTCTCTCGATATCGGCTTTTCGCTCGTTCAGTGGTTCCAGAAAACTCTGCAGCAAGACAGGGCGAGCCCACCAGAAAAGAACAACGGCAATCAGTCCAATCAATAATACTTTTTCACGAGTCTGCATAATCAGCTTCTCCCCCACTTTGTGTTCGCATCATCCGACTGGGAGACGCGGATTCGTTTGGAAGATTTCACTGCAGAAGCCGGTGCGGGGATCTCGAAATCGAGATCGAATTCATAACCGAACGGTTGACGATCTGGATTGGCTCGAATCGTAGGAGAACGAACAATCCAGCCTTCCTGAGCCAGCTTTTCCGCAAACGATTCAATACTCTGTCGAGATCGAGCTAATCCACTGGCAGTAATTCTGGTATGAGAATCGCCCGACAATGGCAGGCTTTGCCATTCGGTCAACAGGAGTTGATCGCGAGCAGGGAGTATCGCCAGGATTTTTTGGAAGTGAGCCTCGAAGTCAAACGAACGATCTTCATAGACTTTGAGCTTGGTTGCCTGTTCGACGACTTTGCCCTGAGTCTTCATAAACTTGTCGACTTCGACGATCTCGGTATTAAGCCGCTCGATTTTTTCATCCAAACCAGCCAACTGTCCCCACCAGGCCAGATAGGCAATGATCAATCCGCCGACACATGCTGCTGCTCCTCCGACAATCCAGGCTTTTTTGTAATCCTTTTGCTCCTCAAGCTGACGAGGCATTAGCAGGTTGAGTTGATCGACTTTTGGAGACTGGCCAGCGAACAGCGCACCAATCGAACGTAATCCTCCTTGAGAAAACAATTCAGATATTGTCCGTGAAAAGTCTTCATTGAAACGAACGGTCGAATTTGTCGATTCTATTTCCAGGGGCTGAACAGTCATCCCCAACGCCTTTTCGGCTTCCGAGATGACTCCCACATTTCTTGTACTCGACAACGATAGAATCTGGATGGGAAGGTTGGACATCTCGGTTTCAGTAGCCAGCAATCTGCGAATTTCTGCAACTGCTTCTTTCGCCTGGAATGGTAATTCACGATTCCGTCTTCGGAATCCAGCCCCGATCAAGTGCCCCGCTTCACAGTATAAGGCTTCCAGTCGTTCCTCAGAATAAACACAGAGCAGTGATCGATCTGAGTCTGCAGTGCTGTTCGTAAAATACGGCACCGCCTCCAGCAAGGTGAGCGAGGAAAGGCCAACAAACGTCAGCTCACAATGTAATTGTACCGACAAACCCTGCAAGGTTCGTAACTGATCCATCGGCAACGCCGCCGCCAGCACGGTTTGACTCTCTGCCGATCCTGAGGAATTCGGCGGAAGAAAATCGATCGCCAGATCTTCCATCCGTGCAGAAAGCTGGCTCGCCATTTGCAATGGCACCACACCCGCCAATTCTTCCGCCGGAATGGGCGGCAATTCCAGTTTTCGCAATGTGACTCGATCTCGCGGCAAGATGATCGAAAGCGAAGTCGTCTCGCCTGATGCTTCCAACTCCCGCAGCCAACTCGGACACTCGCTCAGCAACCAACTGGCAGCATCCCTGCTCAGCGACTTAGATTCGGCCACATGCTCCGGCAAATCGCAGCGATGCCACTGCAGAATCTCCCAGCTGGCTCCCTCTCGACGAGCAAGCATAAGGCTGACATGGGGCAAATCCCATTCAATAACAAGGTGACG
>DOCI01000180.1:3286-9381 GCA_003503535.1 Planctomycetaceae bacterium
TATTCATAAAGCGTATCAAACTGATTTTGGCGAGCTGTGCCAGTTATAGCACGGGTTTTGCCTTGATTATTATGCGATTGAATTCCAGAGGGCTTAAAGAATAGATGATCGAAAGACATTCGAATGAACCCAAGTCATGACTGACTTAGCGCGCCTCAAATGTTATTCCCCAACAAATCCCCCTGATAATTCTTCCGGAAGATATCCCGGCCCGGTGGCTGTCAGATTTCGATGCTGGAGAATGACCGGTGCCGCACCCGCCACATCGAGTACCACTTCAATTCTGACAACCGGTCCACCCGTTTTCCAGAAGCCAGCGGCAATAAATCGATAAGTTCGGCTTTGAGCCGTCAGGAACGGTTCGAGTTGAACGACACCGGCTACATCTATCTGACCATTCTGCAGCAGTTCAGCTGGAGAAACCCAACTGCCTGTCCCACTGAGAATCTCATCTATCAAAGCATCCGAAACTTCCGGTAACCCGGCCAACGATTCATAAGTCGCATAGTTCATATCAATCCGACCATCCCGTGTCTCGCCTTCGGTAATCGTTAAGGCTTCTTCCATCTGGGCGAGAAATGTCAAATCTCCAACCTGCCACGGGCTGATCAGATCGTCTCCATCATCTTCCACGATGGCCCCGATTAATTCGTAGGGTGACTGCAGTTTATATTGCCCTGAATTTGAAGAGGAACCAGTACTCGATCCTGCGGACGAGGCCCCTCCCCCATTCTGTGATGACGGTGAGGACTGCATCGCTTGAACAGTAAACAATTTTGTAAGATTCCAGTCAGGCAGCAGCGAATCGAGCTGACTCGTTGGTGCGGCAGGATCAGGGGCAGGTGTTGTCTGCTGCTGATTTGTCGAACCTCCTCCCCGCGAACGCCCACTTCCCGACTGCGGTGCTGGTTGAGAATTCATCGAACCACTACCACTACCAGTTCCAGAACTACCAGTTCCACTTCCGCTCCCATCGCTGCCAGTCGAGCTTTGCTTTTTAGGACCATTCTGTCGATAGGCGGCGACAAAGGCAGCCAGCTCGTCTCCAAACTCGACAACAAGATCGGCTTCCAGTTGAGTCAAATCATCGGAATTCAGATTGATTTTCGGTGTACCATCGGCTCGTAAATTTGTTTCTCGACTCCAGAGAGTGAGATAATCTGCCCAGCCGAGCGTCAAAACGCCATCGGCATCGTCGTATGGTTCGCGGAGTTCCCCATCATCTTCCGAAGAATCAAGAAGACCGTTGCGGTTGTTATCTTCTCCATAAATCAGTGAAGGTGTAATCTCGGGAATAACCAGCAATTCATCGAGCGAGGTCAGCGGGGCATTACGAATGATCATTTCGCCATCGTCCGATTCCGTTCCGAAATCGCGTGGCGTGGCATCTTTGTCGATGAAATCGAGAATCGTATCGGCCAGAGTTTCCGTCATTTCGGGTAAGGACATCAGCATATTTCGCTGATCCTCCAACGACACATCAAGTTCCGCCAAAGCATTCAAATTAATCTTCCCGGCTTCGGAGGCGACACCGAATGTCAGCTCGCCATATTGCACAGTGCTTTGCCGACTGAGCACGACCGCCATCAAATCATTGGGAGATTCCGCATCGGGAGAGCCCGGAAGAATAATCTGCCAGGCATAATCCTCTGCTGGCAAAGTCGGCAGCGTGGACAGGTCCATTTCGGGGTCCGTCAACATCGCCATCATATAATCGATTGCCGACTCAGCTGCCTGCTGGGCCTGGGATTCCATCTTGTAGACGTTGACGACCTGTCGTTCGGTCGTCATCCGATCAGCAAATTGATAGCACGTGAGCGAAGCCATCACGATGACGACCATCACAATCACCAGCAAAAAACCTCGCCGTTCGACTGAGGGTTCCCAATTTGATTTCATTCTATGCATATCAGATTAAACCCACATGAACGGAAAACGGACCGCTCAAGAATGTTCAAAACCCGGATGTTTGTCAAACTGGCAACCTGTCTGACTCACTCTTTGAGTAATATTCGGATTATCAGGTTTGAAATAGCCGAAATTTTTGGTGAGCCGTTCCTCTCCATTTGTTGAACTCATTCGCTCGGAACGACATACTGTCAGGACTGAATCTTTTTATGCGTCTTAAAAAAGTGGAGTTGGTCCATGTTTCCATTGAATCCAATAAAAGCCATGCCCGTTTTCAGCAGAGGTGTCCTTTTGAGTTTGCTGGCATTTGGCCTGCTCAATTCAACACCCGGTTCAGCTGCTGATCTGCAAGCGAAATGGGAACTCAAACCGGGCGATCGAGTTGTCATGCTCGGCAGCACGTTTATTGAACGGGAAAACACGCAGGGCGTCCTCGAAATGTCACTTCGGCTGGCTGCCCCGGAAACGAATTTTACGGTGCGAAATCTGGGCTGGTCGGGTGATAACGTCCTCGGAGAATCGCGAGCCTACTTCGGTCCTGTCGAGCAGGGTTACAAGCACATTCTTGAGTATGTGCAGCTGACAAATCCGACCGTTCTAATTGTCAGTTATGGACAGAACGCTGCCTTCAATGGCGAAGAGCGTTTGAAAGACTTTATTACGAATTATGAACGACTGCTCAAAGACCTCTCCGCTGAAAATCGCCGCATCATTGTGCTCGGGCCAACTCCGCTGGAACCAATGGTTCGCTCCCCTGAGGTTGTGAATGCCCAAAATGAAACCCGCAATAAATATGGACAAGCCATTCAACAGATGTGTGAAAGCAATGGCTATGTGTATGTCGACATGCTCGAGTCAATGCAGCAGGTTCAGAAAACACTGAAACTGGATTCGCTGACCGAAAACGGAGTCCATCTGCATCACGCGGGCTATATCGCAGCTGGTGAGGTCCTTGCCAATTCGCTGGGACGAACATTCATCAAAGACAACGAATCGATCCTGCAGGACTCTCAATTCGCTGCTCAGGTGGCTCCCGTTTATGAAAAGATTCTCTGGAAAAACGAGCTCTTCTTTCATCGCTTCCGACCGCAGAACGAAACCTACCTCCGCGGCTTCCGCAAACATGAGCAGGGGCAGAACGCCAAAGAAATTCTCGAATTCGAACCGCTGATTGAGGAGCAGGATCAGAAGCTTCAGACTGAGGCGAGCAAAGTTCTGAAAAACTGGGCTCGGTAAGAAATTCACGCGGGTTCCCCTCATCCTGGCCCTCTCCCCCGGGGGAGAGGGGACTTTATGCGATACAGTTTTTGATGGAGTCTACAAATTGCTTGTTGCCAATTATCGAGATAAGGGTTCCCTGTGATCGCTGGCATTGCTCTCGGTGGGAATCTTGGGGAGACCGCTCAAATTATTCAGGCTGTGCTTGAACATCTTGAGAGTTATGAAGCGATTTCCATTCTGAAGGTGAGTTCATTATACGAGACGGCTCCGATGGGAGCGAAAGCCGGGAATCGTTTTTTGAATGGGGCGGTGTTGATTGAGACCTCTTTGCAGCCGGTTGAGTTGCTGGATGTCTGCCAGGGCATTGAGGCTGGCTGCGGGCGAACGCGGGAGATTCACTGGGGGCCGCGGACGATTGATCTGGATCTGATTTTTTGTGATCAGGTTGTTCTACAATCCGAACGATTGGTTTTGCCGCATCCGGCTTGCTGGTATCGTCGTTTTGTGCTCGATCCTCTGTGTGATGTTGCGGGGGAGTACGTGCATCCAGTTTTTGAGAAGACATTTGCGGAGTTACGGGATCGTTTGCTGGTGCGTCCGCTCAGTGTGGACTTGAGTTGGCTGGGAAAAACGCGTCAAGAGGAGTTGAGTTCAACGCTACGGACACGGTTTCGGGAGGATCAACTGGAGTTGATAATGGATGATGAGTGTCGATCCTGTGTAGCGACGTGGGTGTTATTTGAACACGAGTGTGGGCTGGGGGTTCGGGAAGCGGGGGGAGTGACTGAGCAGGAGTTGCCTGGGGTATTTGAGGCCTCGATGTTCGATGTGGTTCAGGCTGGACTGGATGAACCGAAATTGGTTGGTTAAATGAAGAACATCGCACACAATGAATGAATGTATGCGATGTTCGTGGGTTCTTGCGTAATTCAGAAATTCCCGGGATAACTAGTTGGTGATCAGGAAGTTGTTGTTGTTGGCAACCGGCATTAAAGCCAATCCCTGATGTCCAGAGATATTCGGGCTGCTAGCTTTGCCGCCGAATGAGTAGATGAGTCCGACGGAAACATTCCACTGCTCTTCGGCAGATCCTGTCAGACCTCCAGAAGAACCGGGGGCAACATAGCCGAAGTTTCCGTAGAGTGACAGGTAATCATTCAGAGGAGACGTGTTGAGCATACCGAACTGCCAACTGGCGATGTCGGCACCGTCGAACGTTCCAATGTACAGAGAACTGTTTCCACCAAATTCCCATTGATGTTTGAAGTATGCGTTCCATTGGTTCATGGCGTGCACCTGGGTGTTGATCGCAGCGCCCACACTGCTGATTCCCACGGTGTCATTTGCGGTACGGAACGTGCCATTCATGCCGACTTCGTTATGACAGTTCAATGCATAACCTAACTGCCAGCGGAACTGATGCAGAACGATTTCATCAGCTGTCCAGCCGTATTCGTCGCCGTAGAAGTGATCTGAAACGATACCCCAGCTGACCCGGTCGCCACAGCAAACATCACTGCGTTTGTAGAGACCGTAAGTCAAAAAGCCCTGCTGTTGCAGAGTTCCGGCTTCCGGTGGATTATCAATTGTTCGCCCTTTCCAGTCGTAGGCTCCGTAGCTGGCACCAACCTGGGCGCGGATTCGTGTGCTATCCCAGCCGTAAGTTGTGTTGAATCCGGCGACTGTTCCGAAGCTGTTGGCTGTCGCGAATGGAAGCGGATTGAACAGAGCAAATCGACCATCGCCGAATGAGCGAAATGCGTCTGCCCCCACCCAGACTTCAGTGTTTTCGAACCAGCTCATTCTGCCTGTACAGTCTGAGCCTGCACAGGGGGAATTGTATCCGCAGGTGACTGGAGTCAGTTGTTCGGAGTATGTGGTTTGGACAAATTGATCTTCACTGTTGGTCTGGGTTGTGGGTGTTTCCACAATCGCTTCCAGATAAGGTTTTTCAACAGTGTTGACGAAGAGAGATTGTTCTTCCCCGTTTTGGTTCAGGCTGAGCCATTCGACGGAACCGGCTTGAGCCGAACTGGCTGCGGCTAATACAGAGAGGCTCAAGGCTGAGCATTTCAGGAGCGACTTGATCATGTCAGGACTTCCTTGTGAAAGAGAGTAAGATTGAATCCCATTCAGGATTAGGTTGAGTTTGCCTGACGGTTCTCACTCTGAACTCGCTTTAATTTCTCAAAGAAGTTCCCAGGCCCCGCGGCAACGAACAAAATGAAACATGTCAAATTAATAGATCGGAGTTTCGTAAAATATTTTGGGACTTAATTCTGTACAGTAGAAAAAGCCTGAATACTGCCATTTCAGATACAGACATATTTTTCATTACAGGTGTTACAGCTGGAGCTTATGTAAGGTGAAAGACCGTATGTTTCACCGTGATTTGGCAGTACTGCTGGTAGCTTCGTTCAATTCATTACATCTGATTGAAATGGTCTAAAGCGTAGAATCCGCAAAAGCGAGTTCATCGGTTTTGCACAAAGTCGCTGACAATTGAAAACAATGAAGCATTGGCTTGATGTTTTCAGTCTGATCACGCATTCTGTCCTGATGGCTGGATTATTTGATAAATCGGAACAGAAGAACCGCGAGCGTGTGCATCCACTGGCAGCGCGGATGCGGCCTCGTTCGCTCGATGAATTTGCGGGGCAGGAGCATTTTCTGGCAGAAGGAAAACTGCTGCGTCGGCTGCTCAAGGCGAATCGGATCAGTTCGCTGATATTCTATGGTCCTCCCGGGACAGGAAAAACGACGTTGGCTCATTTGATTGCCCGTCAGACGGAATCGAAATTCTTTTCGCTCAATGCCGCTTCCTGTGGGGTGAAGGATGTTCGAGCGGTTCTGCAGCAGGCTGATAATGAACTGGCGGCTTCGGGGCGTCGAACGATTCTGTTTGTCGATGAACTGCATCACTTCAGTAAAACGCAACAGGATGTTCTGCTTCCCGATCTCGAAAA
>DOCI01000180.1:9458-10250 GCA_003503535.1 Planctomycetaceae bacterium
CCCGATCTCGAAAAGGGGACGGTCATTTTTATTGGGGCGACGACCGATAACCCCTACTTCGCGCTGGTGGCTCCGTTGTTGAGTCGGAGTCAAATCTTCGAATTCGAACCACTAAGTTCATACGATCTGATTTCGCAACTCCATCGAGCGATGTCGGATGCAGAGCGAGGTCTTCAGTCAACTGGAGTGACAGTGAATGATGACGCGTTTGAGTTTCTGGCCAAAGGAGCAGATGGCGATGTCCGTCGCGCTTTAAATGCTCTGGAAGTGGCAGTGCTTTCGGTTACCGATTTGTCAGCCGAGGAAAAGATTGTCACGCTGGAAGTGGCGGAGGAATCGCTACAGCAGAAATCGATTCGTTATGATCGAGCTGGCGACGAACATTACGATGCGGCCAGTGCGCTCATCAAGAGTATTCGTGGCTCCGATCCTGATGCTGCGATCTACTGGATGGCCCGCATGCTCGATGCCGGCGAGCCTCCCCGTTTCATTGCCCGTCGACTCATGATTTCTGCATCCGAAGATATCGGCAATGCCGATCCCCATGGTCTCGTCATAGCGACGGCTGCTGCTCAGTCTACCGAAATGGTCGGCATGCCTGAATGCCGGATTATGCTCGCTCAAGCCTGTACGTATCTGGCTTGTGCACCCAAGTCAAATGCTGCTTATGTTGCCATCAACGAAGCACTGCACGATTTGAAAACGCAGGAAGTTCTGCCCGTGCCGAAGCATTTGAAGGATCGACACTATCAGGGAGCGAAACAGCTTGGGCATGGAGATGATTATCAATAT
>DOCI01000180.1:10361-10602 GCA_003503535.1 Planctomycetaceae bacterium
AAGATGATTATCAATATCCACACAATGCGGAAGCCGGCTGGGTGGATCAGGATTATCTGGGAGTCGATCGGACTTATTATCGCCCTGTCAATCGAGGGTATGAAGCGAAAATTCTTGCTCGACTGGAAGCGTTGCGATCTACGCCAGAAGAGAACTCTTAACGAAAGTGGATCATCATTAAATGAAATGGGAGATGGATTCTAATAAGAAAGATCGCTTTTACACCCCAGTTTGAAAGCCA
>DOCI01000090.1:0-5748 GCA_003503535.1 Planctomycetaceae bacterium
TTCAAAACTGACGCGTCGGGTTAAGATGTTCTCGATATTTCATACGCTGACTTCTCATTCTTTTGAATTCCAGCGTTTTGCAAAACTTCAGATTGATGTTTCATGCAGGGTTCTATTTTCTTAAATCTGGCGTATGAAATCCGCAAATAGCAGCGAACGAAACTAATCGTTGTATTTCTCGCCGTCTCACGAATTGCGAGTCTTGTCACTGCGATACACGTCTGCGATGCACGTCATTGTGAAAATATAATGAACAGTGATTTGACCTGATTGTCAAATCTACTCCTCAGCGATAAGCTAATTTTATCAATGGTATGTCAATTACACATCAATTCCATTTGTGACTGCCAGGGTTTGTTTTTCTATACTATCTGTCAGATTTAATCATGAACGCCATTGCGAATTCGCAATGGCGAATTCTGTTTTCTCTTTGATGATTGGTTGTCGTTATGAGGATTGTGCTGCTCTCAATTGCGGTTTGTCTTGTGGGGAGCGCGTGCTCAAATATTACGTCAGCGCAAGATTCAGCGACAGTCAGGCTGAGTAAGCAACAGGCTTCTGAGATTGCAGCCATACACCAGGAATCGAAAGCATTTATCACGGCTTTCAACGAACACGATGCCAAAGCGGTTGCGGCATTATGGACCGAAGATGGTGAGTATATTGATGAATCTGGAAATACGCTCTCTGGCCAAGCAGAAATCGAGAAGGCATACACCGAGTTCTTTGAGGCAAGCCCCAAAGCGAAGATGAACATTGTGATCGATTCCTTACGCATACTGAGTGAGGGATCAGCGATTGAAGATGGACGTGCAATCGTAGAACCTGTATCCCCAGGCTCAACAGGGGTCACTCAATACACGGTCTTTCATGTCAAGGTCGATGGAAAATGGAAGATGGCATCGGTCCGCGATACCGTTATCCAGGCATCGCCTGCCTATCATGCACTCAAAGATTTTGACTGGTTCATCGGTTCCTGGGTGGCTGAAGAAAACGGAGTCAAGCTCGAATCAACCTGCCGCTGGATCGCGAACCAGACTTTCATCGAGCGACGTCATTCGGCGACGCATCACGATGGTTCAAAAAGCGAAGGATTGCAGATCATCGGTTGGAATCCGTATGCCGGCCACATCCAGTCGTGGGATTTCAGTTCCGACGGTGGAAATGCAGCCGGTGTCTGGCTTCCAACAGAAGGTGGTTGGACAGGGGAAATGCAAGGCGTTGCAGGAGATGGGAGCGTGACTTCGGCAGTCAATTATCTCATCCGACTTGATGACAATGCTTATGTCTGGAGATCGACTGACAGGACACGTGGAGGCCAATCCCTTCCTGAGGCCGATGAAGTGGTCATCCGGCGCTCTGTTCCCGTCGAATAAATTCACCGAATTGAACACACATTTTGTTACTTCAAAGAAAGTCAAACCCATGGTTCGACAAGCATTTCCTATCGTCCTGATGTCAATGCTCATTGCGTGTCTCCCTTTAGACATTTGCTGGGGGCGAGGCTTTGGTGGCGATGACCGTACTGACGGAGGAGGTTTTCGTGGTGGTGTCGGTGGGGACGATCGGGGTGTAGACGAACGTGCCGACCTTGATCGTGAAAGTGGGGATCGTGAAGGTGGGGATGACTCAGAAGCCAGAGACCGAAATGTTTCCAATTATGAAGCCGCGGGTGGTTCAGTGGATCGCTCTCAACTCAACAGCTACCACGGCCTTCCCTCAGACAGTGGAACCAATCATGTGAATTACACGAACCGATCGAACGTTTATGCCCGACCAAACGACTACAATGTGAACCGTGAAGCCGTTAAAGGACCGTATGGTGGCTACGCCGCTGGTGGAAGTGTCACTGGTCCAAATGGTAATACCGCTTATCGTGGAGCGGCGGTTGGCCCCAACGGAGGAACTGCAGCGACACGCGGATACGATGGCGCGAATGGTGTCGACTCCCGACAAAGTGCCGTCGTCGGCCCTTATGGAAATGCAGTCGCTGGAACGGCTGTGCGAGGTCCTAATGGTGGATATGCTGCAGGTCGAGCTTATTCGGGACGTTACGGCGTGGGTGCTGATTACGCAGCAGCGACTCCTGCCGGTCGCTATGCAGCGGGTGCTGCTGTTCGCTCGAATTTCAATCACTGGGGATACTACCGAACGGGCTGGTATGGCGAGCATCCTGGAGCATGGTATGCAAGAGGCTGGGCAGCAGATTCTGCCTGGCGCTGGGCCACCTGGGATTCCGTCAGTTCCTGGATGGCTTATGAAGATATGACTCCCATTTATTACGACTATGGGAACAACATCACATACGATAATAACAATGTCTACATGAACGGACAGCAGGTCGCTACGGCGATCGTGTATTACAATCTGGCAAAAGAACTGGCTATGAGTGGAGTGAATGCTCAGGTTTCCAGTGATGATCAATGGATGCCTTTGGGAGTTTTCGCATTGAGTCCATCCGATTCGCAACAATCCGAAATCACGCTGCAAATCGCTGTCAACAAAGCAGGTATTATTCGTGGAAATGATACGAATGATCCAACGAACCAGACACACATCTTACAGGGAGCTGTCGATCGGAAAACGCAACGAGCAGCTTTTATTGAAGGAACAAATTACGCGGATGTGTTCGACATTGGATTAAGCAACCTGACTAAGGATGAAGCACCAATACTCATGCACTTCGGGCCAGGAAAAATTGAGACCTGGCAAATCACCCGTCTGAAACAACCCGGGAATCAGCAATAACCAATGCGAACTGCATCACCCTGAACATGACTGGATTAAGGATTACAACATGACTGAATTTTTTCGATTTGCACGCGGCATTATGCGCCCGTTATTTCTTTCGATGGCTTTTGTCACAATGCTTACAGGCAATTGCCTGGCTCAGGAATCACCCCCACCTGGATCGCCAGCTGCGACCACGACAATTGATGGGAAACAACTTCCCGCTCCCGATCCGAAGTTTGGTGGCGTTATCAAACCGGATGCTTTGCAATCGAAGCCTTGGTGGGCACCGAGAATTGTTCCTCCCCAAGATGCCCCTAACGTACTGCTCATCATCACCGATGACTCTGGATTTGGTGTGCCGAGCACCTTCGGCGGTGTCATTCCGACTCCTGCGATGGATCGTGTTGCGAATAGCGGCCTGCGATACAATAACATTCACTCGACAGCGCTTTGTTCACCCACCCGTGCGGCACTGATCACAGGACGCAATCATCATTCGGTTGGGTTCGGTGTGATCTCCGAACAGTCTACGGGGTTCCCCGGATACAACAGCATCATTCCGGAAGACAAAGCCACCGTCGGGCGAATTCTGCTCGATAACGGGTATGCCACTTCGTGGTTCGGTAAAGACCATAACACTCCGGCATTTGCCGCCAGTCAGTTGGGGCCGTTCGACCAATGGCCAACCGGCATGGGCTTTGAATATTTCTACGGGTTTGTGGGCGGTGATGCGAATCAATGGCAGCCGAATCTCTTTCGAAATACAACACAAATTTACCCCTTCGTAGGAAAGCCGGGCTGGAATCTCGTGACCGCCATGGCCGACGATGCGATTAAATATCTGAATCACATGAACCAGACGATGCCGGACAAACCGTTCTTTGTAAAGTATGCCCCCGGCGCCACGCATGCACCACATCATCCAACCAAAGAATGGGTCGAGAAGATTCACAATATGCACCTCTTCGATGAGGGCTATGGCAAACTTCGCGAGCAGATTTTTGAAAACCAGAAAAAGCTCGGTGTGATTCCTGCTGACACCCAGTTAGCTCCCTGGCCCAATGATGTGCTCAAGCCGTGGGATCAGCTGACAGCTGAAGAGCAGAAACTTTTCATTAAACAGGTCGAAGTTTTTGCCGCATTTTCTGCATACAACGATCACGAAATCGGTCGGGTCATTCAGACGATAGAGGACATGGGTAAGCTCGAAAACACGTTAATCATCTATATCAATGGAGACAACGGCACCAGTGCCGAAGGTGGGCCTCTGGGCACGCCGAACGAAGTGGCCTTCTTCAACGGCATCAACATGATGCCAGTTGAGGAGCAGATGAAATGGTATGACGTCTGGGGAACCGAAGAGACTTATAATCATATGTCCGCAGGTTGGTCCTGGGCTTTTGATACGCCGTTTACCTGGTTCAAACAAAATGCTTCAAAACTTGGTGGAATCCGGCAGAACATGGCCATCTCCTGGCCGGCCCGAATCAAAGACAAAGGGGGCATGCGCGAGCAGTTCTGCCATGTGATTGACATCGTTCCGACAATTCTCGAAGCCGCAGGAATCCCGGAGCCTGAAACGGTCGATGGTATTCCTCAGCAACCGATGGAGGGTACGAGTCTTCTCTATACCTTCGATAAAAAAAATGCGAAGGCTCCTTCTCAGCATCAAACACAGTACTTCGAAATGATGGGCCAGTGGGCGTTGTATCATGAAGGCTGGCTACTGAGTACGAAGGTCAATCGTGCACCGTGGGAAGCATTTGGAGTTGCGAATCCCGATCCACTCAATAATCAGATACTTGAGCTGTATAACTTGAACGAGGATTTCAGTCAGTCCAATAATATCGCTGGTAAAAATCCTGACAAAATAAAAGAGTTGAAGGAAGTGTTTATTGCTGAAGCGAAGAAGTATCAGGTGTTCCCAATGGATGCCTCGGTGGCCGGTCGACTGGTTGCTCCACGACCGAATATCACAGCCGGACGGACAGAGTTCGTTTATACACTTCCCATGACCGGTCTTCCCCAGGGAGATTCGCCCTCTATCCTGAATAGCTCGTATACCATCACTGCAGACATCACTGTTCCTGAATCGGGAGCAGAAGGAATGATTCTTACCTCAGGTGGCCGCTTCTGTGGCTATGGTTTCTATCTACTCAAAGGTAAGCCTGTCTTCCTTTGGAATCTCCTAGACTTGCAGCGTATCAAGTGGGAAGGCAAAGACGCACTCGCTCCTGGAAATCACACACTCGAGTTCGATTTCAAATACGAAGGACTGGGTGCAGGGACGCTCATGTTCAACAGCATGAGTGGTCTGGCTCGTCCTGGCACAGGCATACTCAAAGTCGATGGCAAAGTTGTTGCCACGCAAAAGATGGAAAAGACGATCCCCATGATTCTGCAATGGGACGAGAGTTTCGACATCGGTTCCGATACTCTGACAGGCGTTAACGATGCGGACTATCAGCCTCCATTCCCGCTGACGGCAAAGCTGAACAAGCTGACGCTGAAAATCGACCGCCCACAGTTATCACCAGATGACATCAAGAAACTTGAAGCTGCAATGCGTAATAACAAATCCAGTGAATAAGAGTTGAATAGACCAGTCACTAATTGAAAGTGAAGCGAGCGACCTCATGCTGCATCTTAGCGTCATGGGGTCGCTTTTTATTATGTCTGAACCACGTCAGCCGAAGCCCCCGAAAGTTCTACGAGAAGGCGAAGAGATAGGTGGATTCAATTTACAACTACCAGCGTACGGTTCTGGATGCCTACACTGAAGTCGTCAATCGAATCGCCAAGGTGGATGATTATGGCAAAGTATCGAGATTAAAAAGCAGCAGTTAGCCGCTCTCGAAGCCTCAGTCGAAAGTGCGAATCAGCCGTTCCAGAACGCCCGCGCTGAATATGTCGAAGTCCTGCTGGTTCAGCGTGAAATGATGGAAGCCAGGATGGTCATCGTTGAAATCAAACAGGAGCAACTGTCGGCGATGGTCAGCGTCTATCAGGCACTCG
>DOCI01000090.1:5880-6217 GCA_003503535.1 Planctomycetaceae bacterium
CCAGGAACGAACTGCAAGCCCGGACAAGTCCATGTGAAATGTAAGTAATGGGTGGAGAATTAGATCTTTTTCGGTTAGTTATTCTCTAGCCGCATGGACATCTGAATTTACAATTCGATGTCTTATCTCCAGAAGATCGCTGCATAGTATTTATGAACATGCTCTTGAGTATATTCATAATTTATTTGCAGCGATCTACGAGGAGAGACTTATCGATCTTATTTATCAGAGCATTTCTATATGCAGTGTGCCTTTACATGTACGATTATTTCCCTAAATCGCTGAATTTGCTCAGGCAGTACGCGGAAAATTGATTTTGGAAATGCAATAGAGCATC
>DOCI01000099.1 GCA_003503535.1 Planctomycetaceae bacterium
GATCAAGAATGTCGTTAATCAATGACAACAGCCGTTGACCGGAGGTCGAAATGTTTTCGAGATACCGCTTCTGTTTATCTTCCAGGTTGGAAGCAGATTTGAGTACATCGCTGAACCCTAAAATGCTGTTCAGGGGCGTACGCAGTTCGTGGCTCATCGTTGCCAGGAATTCATTTTTTAGCTTATTCATTTCAAAAAGTGACAGATTCGCCCGAGCCAGTTCGTCGACTTTATTATCGAGATTCGAGTTGGCATCTTTCAATTCATCCTGCACTGTCACAAGGTGGCGCAACATCCGGTTGAAAGCATGGCTCAATTCCTCGAATTCATCGCCCGTGCGAATGTCTGCTCGCAAATCGAGTGTGCCTCGGGCAATTTCATCACTGATGTCCTTCAGATACAGGACTGGTTTGACAATCACATAGCGGACAATCGCATACGCCGCCACCATGGCCAGAAAAGATGTCACGATGGCCATAGCAATCAAAATGGCATTGTTCTTTGCCAGACGACTTTTTGTTTTCGCCAGCGGCAGTGAAATTTTCACCATCCCCAGCAAATCCCCTTCAGCAGCATTCGGTCGCTGATGATAGTGGCAGGTTAGACAAGACTTGGATGCTTTGACAGCCGCGTAGTATCGATACTCCTGTTTGTCTGGTAATGTCAGAATGAACTCGGAGTCGCCAGCTCGTATGCGGGATAGCGCTTCATACCCTAAGGGATCGCTGGGGCGATCAGCGGCATCAGCGGTTGGATCGGACTTCAGCAATCGCCAGCGATAATCCTGAATTTCGACAGGCTTTAAGAAACTGGCCATCTCTTCAATGGAATTGAGATGCTCATCACCGACATCAACGGCCTTCCAATGCTTTTCCATAATGATCGGCGCGACCAGCAGTTGAGCAGTCTCCTTGTTTTGATTCTCAATAATACTGGCATTCAACTGCGCATAAAAATAAAAACTGCCTGAAATCAGCAGCATCAAACCACCTCCAAACAGAAATCGGCATTTCCGTTCGAGGCTCGTTTCGCCAAGCAACCGTTTTATTGTGCGATAAGACATGCGTGTATATTAGAAACTTAATCTCATAAATATTGACACCGGAATTGTTTCAGAGGCTGAACTTTGTTGCAATGTGAGTTCTGGAGAAGATGGTTCATTCTTCCCAAAACAGTCATGATCTCGAGTTTTTAGAATCCTGTCTTTTCAGCATGTCGATAAGGTGCTCATTATGCCAGTCAAATTTCGATTTCTTTGGTCTGCTCTCGGCTTCATCATAAGCATTATTCAAGTTCTCCAGCCAGTCGAAGCCGGTTCAGTCCCCAATGTTTTAATCATTATGGCAGATGACTGTACTTATAACGACTTACCACTTTACGGCGGGAAAAATGCGAAAACGCCGCATTTGGATCAGTTCGCTAAGCAATCGTTAACCTTTAACAAAGCCTATCTGGCAGAGGCGATGTGCCAGCCCTGTCGGGCGGAACTGTTTACTGGACTCTATCCGATGAGCAATGGCTGCGCCTGGAATCATTCGGCCAGTCGTCCAGAAGTAATCAGCTTGCCACAACATCTGAAACCGCTGGGCTATCGAGTTGGAATCGCCGGGAAAATTCATGTCAAACCCGATTCCGTTTTCCCATTCGAGCATATCGGGGGGTTTGAACCGAGTTGCGTTCGAGATCCGACTCAGCAACATTCTCTGGCTGGCATTTCAGAGTTTATGAGCCGAGACCGTTCGCATCCTTTTTGCCTGGTCGTTGCATTGGTCGATCCCCATGTTCCCTGGGTCATGGGAGATGCGAGTCAGTATCCGCCCAGGAAAATCGAACTTCCACCAACGCTGGCCGATACACTCGTCACGCGACAGGACTATGGACGGTATCTGGCAGAAATCACCTATATGGATAGTCAAGTTGGAGAAATCCTGACTCAACTTGATGAACTCAATCTGAGTAAAGAGACTCTTGTCCTGTTCACTTCCGAACAAGGCTCTCAGTTTCCGGGCAATAAGTGGACCAACTGGGACACCGGATTGCATACTGCATTAATCGCCCGCTGGCCGGGAAGAGTTCCAGAAAATCAACGGACGGACGCACTGGTTCAATACGCAGATGTCGTCCCGACCCTCCTGGATCTGGCTGATGCTGAACCAGTTTCTAAAGTCGATGGCACAAGCTTTAAAGAAGTCCTCTTCGGTAAAAAAACGGAACATCGCAAATACGTTTACGGAATTCACAATAACATTCCGGAGGGGCCCGCTTATCCGATTCGCACAATCAGCGATGGAGAATATCGATACATCCAGAACCTGCTGCCGGATGAAATCTACATTGAAAAACATTTAATGGGTAAGCAGACTCAAGGAAAATTGAATAATCCATACTGGCCAACCTGGGTGTTCACCGCCTGGAATAACCCACACACTTATGAATTGGTCAAACGCTACACCAACAGACCAAAAGAACAGCTTTATCATACCGCATTCGATCCTTACGAAATGACTAATCTGGCAGAGGAATCCCAGTTTGCCAGAGAAAAAGAGCTCTTGAAAAAAGAACTGGAGTCCTGGATGAACTCTCAGGAAGATCCTGGAATTCCGATGGATACCCATGAAGCGATTCGAGCCGCAAAACAAGGCGAGCATCTGTTTGGGCCGGGTCTCGAAAAAAGGGAATAGAGTCCCTACATGACTGAGCGGAATTATTATTCAGTTGGAATTAAACCCTGTTCCAATTGG
>DOCI01000001.1:0-1663 GCA_003503535.1 Planctomycetaceae bacterium
AGCGAAGCGAAGCCCCCAGAACGTTGATGAAATCTGAGAGCTCTTCAGAAGATTTAATGGTGAATGAACGACAACTCTCGTCAGGCATAACCTGACCTACGGCGAGTGTCTGAAACTAAACACAAAGAAAAATCTCATGAGTCATTCCGAACCGAATAACAAACTGTTCATCGAAACCGTCGGCTGTCAAATGAACGTCCTCGACAGCGAACTCGTTGTCGCCGCTCTTCGTCAGGACGGTTACGAACTGACCGGCAACATGAAAGAGGCGGACACTATCCTCTTCAACACTTGCAGTGTCCGCGAACATGCCGAGCAGAAAATCTACAGTCAACTCGGGCGACTCAAATACAGTAAAGACGCTCGTCCAAATCTCGTCATCGGCGTGATGGGCTGCATGGCTCAGAAAGATCAGAAACTGATTTTCCAGCGAGCCCCTCAGGTCGACATGATCGTCGGCACCGGGCAACTCGCCGAGATCCCCGAGCTGATTAAAGAATCCCGCAAAAAACGCAGCCGTCAGATGGCAATCAGACTCAGCCGACGCGGCGGTTCCCGCACGGAAGTGGCCGACAGCTTCCAGAGTTACGACCCCCTCCGCGATCCAACCATGCGTCCAAGCCCCCATCAGGCGTTTGTTCGTATCATGATCGGCTGCGACAAGTTCTGCACCTACTGCGTCGTCCCCACAACCCGAGGTCCGGAACAGAGCCGATCCCCTTCTGCTTTGGCCCGTGAAACACAAGCCCTGGCCGATCAGGGCGTCAAAGAAGTCACGCTGCTCGGACAAACCGTCAACAGTTATAAGCATGTCGAAGATGGCAAAGAATATCGCATGGCCGACTTGCTGGAACTGCTTCATAAGACAGAAGGCATCCAGCGAATCAAATTCGTCACCAACTACCCCAAAGACATGACGAACGACCTGCTCTACGCGATTCGCGATCTGCCGAAGGTCGCTCATTATCTGCACGTCCCTTTGCAGCACGGCTGTGATGAAGTCCTCAAGAAAATGAAGCGGGGCTATACCGTCCCCGAGTATCGCGACATGATGCACCGCATTCGCGAAATCATTCCCAACTGTGCCGTCTCCAGCGATTTCATCGTCGGCTTCTGTGGTGAAACCGAAGAAGCTCATCAGAAAACGATGGACGCCGTCCGCGAATTCCGCTTCAAAAACAGCTTCATCTTCAAATACTCCGAACGGGCAGGCACCAAAGCGGCTGACAACTATCCAGATGACATCGAGGATAAAGTCAAAAAAAGACGCAACAACGAAATGCTTGATTTGCAAAACGCGATTAGCGCCGAAGATAATGCCGACTTCATCGGCCGCTCCGTCGAAGTCCTTGTCGAAGGTCCGAGCAAAAGCGCGGTCAAAGCCGAACAGAACCGCCCCACAAATTCCAGCACCAATCAACTGGTCGGACGCAGTCGCTGCGATCGCATCGTCGTCTTCGACGGCAACCCCCGCCTGGCAGGTTCCATCGCCAACGTCCAGATTCACGATTGCACACCAACAACACTGATGGGCGAAATCATCACCCGCACCATCCAACACGGCTCCTCAAACCAACTCCCGATTTTGCAAGGGTAATATAAATGTAGGTCAGGCACTGCCTGAATATCGAAAGCATGAACATTGGGTGGCACGTCCCAGAAC
>DOCI01000001.1:1722-4053 GCA_003503535.1 Planctomycetaceae bacterium
GTGGCACGTCCCAGAACGAAGTGATGGGCGTGGTGATTGCAAACGACCACACCCTTCGCTTTGCTCAAGGTCGTGCCACTTCTCTCGTTACCAAGGAGGACCTTGGGAACAAGTTGAATCATGGTTCTTCTCCCTTCACTGGAGAAAAAATCAACCATTTGTTCCAATGGTTCCATGACTGAGGAACAAGATAATTCGACCTCCGATCCCCCGGAAACCGAACCCCTCGAAACCCCCATCCGGTTTCTGGAAGGGGTCGGCCCGCATCGTGCCAAACTGCTCAAAAATCTCGATGTCGAAACCGTTCGCGATCTCCTCTGGCTCATCCCCCGCGATATCGTCGATCTCTCTCATCTCTCACTCGTCAACGAACTGACCGACGATCGCATCCATACCATCCGCGGTCAAATCATCGATTCCGACTCCCGCGCCATCTCCCGCGGACGCACAATGACCGCCGCCTTAATGCGCGTCGACGATGGACTCGTCCGAGGCATGTGGTTCAATCAACCCTGGATGCTCCGACAACTCCAGTCTGAGCGTTTCCTGCTCTGGTCTGCCAAACCGAAGTTTCGCGATAACCGCTGGGAGATGTCTCATCCCCGCATGCAGTGGCTCGAAGAAGACGACGAAAATTCTCGCGGCGAAGTCCTCACAAAATATCGCCTTACAGAAGGCATCACGCTCGACGTATTACGTGGCTACATCCGCACCGCACTCGATTTCGTCAAAGGCACCCTGGCAGACGACCTCCCCGAGCGACTTCGCAAACACTATAAGCTGCCGCATCTGGAAAAGGCGATTTCCAATCTTCATCGCCCACCAACCGTCGAAGATTTCTACGCCGCTCGCAGACGTCTCGTCTTCGACGAACAGCTCGATTTCCAGATCGGCATGGCTCTCCGCAGACGTCTCCGCCAAACCACCGAACGATCTCCTGAAATCATCGTCACCCCAAAAATCAACGCGCGTATCAGACGGCTCTTCGATTTCACATTCACCGATGGCCAGGAGCAGGCCATCACCGAAATTGTCGACGACCTTAAAGAATCCCGACCAATGCACCGCCTCCTGCAGGCCGATGTCGGAGCCGGCAAAACTCTCGTTGCCCTCTACGCCATGCTCGCCACGGTCGCCGCTGGTTATCAGGCGGTCCTGATGGCTCCCACGGAACTGCTCGCTCAACAGCACTGGAACACTATTCACGAGGCGTTACTGCATAGTCGCGTGAAACGCTGCCTGTTAACGGGCAGTCTCAAACCAGCAGAGCGTCGCGATCGTCTTGCCAAAATCGCTTCCGGCGAGATGCAGATGATCTTCGGCACCCAGGCCGTTATTCAGAACGATGTTCAATACAGTCAACTCGGATTGGCGGTCATCGACGAACAGCACAAATTCGGCGTCGTGCAACGGGGACGTTTTCAAGCCCGTGACACAGTTCCGCACGTCCTCGTCATGACGGCCACTCCCATTCCCCGCAGTCTCTGCCTCACTCAATATGGCGACCTCGACCTCTCCACCATGACCGACCTGCCTCCCGGTCGTCAGCCGATTGTCACCTCCCTCGTGCAAACACCCAAAGTCGAAGCGAAAGCCTGGCAGTTCGTAACCGAGAAACTCCGCGAAGGTCGTCAGGCCTACATCGTCTGCCCCTACATCGATTCCCCCGATCCCGAAACTCCTGCGGGAGCCTTGCAGATTTTCGATCAACTACAGCACAACGAACTCCGAGACTTTCAACTCGGGTTGATTCACGGCCAGATGGATCGAGCAGAACAGCAGATGGTGATGTCCCGCTTCCGAGATCGTCAACTCGATGCCATCGTGGCCACCACGGTCGTCGAAGTGGGCGTCGATGTTCCCAATGCGACATTGATGATCATCCAGGACGCCCAGCAGTTCGGCCTCTCTCAACTCCACCAGTTACGCGGACGCATTGGCCGAGGTTCTTTTCGAGGCTTTTGCTTTCTCTTCTCGATGAAAGCCAGTGAAGAGTCACTCCAGCGATTGCAGGCCGTCGAACGCTCGAACAACGGCTTCGAAATTGCCGAAGCCGACTTCGCCCTCCGAGGTCCCGGCAACGTCCTCGGCACCGAGCAACACGGCAGCCAGCCCTTCCGCGTAACCGACTTTTCCCGCGACGAAAAAATCCTGCTCGAAACCAGCAGAGCGGCTTCGAGAATGGTCCAGGCAGGCACCATCGACGAACCCGACTTCGCCCCTCTCAAACGCCGTGTTTTAGAGCGTTTCGGCGATCAACTCGGGTTGACCCGTACAGGCTGAGGCTTCACTTTACTTCTAAAGAGGCTGGCGGGGGCGCTCTCGAAGAAC
>DOCI01000001.1:4155-6071 GCA_003503535.1 Planctomycetaceae bacterium
CTCGAAGAGAAGCCCCCGAGGAGTGAACTTCCGGGGGCTTCCGCTAACACGGAGCGCCCCCGCCACCACGAATACATTAGACGGAATCAATTTTATTGATCGATTTAAGTCTCTCACCTATCAAACGATAAACCGTCCACTCCTCCATCGCCACTGCACCCATCGATTTATAAAACTCAATCGATGGTTCATTCCAGTCGAGTACAGACCATTCCATCCGCCCACAGTTTCGTTCGAAAGCGACTTCAGCCACCCTCTTAAATAACGCTTTCCCTATTCCCTGCTTCCGGAATTCAGGCTGCACAAACAGATCTTCCAGATACAAACCCGGTCGACCCAGAAATGTGGAATAGTTAAAAAAGTAGAGGGCGAACCCCACACAATCACCATCCACTTCAGCCAGCAGACATTCCGCACCAGGGCGATCTCCAAATAACGAATTACAAATCATCTCTGGTGTCGCCACCACTTCATCGAGCATCTTTTCGTAGACCGCTAATTCACGAATCAGTGAAAGGATTGTCTCGCAGTCGTCTGGAGCAGCTGGCCGAATGTTGAATGACATGATTTGATCCTGTGTGCCAGATCCCTGTGAGACTGGGCAAACTATTCCGATTAAAGTTTCTGTAACGGTTATGACGATCATAACTGATGGACAGCGGCGCGGACATTGTCGGTTCCTTTCAAAGGAGAACAGGACCACTTTGTAAAGTTGCTTAACAGGGGAAACGGCCATGCGTCCTCAGGCGCGGACTCTCATTCTGATCATCTCCGGACTCCTCAGCGGTTTCTCCGGCTGTGCCATCGTACAGGTCGGCGTTACCAATCCTGCCCCGAATCTCTCTCGAATTGCGATTGCTCCCTTCGTCAACCTCTCCCCGGAACGCAGCGTCGACGGTCGTCGGTTTGCGGAAGCTTACTTCACCGAACTGCAGAAAACGCCAGGTTTTCAGGTGATTCCTATTGGCGTCGTCGAAACGGCGATGGTCGAACATCAAATCAATCTCGACTCACCCGAGGACATGCTCAAACTGGTCGAAATTCTCGATGCCGACAGCATCTGCTTTGGCGCCATTACTGAATATACGCCCTATTATCCCCCGCGTCTTGGATTACAGATTTCCTGGTACACTCCCGGTATCCCCGAATTTCAGCCCGGCATTGCAGTCGATCCACAGATGCGTAAGAAAATCGAACTCGAATGCCGAGAAGCGGAAGCCGAGTCTTCTTCATGGAGTCGACGGCTCAAGAAGGCATGGAAAGAGAAAACCTGTTCGACTGCACAACTCAATCCTTTCAGAAACAAAACGGAAATCCGTGCCCAGAATGCCGATGGCGAAATCGATCCCCTCCAGGCCGAGTGGGATCGCGCCCTGCAGAAAGCCTTGCAACTCAATTACGAACAGAACCCGCCACTCAGCCTGCCTGTTCATATCGGACCAGAGTTCAAGTCATCCTCTCAAGTGGCTGCATTACAACCACAGGCGATGCCACCAGCCGAGATGGAGAAATATCTGACTCAAGAAATGCCTCAGGAAATAGAAGTCTACGAAGATCCCTTCGCCTACGGCTCCTCACAACCCTATATGTCCTACACCCGCGTTTTTGATGGAGCCGATGCCGACTTCACCGCCAGCCTGAGAAACTATCTCGAACTGAGTGGCGATCAGCGCAGCGGCGGCTGGACGGGACATTTGCATCGCAGTGAAGATTTCATTCGCTTCTGCATGCACCGCATGATTCTCGAAATGCTCCAACTCCACGGCGGCGAAGCCCGCAAACGTTTTGTCTTCACGTCGAGAAAATATAAGTAGTGAATAGTCGCTGGTTAATAGTGAATAGTAATTTTCACTCTAACCACTAATTACTCACCTCTCCCCTCTTTTGAATTGAGTGGCACGCCCAGAACGAAGTGA
>DOCI01000001.1:6193-8063 GCA_003503535.1 Planctomycetaceae bacterium
GAACGAAGTGATGGGCGTGGTTTCTCAACCCTCAACCTCTTTTGGTAGCTTATACCGGTTGCTCGAAAAGTTCTTCAGGATGGCGGAATCATGTCCGATAAGAATTACGGACAGGATTATTGATCGAATTCAAATGTCTCTGCATCGATCTGCAGGAGCCATTGGAAATGGTTAAACACCTGAGAACATAATTTCGCGATTCCCTTTCGTCATCACAGGGACAGTTTTGACGTCTGGAAAAGATTCCAGTGGAATCGCGCGAGAACAAATTCGAGCGGGGGGTACCAGGGATGGGGGAAGAAATTAATGTATTGGCACTTGTTAAAGATGGTCACCGATACATCTTCCTCTACGATGAATCCAGCCATGATGAACTGCTGCAGACATTAGGCAGAAACGCCGCCGACCCGGACCTGAATTTTTCCTGGTACGATGCAGCCGTCATGAGCCAACGCGTCCGTGCCCTCCGCCGCGATAAGCAGAAAGAAACCACCCAGCCGGAATCTTTCTACCGGAAATCCGCATAACAGTCAGATCATTCAATCCTAACCCGAAGCGTAAGCGAGGGGCCGGCGTATAGTCAATTTTTCGGTTCGCATTATAGGTAAGTTTTGTGATTGCCGTGTGCCACTGCTGGCTTGCCCAGTTTTGTAGGTTGGGTTAGCGCAACGTAACCCAATACTGAAGGGCCTATACGATTCCCACAGACAGGAACGTCTGTGCTCCAAATACAAATTTCGATCATCGCAGGCTAAGGATGGCTCGATTGTCGTTTCTGTTTAACGACTCCAAGAGTTCATTATGGAAGCAGCCTTCGATGGTTTTCTGAGATACCTGCGTGTCGAGCGGAATGCGTCCGAACTGACACGAAAATCTTACGCCGAAGATTTCGCATCCTTTCTCGATTACTGTCAGGACCGTCTCGGCTCTGTCCCCCGACCAGCCGAAGCCGATATCCCCTGCCTGCGTGGATATCTCACCTACCTGCACGAATGCGGCTACCAGCGCACGACGATCGCTCGCCGTCTGGCCTGTCTGCGCAGTCTCTTCCGCTATTGTTGCCGCGAGCAGATGTGTTCATCCAATCCCGCAAAAACTCTGCGCACACCACGCGTCGGAAGAAAACTGCCGCATTATTTGACGTCACGAGAAGTCGCAACGCTTCTCGAAGCTCCTCCTGCCAACGAAGCCACCGGCTTGAGAGACCGGGCAATTCTCGAAACGCTTTACACGGCTGGACTCCGTGTCGCTGAATTAGTCTCCTTAAATATCGCCGATTGGGATCGTGATGCGAACATTATTCGCGTTCGTGGAAAAGGCAAAAAGGAACGCATTGCCCCGATTGGAAGTTATGCCGACAAAGCAATTTCTCACTGGCTCGATGTCCGCGAAAACGGACCCAGGTCCACTGCAGATGACCAGCAGGCTCTCTTTCTCAACAAGTTCGGCTGCCGGTTAACGACGCGCAGTATCGGCCGTATGATCGAAAAATATCTCAAGCAAACCGGCTTGTCCGAGAAGACTTCGCCCCATACGTTGCGACACAGTTTCGCCACACACTTGCTCGATGGCGGAGCCGACTTACGCAGCGTCCAGGAATTACTCGGTCACAAAAGTTTGACGACAACTCAAATCTACACCCACGTCAGCGCCGCTCGACTTCGAGACACTTACGAAAAAGCACATCCCCACGCGAAGTGATTTTGAGAGCCCAGTGTCGAGAGGCCAGCGGCCAGTGTGAAATTGGGTGGCACGTCCCATAACGAAGTGATGGGCGTGGTGATCCGCGAACTCATGAAAGCCCCTCACCTCTCAACTGTTTCACGTGAAGCTAATCGGGTGTCGGGTGGCCCAGATAGCTCCGCTATCT
>DOCI01000001.1:8200-13137 GCA_003503535.1 Planctomycetaceae bacterium
TGGACGAAGTCCACAAGAGGATTGCCGTTTGATGATGAGTTAATAAGAATGCTTCTTACGGCTGCGCCGCCCCTGAAGAATCTTTCGGGGCCACCCGATTCCACACTAGCCACTAGCCTCTCGACACTGGCCACTCCACCCCGTTTCACGTGAAACTAAGATTTCGCAACCTGCCTCACAACAACACCATGCTCGGCCAGATACGATTTTGCTTCATCAATCGTATATTCACCATAGTGAAAAATACTGGCTGCCAGAGCCGCGTCGGCTTTGCCTTCAGTCAATGCGACCCGCATATGCTCGGGAGATCCACATCCGCCACTAGCCACAACCGGGATATTAACTGCTTCCGAAACAGCTGAGGTGATTTCAATATCGAAGCCATCTTTGGTTCCGTCGGCATCCATCGAGGTCAGTACAATCTCACCTGCTCCAAGTTTTTCTACCTGCTTCGCCCAGGCAACCGCTTCCAATCCCGTCGGCTTGCGACCGCCATTGATATGCACATCCCAGAATTCCTGGCCATCTTTTTGAATTCGTTTCGGATCGATATTCACAACAATGCACTGACTCCCAAACCGCAAAGCAGCCTCGCGAATGAAATCGGGATCGTTCACCGCAGCAGAGTTGATCGAAACTTTGTCACAACCCGAGTTGAGCAGAGTCCGAATATCGTCCAAAGTGCGAATGCCACCACCCACCGTCAACGGCATGAAAATGACTTCCGAGGTCCGTTTGACCACATCCAGAATAATCTCCCGCTGTTCATGACTGGCGGTAATATCCAGAAAAACCAGCTCATCGGCTCCCTCGGCTTCGTACCGCGATGCGATTTCAACAGGGTCACCAGCATCCTGAAGGTTGAGAAAATTCACACCTTTGACGACGCGACCGGCATGGACATCAAGACACGGGATAATTCGTTTTGCTAGCATGGTAGAGGTGAGGGATTAGAGGTGAGTGGTGAGAGTGAAATGATAGAATTACGGTTCTTCAATACCTAGATCACGGCAGATTTTTTTAACGAGGAAATTAGAGATTTCGTTGTGGCGAGGAACTGCTGTGCGGCGTCCATTTAACAAATTTCCCCACCAGGAATGATTTCCACCCTCTCGAATCAATTCGCAATTATGATCCCGTAAATGCCGCATAAGATCACGACGCTTCATGCCTGTATCGCTATTTCTTCGAATGACTCTCCGGCTGCCTGTCGAGCTTCTTCACGATTTAATTCAATTGCTTCGGCCAAAGCCTCTTTGAGATTTGAGATTAGTTCATCCCGATTATGTCCCTGACAATTCACACCTGGAACTTCCTCAATCCAACCAATCCACCAATCGCCGTCTTTTCGGATCACTGCATTATAATCATTCAGATTCGACATTTATTTCGCCTTAAGTCGACAGGAATCGCTCTGGTAAAAAATACCAAACCGTACATTTGAGAGGATAGCAGTTTAGTTTGGAAATGGTGCCATGGATAATTTGCTACAACTTTCCATTATTGGCAGAATACACCAAAACAACAATATTGGGTTCATCTTCCACCGCCAAAATTAAAATGGATATCTTCTAAACGCACATCTTGTACGAAAAGATATGCCTGCATTTCAGTTTTATTTTGAACTCCGAATAAGTTCGCCCATTTCAAAAGTGGCTTCTGAAGTGGAGTCTTCCAAATACACCATAATACAGGTTCATAAGCAACCCACGGGTTATGGTATCCGTTGTGATAGAGTGAATCCAACCTAATTAAGGGTGCGAAACTAAGCACATAGATTGAAATCGATAAAATCAAAACACCAGGTACCAGCAGCAGTCGAGTGATCATTTGGGACATTAGATCTCCTTAAATACTTGCCGGTTGGTATCTCTAAACAACTGAACTCAACAATGATCCAAAAAAAATCTGTTGCTGGACACAATTTACTTGCCCAGCAACAGACTATGGTTTCAGAATATTAAATCGTCAATAGGGAACGTTACCTTTTCAGATTACGAAATCGTGCCACCATACTGAGCGGTATGCCCCAAAATTTCTTCGATTCGAAGTAACTGATTGTACTTCGCGATACGATCAGTTCGGCTGGCAGAGCCCGTTTTGATCTGTCCTGTTCCCAGTGCAACGGCCAGGTCGGCGATGGTTGTGTCTTCGGTTTCGCCGGAACGGTGACTCATAACCGCTGTGTATTTGTTGCGATATGCCAGATTGACCGCTTCGATGGTTTCGGTCAGTGTGCCGATCTGGTTCACTTTGACCAGGATACTGTTGGCGATGTTCTCATCAATTCCGCGTTGCAATCTCTTGGAATTGGTCACGAACAGGTCGTCGCCGACGAGCTGACATTTGTCGCCGACAGCTTCGGTCAACTGTTTCCAGCCATCCCAATCGTCTTCGCCGCAGCCATCTTCGACCGAGCAAATTGGATATTTATTGACCCAGCTGGCCAGCAATTCGACGAATCCTGCGGAGTCGTATGTGTTGCCTTCGAGGTTGTATTGCTTTTTCTTGTCGTCATAAAATTCAGAAGCGGCACAGTCGAGAGCGATTTTGATCTGCTCGCCTGGCTTGTATCCAGCTTTTTCGATGGCGGTCAAAATGACTTCAATCGCTTCCTGAGAGTTCGGCAGATCTGGAGCAAACCCCCCTTCATCACCGACGGCTGTGCTCATCCCTTTGTCACCGAGCACTTTTTTCAGAGCGTGGAAAATTTCTGCACCGGCTCGCAATGCGTCCGAAAAGCAGGAGAAGCCGAGGGGCATGACCATGAATTCCTGGATGCCAATCCCGTTGTTGGCGTGCTCGCCACCGTTAATGATGTTCATCATTGGAGCCGGCAGAACGGTCGCGGCTGGTCCGCCGATGTAGCGGAACAATGGCAATTCGCAGGATCGGGCGGCAGCGTGAGCGGCAGCCATCGAGCAGGCCAGGATCGCGTTGGCTCCCAGTCGAGATTTGTTTTCGGTGCCATCGGCATCGATCATCGCTTTATCGAGAGCGACCTGTTCGGTCACATCCATATCGTAAAGCAGATCGGCAATTTCGCCGTTCACATTCTGAACAGCATTCAAAACACTCTTGCCGAGATAGACAGATTTGTCGCCATCCCGCAACTCGCAGGCTTCGTGAGTTCCGGTACTGGCTCCACTCGGAACGGCTGCCCGGCCCAGGGTGCCGTCTTCGAGTTCGATGTCGACCTCAACGGTGGGATTTCCCCGGCTGTCCAAAATTTGACGTGCGAAAACTCCAGAAATTGCCAATCCCATGATCGTGACCTCTTTATGATTTGTTGAATGTTGAGGGTTTATTGTTGAGGGTTCTAGAATTGCTGAAGCCAGTAATGCCTGACCTGCAATGCACCCCTATTTCGTACGCGAATCGATTGCGTTTTACCACGCTTTGCCCGAAACATCCACGCAAGGTGAGCGGAAATCGGGAAATCCAGCTGATTCCAACGTATGTCTCAATGTTGATTTTTGTCGGAATTTGTTGCGAAATATCGAACAATCAGCCAGGTTCCAACGGCGATCACCCCCAGAGCCGGGGCGATGTGCATCGGTTCTGTCAGGTAATGCCAAACGGCCGATTGCGTCTCCGACTGACCGTGACCAGGGTGTGCCCAGGCGGTTTGCGGCACGATTCCGATCAGAAAAATGAATGTCAGCAGGTTCAGGATTTGAGTGATTTTGTTTCGCATAATCAATTCAGGAGCGGTTAGAAAAGGAATTGTGTTCAAAGTATTAAGGCGAGCCGAGTCAGTTATGACTCGGGTAGGTTTGAGTTTGCAATAGCATGAATTTATTTACATGCACAATCATCGTGAGAAAACCCGAGCCATAACTGGCTCGGCTCGCCCTGCGATTACTCATCAGAAATCTGATACAACTTCTGCTCTGTAATATACCGCTCAACCGGTCTGGGTGTAAGGAAACGGACGGAGAGATTTTTGGAAGCTCGATCCCGCAGCATGCTGGCGGAGATTTCAATGCCCGGCATCTGAATAATTTGCACCGATTTTCTCACGGAATCCGGCAGCTGCAGACACATCTCATCGATTTCCGCTTCACTCATTTGCCCCCGATTCACGGCTGCGATGGTGGCCAGTTCGGCGATTTTCTCAGGTTCCCGCCAGGTGGGGAAGTCGTTCAGCGAGTCGGCTCCAATCAGAAAAAAGAGCTCATCCTCCGGAAATTCGGCTCGGAGTTCGGTCAGCGTATCGACTGAATAGCAGACTTCGCCCTTTTTAATTTCGCGGGGATCGACCACAAATTCGGGGATTCCAGCTGTTGCAAAGTCGAGCATGTACTGCCGTTGTTTCGCGGAAGTCGTCTTTTCGTTCGTCTTGTGTGGCGAACAATACGTGGGCAAAAAGCGAATTTGATCCAGCTGACATTCGACCAGACAGGTCTCCGCCAGAATCAAATGCCCCAGGTGTATGGGATCAAACGTCCCTCCAAAGATACCAATTCGCATCGCAACCTCGCTGGAAAATCGTAATTGTTTCACGTGAAACTGTGATCAATTTTCCGGGGAGGTCAAGGGGTGAGGCGGGTTTCGGGTCTCGGTATTCGGGTTTCGATTAAATATTAAGTTCGAAACCCGACACCCGAACCCCGAGCCCCGAATAATAAAAACAGCACGGCGAGTCCCCTCAATGCTCCCAGCATCTCTCGCCGTGCTGATATCAAGCTCGGACTCGCGAGGAGCCGAGCGATGTTTTGTGTTGAATACCTGAAACATAGGTCGGCAAATGAGGGAGTCAAATATTTTTTAGACTGGCAAATAAATATCGATTTGAGGTAGCACAGCCCCCGGAAAGTCGTTCTCAAGCAGTGAATCAGGCGAGCCGTGCCAGTGATGGCACGGGGTTTGTCATGATGATTGTGCGATATTCACAAAAAAGTGTGTCGTTGCTGACTCGAACCCACCCGAGTCAT
>DOCI01000130.1:0-199 GCA_003503535.1 Planctomycetaceae bacterium
ATTTCCGTTCGATTGTCTGCCCGCTGCTTCAGCAGTTGATGAGTGATCATCAAATCGACAAATATTCGCTGATTGCCTACCTCTCAACACAACGGCAACTTGGACCACTATACATGGCGATGACTCGCTGGACGTGATCGTCGGTTAAGTATTCTTCCATTAATTACATTGCAGACTTTCCCCCTCGCTGACGCTTCGG
>DOCI01000130.1:378-4102 GCA_003503535.1 Planctomycetaceae bacterium
TTTCCCCCTCGCTGACGCTTCGGGTTAAGAGATTAGATCTGATCAACACCATGTCTCACCGCTCCGCTGCTCTAGTCTCGATTCCCGGACTTCGTGCTCAAGACATCGCCCAGATGCCAACACTCTCCCGACTGGCGGGTGAAGGTTCGCAGATTCCGCTTGTCCCTTCGTTCCCGCCCGTGACCTGTCCCGTGCAAATTTCCATGTCAACCGGAGTAGATCCTTCCGAGCATGGTGTGATTGCAAACGGTTTTTACTGGCGGGATAAGCATCAGGTTGAAATGTGGACGGCTTGGAATGAAGTCATTCAGGCACCGCGGATTTGGGACCGACTACGGGAACACCATGAGGAACTCACTTCAGCGGTCTGGTTTCCGTTACTAACCAAAGGCACCTCTTCCGATTATGCCTGCACTTTTGCACCCATCCACAATCCCGATGGTTCGGAATCGCTCTGGTGTTATACAAAGCCAACCGAACTTTATGGCGAACTCCGGGATGAGTTGGGTCATTTTCCACTCAAACATTTCTGGGGACCACTTGCGAATATCAAATCGAGTGCCTGGATTATCGACTCGGCTATCGTCGCCGCTCAGAAATATGCTCCACGGTTTTACTTCATCTATCTGCCGCATCTGGACTATGCCGCTCAGAAGTTTGGTCCAAACAGTCCGGAAGCGAAACAGGCTCTTGTCGATTTGGATGCAGAGTTGGAAAAACTCATCAGTGGTTTTGAGCAGGCTGGTTTGAAAGATGTGCTGTGGCTGTTCGCAGGAGAATATGCAATCACAGAAGTTGATGCGGTTTCCTATCCGAATCGATTGTTACGCGAAGCAGGATTATTGACCGTCGAAACCAAAGACGACGGCGAGTGGATTGATTTTGCCAACACACCTGCCTGGGTCCTGGCGGATCATCAGTTTGGGCATGTCTTCGTGAAAGAGACTGGCAACATTGAGAAGGTCGCCGAAGTTCTGCGAGCCGATCCCCTGATTGAACAGGTACTGGTAGGAGCGGAACGTGCGAGCGTGAATCTCGATCATGAGCGGAGTGGTGAAATCGTCATCATTTCCAAGCCGAATGCCTGGTTTGCCTATTACTACTGGCTGGATGATAACAAAGCTCCCGGCTTTGCCCGAACGATCGATATCCATCGCAAACCGGGCTACGATCCGTGCGAGATGTTTATCAATATGCCGAGCATGCAGACACCGCTCGATGCAACACTCGTCAAAGGCTCGCATGGTTATCCTGCCGATTCTCCTGCGCGAGAGACCGTGCTGATCAGTTCAGATGCCAGCCTGATTTCAGGTGATCGTATCCGCGATGTTGATCTGGCCGAGATCGTTTATAAAAACTTTGGAATTGAATAACCATCATTTTTTCCAGAACTGCCAAGGCTTCTTTTTATTTACAGGTGGAGTCGGTTTCGGTTTCATCAGGTCTTCAAATGATTTCGGTTGGGGACGTTGTCCACTGGACACGTCATTGATTATGTTCTGAATGTTTTGGTTAATCTTGTCATCGGGATTCAGTTTCACAGCCGCCTGAATTGTTTTTCCGGCTTCCGGTAATTTCCCCGCTAAGAGATAGGCGATGGCCAGGTTACCAATCGTGGGAGAATTATCCGGTCGCAAACTGGCCGCACACAGATTCACTTCGACGGCTTCATCAAATTTATTGAGACTTAAACAGACTCCTGCCAGTTCGCGGGGAATCGCTTCCACACCCTTTTCCAGTTCGAACGCTCGACGAAAAGCTTCATATGCTTTTTCCGTATTTCCAAGAGACGAATGTCCTTTCCCGTAAAACCAGAGGGCATTCCACCAGTCAGGCTCCTCAGCAAGAACCTGATCCAGCAACGTTAAAGCCTCCTGAACGTCTATTGCCGCCTGGCCGGTCAAAAATGGCTGACCGGGATTATGAAAATGTTTCTGGATAGTTTCAGAAGCCGTTTTATAATAAGCCTCCACTGGAGTTGATGTCCGTCCAATGAAGAGCTCCTTACCGGAATTCTTATCTCGATAGACTTCGACATTCCCCTCAACGCGCAGAAACTCCATATCCTTCATGTCCTCTTTAGTCCCGAAAAGTAATCCAGAACCGACATTAGGATCCCAGCCTTCATAGGTAAAAAGATTTTGGGGATCTGTTCCAACTTTCCAGGCAATTATCGCCTTTTCCCAGCGTGTTGAAGCAAGCCATTCGCAGTAAGGAGTCACCGATTGATCAAACTCGTTCACAATCACGAGATCAGAATCCGGTCCCTGTGTTCCATTGATGTCCAATTCTTCGAGAGACTCCCGATATTTGAAAGCATCTTCCTGAGTCATAAAACTGCTGGACCACAGATGGTCATCAGCAATTGTTTTACAGTTGGCTGGTTTCAAGGTGCCATCATCGAGCAGATGCTGAATGCGACTTTTCAGCATGACTACGGCATAACCTTCAATGGGAATCGTCATGGAGCGTCCTCATTTGTGTTAATCTTCAACAGAATTTAGCAAGTTCCCCGCTGTTCCCGCGCCTGTTCGTACTCAGCAATAAAATCACTGACTGACGTGCTGGCAATAATTTCGGCGATTGTTTCCAGGGGCAAATCATCGAGTGATTTGAAGCGGATACAGGATTTTCCCATGTTGAGCTTTTTATTGGCTGCTTTAAATGCCCTGACGAGCCGCCCCATTTTCCCCGCCTCCTGATAGACGCACATCAAATACAGCGAGCAGTAATTCTTCTGCGAAGCCAGTGCGATGTAATTGAGTGGTTGTTTGTTGTAAGTCTCCGGATAGCGATTCAAGGGAACTTCATAACTGATCATTCCCCAGTTCATCGTTTCCTCATAGCCTTGCGGCAAATTATCGAGAATCAACTGGCGAAGTTCGCTGATGATCTCACGCCGGTCTTCCTGTAAAGAATTCAGGTAGTCAGTAACCGTTTTTTCCTGACTGGAAACCATAGGATTTTATCCAAGATAGTGAAATTACTGAAACCGCTTATTCAATTCCGTCAACCCATTGACAACAAGATCCCAATCTCCAATCAGAACATACGTGCGAAACTGGTAATCGGTCGCGGGAACTCCTGAGGTGTTTCGATAGCGGCAAACGCAATTCCATTTCACGACACGATGAGCGGGAAAATCAAATCGACCATAGCCAGGTCCTTGCCAACCATCGGGAAAGTTAACCGGCGGCATGACGCAAGCCATAGCATATTTTTTATCGGTTGTGGTGAATATTAAAGGATGTTTCTGCTCGCCGGGACCAACGGATATTGGCTTAATTTCGCCACTCGATAGATTATAAGTAAAAAACTGATCGAACTCAGGAGGCATGTAACCAGTGAGCACTTCGAACTGTGCGAAGTTATGCCGTTCATCAATCGGTAAACCGAAAGTGGTCTCATACTCAATGACCTGAGGCAAGTCTTCGATACCAATCTGCACACGTTTGGTAAGCGTATGATTGGAAAGAATCGTTTGATTCTTAGCTGGATTTCCAAATGACTTTCCGTTTGGTGGTAACCAGAATGCCATTTGAGTCGTCGTCTGCAACAGGTTTTTATCAGCAATCAGATGCAGCAGTCGACTTGAAGAAGTCGGGCCAGCACTATCGGCGACCGAACCGGCTTCAGTCGGGTTGAAGGTTTCGGGAATCATTGGAGAACCGAAGTCGAAGTTCGTTGCCGATTGCAACTGACGACCGTGATCGGCGCTGTTAAT
>DOCI01000130.1:4181-8310 GCA_003503535.1 Planctomycetaceae bacterium
ATCGGCGCTGTTAATGAACTCTTGACCATTCCAGGTTATGGAATGAATGGCGCCAGCAAGTCTCTCAGTTGTTGTGATTACAATTTCTGAATTAGCCAGTGGACTGCTGATCCTGCTGTTGCCCGAGACCTTAAACTCTTCAGATGAAACTTGCTGCGATGAAAGACTCATGCCGCAACAGAGGGAACCGAAAAACACAATCAATTTTACAATCAGAAACATTGAGATCGCCGCAATTTTTATTAGCCACTAATTTTTTACTGCGAATTGATTTTTTCCGGCAATTTCACAACATCAAACCATGTAACTGACTATTCTCCAAGTCATTAAAAAGGCGATGCTGAAGGTGTCGTTGCTGCAGGTGTTTCAGGAGATGCAGCAGGCGCTCCATTTCCATTAGGGGCTGGTTGAGCCGGGGCACGTTTGACGGCTGGTTTTTCAGTCGACAGATCGACCGTCTGGAGAGAGAGCAGGATTCGATTTTCCAGCTCTTCTCCCGCACTCACATTTCGAGGTAATGCGTAGACCAGTGCCATTCGCATGTCGCCATTCTGGTAGAGATAGACCTGATATTGCCGTGCAAGACCATCCTCGGCTGGTTCTTCTGGAACAAGGGTGATCGTTGTGAATTCTTTGGGAGGTGCAAACTTCTCATCTTTAGGTTCGGGAACGGTTTCATGAAACCATTTATTGACGCGATCGGTCGCTGTACCACTTTTTTTCTCATCGATCACAACTTGTAATGCATCGACCATGTCATTCAGGACATCTTCATGAAACTTGAGGGGATCGCCAATCTCATCTTTCGTTTTGAAAGTCCGCCAGTAGTCGTAGTTTGTCAGTAAATAGAGATAACCAGTTTCGGATGAAGTGGCTCCGGAAGCATCGACCGTTGTGAGATTCGCTTTCCATGCAGCTGTCATGCCGGGAAGTTCCATTTCCACAAATGTGGGCTGTCTCGGATCGACCTGCGGAGGTTCATCCTCTTCAGAGGATTTGGGACGTGGTGGAGGAGCGGGGATTTCTGTTAGCTGTTTGGGAATCCGAATCGTCACGCCATCTTTCATGAACTGCGGACTGAGATTCTGATTCAGACGATCGATGAAATCGAAATAGGTTGTCGTGAATTCCAGACGATCCTCATAGGTTTTCGAGCCACAACCAATACAGACAAAGGTCAGGATCGAGAAAACGATCCAGCCCGACAGAGAATTCATTTTCGAGCACTGCGCCCATCGAGAGCAAAACATAGGTGAAATTTCTATTCGAAGATATTTAGCAGCCAAGTCCGGTCAGACGAAGGCGATACAAATGAAATCGGTTCATAATTGTGCACCGATTTTCGTTGATCGAGAGGCTGGAGTCAATTGTGGCGTGGCCTTGCAGGTAAATTTGAGCCGGATCAGTTAGAGAGCGAGGTTTCAGAAGTAAGTGACGAAATGAACCTCCAAGACTCCGAAATTGAGAGATTTGAAGTATGACCACAAGATTGCAACCGGGTTTTATTTTTTAGAATCACGAGTCATTTCATTCCGTTTGAATAAGCTCTGGTTTTTGCCTGCTTTCAATTCTTGGCGTCCTGGCGGTTCATTAATTATTTGGGCCGTTTTTCCTGTGATTTCGCCTGAAAATCCGGTCTTGGCTCATTTTCGTGCTTTCGATAAACTTCCGCTGCTATTCCAGGGAGAATGGTTCCAAATAAGACACTCTTTTCATGCGTCATCCGGTTATACCCATCCTAATAATGATCGTCTTCTGCCTCAGCCTGGGCTCAGGGTGCGTCAGTCGCCGGCTTACGATCCGTACCAATCCGCCGGGGGCACTGGTCAAATTGAACGGCAAACGGCTCGGTTTTTCGCCCGTTTCGACCGATTTCACTTACTATGGCACTTATGAAATCGAACTCGTGAAGGATGGTTACGAAACCGAAACCATTCTGCAGAAGATTTCCGCTCCCTGGTATCAGAAATTTCCAATCGATTTCTTCTCGGATAATCTCTCTCCATTTCAGGTGACCAATCGCCACGAATATACCTGGCCATTACGACCCAAGAAAATCATTCCTACCGACGATCTCCTCAATCGAGCCAATCAGTTACGTTCCGATGCTCTGATTGGTCCTTAACTCTTTTTAATTCTCATCTCAATAGATTCCAAACCACACTGATGGGTCTTCGCCCTAAGTGTCTGTCCTTTCGCAGCCTCAGCAAAAGCGTGAATCCATCATGGCAGCATTTCGAGAACACGTAACCGTCAGTGGCATTTTAGGGTTGGGATATGGCATGACTGCCTGGATTGCTTATGGCTTCACGCCGATCGAATCGACTCTGGCGGGATTTCTGACCGCATTTGGAGGGATGTTGCCCGATCTGGATTCCAAAACGTCGCGTCCGGTTCGAGAACTTTTTGGAATCCTGGCTGCCGTAGGGCCGTTGCTGGTGTTAGGTGAAACGTTGAAAGCCTTGCATCTCCCATCCACTCGTGAGGCGGGAGCATTGACGTTCATCGCCCTGTATTTGTTAATCCGCTATGGCGGAGCCTATCTGGTCGGAAAAGTCGCAACGCATCGGGGAATGTTTCATAGCATTCCTGCGGCATTAATTACGGGACAAATTGCCTTTCTGGCCCACTGCGATTCCCCCATACCGACCAAATGGCTGATTGCTCTCGGCATCATGATTGGCTTCTTCTCGCATTTGATACTCGATGAAGCCTACAGTGTTCAATGGACTGGAGTTCGTGTCCGACTGAAGAAATCGGCAGGGACAGCTCTTAAAATGATTGGCAAAGATCATGCCGCAAATATTGTAACGTATGGCATTTTGATCACACTGAGTTATGCAGTCGCGGGGAATATTATCCTCGACTTAGAGGACAACAAAAAAACTGTTGAACTGGAACCAGTCCAGTTGCATCAGACTGCTGAGTTTCCAGACGATTTGTCGGATACTGTAGTCCGATAAGCAAATGAATTGCACAACCAGGTGAACCGAGTCAGTGAGGACTCTGTGATTTGCATCCTCACTGTGTGAGACAAACCGGGGGCTTCGCTTCGCTACGTCCCCAGCCACCCATTGCTTATGTTATTTATAATTGCCCTGCCTGAATGCTCTTCCAGGTCCACCAGATGACGTAAAAGCTGGTGAAGATTGTGTAAGCAAAAAACAGACTCAGCATCCACCCCAGCATATTGCCAGCCAGAACATCATCGTCATCGATTGGCTGATCCTCTGGAATCGCTAATTCATTATCAATCATTTTCTTAACCTGTTATTGACCTGCAAATCGATTATTTTAAGTTCAGTAATTCGCCCAGCAGATTATCGTGTGGGAAAGGATGCCCCTTGTGTTGTCGGAAACCTTCTCCGTAGGCGAAGCCATTTTCTTCGCCGCGGGTTGCACTCCAGCGTTTGCAGCTGTCGAGATATTCATCCATCCCGTGAATCGCCCGCAACCACTCGCGTTGACTCGCATGGCAGGCCAGCATTTCCAGCTTTAAGCCCATCTTCTCACTGATGTCCACAACAAACTGTGGCGGCATCGGGTTGCCGTAGTAGTCCGTCCCTTCAATGGGATCGACATAATACAGATACGGCAAGTGATCCAGATAAGGAGCCGGGTCCCATTGATGGGTTTTATAATTCGGCACTGTGGCTCCGAAACAGGCATCCTTCACAAGTACGCTGGTCGCTTCATGGTCGCAATGATAATCGAGCGGAGGGGCGGTAATGACGATATCTGGTCGAGCTTTACGAATGATTTCGGTCACACGACGACGGGAATCGTCATCGTTAAAAATCGCCAGATCACCGAATTCCCCGCAGACAAACTCCGCCCCCAATATCTGAGCCGACTTCTCTGCCTCGCCACGTCGGACAGCCGCGATTTCTATCTGCGACAACTCCATACTCCCCAGATCGCCAGCAGTCATCGTGCAATAAACAATCTCGCAGCCCTTATCTTTCAATAACGCCAGCGTGCCCGCGTACTGAAGTTCGATATCATCGGGATGAGCATGAATTGCCAGAATGCGTTTGGGTTGGTCGGTCATGGATGTGGTCCGTAATGTTATCAGGTCAGCCATAAAAGGGTAGCCCGGATAGCTCTGCTATCTGGGTGGACGAAGTCC
>DOCI01000130.1:8419-17335 GCA_003503535.1 Planctomycetaceae bacterium
TGGACGAAGTCCACAAGAGGCATCAGTCTGAGGATTGAATGTCCTTCAGCTTTCTTTCATGAATTCTGACAGGAATTTCATATTGATGCAAACGAGAAAAGCGAGCCATCGCAGTGATGCGGCGGGTTACGTTAATAAACTATTCGCGCCAAATGCTCATGAGAACACCCGTACCATGACTGGCACGGCTCGCCTTTGCGTTTTACATATTCGTTTTCGCATCGGTCGCATCGCCTAGAATGGAATTCAGGGCAGCAGTGATCAGTGGCTCCTGGCCGTGATCCTGCGTATAAATTCGGAAGATCAGAAAGCTGATCGGGAGCTGTCGGAAGAGTTCATCATCGTTCAGTTCCGTTGGCATACCGACTGCAGGATCGAGTAAAAAGTTCTGACCATTCACTGGCAGCTTGGCACTCGGACGATGATAGTGCTGAGCCACGTCATATCGTAAGTCGATATCTCGAAGTTCACTCGGCAGTCTTTCTTTAACACGCTTGAGAACCAGTTCCGGCTCTGAAAATATTGTCATCCGGGCAGCGCCGGCTGTGTGGAAGTTCAATGTCCGTTCGCAGGCCATTTTCCAGCTGACATCGCGACGCAAAATCGCATCCCATTGTTTCCCAAGTTCCTGAATCTCTGGATTCGAACTCTTTGACCAGCGGGCAATGTCGACCAGGAATGATGTCTCTGTTAAATGCAGATATTCATCGAGATGTTCGAGCGGGTTGCCGGGGAAGAGATGCTTCATCGTTTGTGGAAACAGATCTTCCAGTGCGATATCCAGCGCGCGAACCGTTCGATGGAAATAGATGGTACGAAACAGATTCGCCCGGGTCTCGATAAAGTTGACCAGTGTCGGTAAACCGCGAATATGAATCGTCAAGCCCTGAGGCGTGAAAAAGCTGTAATGCAACAGCCGGGAGATATCGAACGCTTTTGTGTTGTAGCCCGACATGTAGGCATCGCGTAGCACGAAGTCCATGTTGTCCACTGTGTATATTCCGCTGAAAAGCGATCGTAATCTTCTGAGCCAGACGGGATGTCCATCATCATCCTGCACGCTTTTGGGACGCCGAATCAACCAGCCGATTTGACGGGGGTCGAGCACTTCGAGTGGTTTGAAAGCTCCGTGAGGATTTCGTCGCACGCCTCGAATGAGATCGCCCAGTTCGTGTTCAATGAGATAGGCCCCGACATCTTCGTGAGTCAGATTGTATTGGTCGAGATAGTGATCATCGAAGAAGTGACCGAATGGTCCGTGACCGACATCATGCAACAAAGCCGCTAATCGGCACAGACTTTCCACATAAGGTTTGCTGGGAACACTGTCACAGGAATCGGCCAGGGAATCGTACCATTGATCAATACAGCGGGAAGCCAGGTGCATTGCTCCCAGAATATGCTGAAATCGCATGTGCTCAGCCGAGGGAAACACCCACCAGGCGGTTTGCAGCTGATGAATCTGCCGCATCCGCTGCACCCAGGGATTATCAATAATCTCCTGCTCAGACGTTTCGTTGTCGGGCAGCCCGTACCGCGAAGTGAACGAGATGTATCCGTGAATTGGATCGTGAACGAGACTTTCAGCCAGATAATCGTGAGACATGTGTAGGTCGTATGTGTTTCAATGGGTGAGGGAAAAATGATGCGGTTTGATTTTAGCAGATGATGGGAAAAAGGATAGAAAGGCCAGTGTCGAGTGGCTAGTGGCCAGAGCAGTTTTATGAGTTGTTCGCAGTCACCTCATCACTGGCCTCTCGACACTGGCCACTTTCAGATTCAGCTCGGCAGTTTCTTGCCGGAGACCTGATAGACGTAAGCCATGATTTCGACGAAGACTTCGTAAAGATCGACGGGAATCGGGTGGCCGACTTTGACATCTTTGTAGAGCGCACGAGCGAGGGGTTTGCGTTCGATGATGGGGATGTTGTGTTCACGGGCAATTTCCCGGATTTTCATCGCGATTTCGCCCATCCCTTTGGCGACGATATACGGAGCTTCGTTTTTTTCGGGATCGTATTTGATGGCAATCGAAATGTGTGTCGGGTTCGTAATCACGACATCAGCATCCTTCACCGAACTCATTTCCTTTGCAGAGGCGAGTTTGCGGTGGGCCTCTTTGCGACGCTGCCGCATTTGCGGATCGCCATCCATGTTTTTCATTTCATCACGAATTTCCTGCTTCGTCATTTTGAGATCCTGCTCATACTTCCATTTCTGGAAGCTGTAATCGAGGATCGCAATCACGAGCATCGCCAACGCCAACTGAAACGAGAGCTCAAGAATCGTCGAGCCGATCATTTCCATGACGACGTTCGTCTCGGCATTTCCCAGAATTTGCAGTTTAGGCAGGTTTGTATAGATGAACCACGAAGCCACTGAAGCCATCACGATAATTTTGGCGACACTGGTCCCGAGTTTTGCCAGACTGGCAACGGAAAAGATTTTTTGAAAACCTGAAATCGGATTGAGTCTTGTCCACTTCAAACTGAGTGGTTCGCTCGTGAACAGAAATCCAATTTGGGCCAGATTAGCCAGCAGAGCGGCACAGAACATTAATGTCAGAAACGGCAGGATAAAATCGGAGACATGATAAAACATCTGTCTCATATCCTGGGTCACACCAGCGGAATCGAGTTCGAGCAAAGCCGGCCCGGAGAGATAGGTTTGCAACATGACTGCAAATCCCTGAGCGATACCGGGTCCGAAAAACAATAAGCCCCCCGTCGCGACCAGCATAATGGCAGCCGCGTTGACATCGACACTCTTCGCCACGTTGCCCTTCTGACGGGCCTCGCTGCGACGTTTGTCGGTTGGATCTTCAGTTTTGTCACCCTGATCGGAATCAGCCATGATGAGTTAATTAAGTATTAGATTTGTAGGGTGCGTCCTGATGCACCGTGTTGCCTGAAATCGTTCTTCCATTCAGGTGCGTCAGGACGCACCCTACAGTTTATTGCCCATTCGAGATTAAGGAATGAGTCATTGCGTCGAGGACTTGCGGGAAGAGTTCGACGATGCCATCTGCGGCTCCGGAAAGTGTAACGGTAAGAATCGTCAGGCTGACCATCGCACGAATCGGAAAGCCGAGGACGAGGACATTGACTTGGGGAACAGTGTAGCCGAGAAAGCCCATTGCCACGGATAGTAAAGCCATCGCCGCAAGTAATGGTGCGGCAATTTGAATGGACAATGCCAACGATTGAGCCATTAGATTTCGCATCACTTCTAGCGAACCGGCATCAGCCCAGGCCATCCCAACGGGGATCACTTCAAACGTATTCATCAGGCTCATCAACATCATCAGATGACCATCAAATGGCGGCATTACTAATAAGGCAGTTGTGCCGAGCAGAAAAAAGAGTTGGCCCGTTGGTGAAATACTTGTCCCCAGAGCCGGGTTAAAGATTTCGCTGAGTGCGGTTCCCGTCTGCTGATCGAACGTTTCGCCCGCCAGTTGTAAGCCGGTCAGAATGATGTTCACTCCCAGCCCGAGCATCATGCCGATCGCCAGTTCGGTGGAAGCAATCCAGATCAGATCGAACAACGTCGAAGGCACCCCTTTAGCCGACAGAAACTCCTGCCGAGTCAATCGTACTTTCTGGATTTCTTCTTCAGGGATATTCGTATCGAGTGCCTGCGGATGAAATGGACGCGGGACTTCATTTCCTTCAAGGACTCCGTTTTGATCGACATCTAGCGTTTCAAAACCACGTGTGCGGATGTCGGGCAAAGAGGGCGTCACGATTAATGCCAGGGAGAACGCAAACAGAAACTTGACATTCGAGGGGATGGAGGTATGTCCAAAGAAAGGACCAATCAGCATCAGTCCACTCAAGCGGACCAGCACCAGGATGAATGTCATAAAGTAAGCCAGCGCGGCATCGACCACCAGATGATGTGCCCAGTTATTGAGGGCTCCTCCGGAAATCTGATCGATGGCTTCAAACATGAGTTCATTCCGATGCGTCAAGACGCACCCTACAGCGTTTACATCAGGTTCTACAGGTTATTGGGAATCGATTGCCACAGGTCGATTGTGTACTCAACAACCATGCCGAAAATCCAGGGCATCAACACAAGTACCGAACCGACCATGGCGATGATCTTCGGCACGAAACTGAGGGTCTGATCCTGCAACTGCGTGACGGCTTGAAACAGACTGATCGCCAGACCAACGACCATGGCAATCAGCATGACAGGTGTGCCAACCAGTAATGCCAGGACAATGGCAGATCGAGTAATTTCGACGGCGAGATCGATGTTCATGTTTGGTCTAAGGTCTAGGGACTTGGGTCCAGGTTATGTTCTTATAATCGTGTGCCATGCTTGTATCGCGAAGCAGGACAAGCATGTTTGCGGGAGTTATCAATTCAAGTATTTGATCAATCTGTACATTCCGGAAACATCCTCTTCCCATCTCCCTGGGGGAGAAGGTGGCCGCAGGCCGGATGAGGGGATCACATCGGTGTTCTCATAAAATTCACGCGGATTCCCCTAACCCTGAGGGAGAGGGAACATGTCTTATTTCATTAATAATTTTCTCACCCTGTGCCGGTAAATGGTTGGACGCTGTGGAGCAGCATTTCAACCGTGAGGTACCAGCCATCGACGAGGACGAAGAGCAGAAGTTTGAATGGGAGTGAAATCAGTACCGGAGGCAGCATCATCATGCCCATGCTGATGAGAATTGAGGCGACCACCATATCGATGATGATGAACGGGAGATAAATTTGAAATCCGATAATGAATGCCGTTTTCAATTCGCTGAGCATGAATGCGGGAATCAAAACCGTAGTATGGACTTCATCAAAGTTTTCCGGAGCCTTCCAGTTGGAAGCTTCGGGGGTGCCGGGGGCCGGGCGTTGATAATCGATAAACATCCAGACGGCGTTCTCGTTTCCGGTGCGGAAAATCTGATCGCTCATAAACCGGCGGATCGGCTTCAGAGATCGCTCGGCAGCCAATTGCAGTCCCGCTTCCTGATCCTGTGTCGTTTCGTAAGTCGATTCCGAATAGGGTTGAATCCCATTCTCATACGCCTGCTTCCAGACCGGCCACATCACCATGATTGTCAGGAACATGCCGAGCGAAAGTAAAACCTGATTTGGAGGCAGCTGCTGAGTTCCCAGTGCCTGCCGCAGAATCCCGAGGACAATGACGATGCGAATGAAGCAGGTCGTCATGATCAAAATGGAAGGAGCCAGACTGATCAGCGTGAGCATGACCATCAGCTTCAAAGTCGGCGTTAATCCTTGTGGAGAGACCATCTTGTCGGGATCGAATCCCTGAGGAAAAACAGACTCCGCGGGTGCCCCAACGATGTCCGCTTGCCCGGATTCCAGCGGTAATAAAGGCGCAATGGGTGATCCCGAAAGGTTGGAAATCATGTCTGATTGCGCGAATACCTCCACTGTTCCAATCGATAAAACGAAGGAAGCTATAACAAGGAAACCAATAGCACTTCTCGCAGGGATCATAGTCGTCCCTCCCGCGCGGCTTCGAGTGTTTTTTCCAGATCCGCAATATCCTCAGCGGAAATTGAGGAGGCTTTGCGGGCCTCGTTGAAGGAAAAAGAAATTGGTTCCGAGGTGATCGGCTGACGTCGTTGCTGTTTTTGTCGCTCGCGATGCTGGCGATCGAGATTGACTTTTTCAGAATTTTTCAGGCCGCCCGAAAGCAGCATTTTGAAAGACGATGTCATATCGGATTGAGGTGCAGCCGTTTTGCAGAGGCCACGAATCTGATCGACTTCCACAGGATCGGTAATTTCCGCCAGTGTGTTCAGACTATCCAGTGAGGAACCAAGCACTAGTATTCTTTGCCCTGCTTTGACAAAAACAATGCTGTGTCGCTGATCGACAACCTTACGACCGAGAATATCGAGCACTTCGGCACTAAGATTTTGAGACGCAAAGGGAACCTGTTTTTTGACGATTCGTGAAATGAAAAAAATGATGCTGATCACACCGGCTAGAGCCAGGACTGGCGTCATAATTTTACTAACGCTCGATTGACCAGAGAGACTCGCTTTGGTGCCATCTTCGTTCAATGCAAATCGTCCGGTCGCTTTTTTCAGGGGGATCGGATCGACTCCAGAATCTCCTGGAGATGTCTCGGAAGATTCAGAATTAGCAGAAGCCGATTGATGAGGTATTTCTGATTTCGGTTCAACAGACTGTGACTGTTTGGGCGGAAGTTGAGATTGAAAGGATTCGGGAAGATTGATCGTGGGCGAATAATTTCTCACCGCCCTGGGTTGCTGCGGTTGTGCAGAAGGAGCTGAGAAATAAGGACTTTCCGCCGGTTGCTGAGCCCAGACTTCGGACGTGTTTGGCTTCCCAGTTGGAAATTCGTCTGCAGTAAGAGAAGTCGAAAAGGAGGCAATCAGCAGAAGAGAGAGTGGAATGAATTTTGACGCAAACCGACCGGGCAATAATGAAATTGCCTCTGCCAATTTCGGTTCTGTCTGTCCGTAACGATTCCCTGAGAGAAGCATCCGTGCCCCCACTCCCCAACGTCGCAGATGTACTGCGGCATTTAACTGTCTGGAATCGAATGACCTATTTTTGTGGTGTCAAAATTTCTGCGACACGCACACAAAAATTATCGTTCAAAACCAGGACTTCCCCCCGGGCAATCAATCGACCATTCACAAGAATATCGACCGGATCGCCGGCTAATTTGTCGAGAGGCACAACGCTTCCCGACTTTAACGAAACGACTTCTTCAATCTGAAGTTCCGCACGGCCCAACTCAATTCGCAAATCGAGTTCGACATCCTGAAGCAGGTTCAACTCGCCACGTTGCGAGTTCCCCAGAACACGATTCAGGTCCTGTAGTGGGAGCGAAGTCGCTCCCGAAACATCTTTTCTTTGACTAGATTGATTGCCGAAGTCTGCGGAGATCGCAGCTGCCAGATTCGCTTCGGCTTCATTCAATAACTCTTCGGTCGCATGACTTGGCTTAGGTTTTGGTGGCGTTTCCGAACCGGAAAGCTCGGGTGACTGACCAGAATTTGCCCCTGCCAGCAAGGCCTCGATGTCACTGGCATCAAGCAAATCTCCATCAGAACTATTCTCTGTGTTATCTGGTGATGATTCTTCATCGGATTCTGAAGACGGAGAATCAGACGAAATGCCATCTCGATTATTGAGCATGGCCTCAATTTCGCTCGGATCGATCATGTCGTCGTCAGCCACGTTACTCTCCGCGAATCCAAGAGATACTCAATACAAAACGCTTACTACTCAACTCTGTCAAATTACTGTTCCATTTTTCGATAATCCGTAATGATGACGGATGTCACAAAACTCTGACTGAGAATTTTGTTGATTTCTTCGCGAATCTGCCGTTTCACCATACTCAAATGTGGATCATTCAAATCTTCAATGGCGGCACTGCGAATGATGGTATTGACCGTTTGTCGAATTTTGTTCTTATGAGTTTTTTTAGCCTCTGTAAATGGCTCTGCCAGATGAGAGGGAACTTCAACATGCAAATTGAATGAAACATGAATTGCCTGACCGCCACTGGATAAACTGTTTGTGCAGTTAAATAACGGTGAGATATCGACTTCTGTGGTTTCGGTATCGTCGAGAGTTTCTCCGGCCAGGAATGTCGGATCTTTGGGATCGATCTCTCCGGGATCCGATTCGCCGAACATGAAATACAGCATCAGAAACTGAACGATCATCACAACAATCAGTAATCCGGCAATTGCGATGAACTTCAACCAGAATCCGCTTCCAGAAGGCTTGGCAGATAATGCTTCTTCTGTCTGTACTGGTGCTTCGGGAGTTTCTGTCGCCATGTCTCATCCTCCATGATGAAAACCATTTGAGTCGCTTCAATTCTGAATTCTGCTTTGAGATCAAAATTATGAACGGCCTCAGTCATTTAAGGCCGTGAATTTCCCAGTTCGCAGAAAACAATCATTCCATCAGCGTAATTCAAGCAGGCCATTTCCTGGCCAGTCTTCTCATTTTGCCCATTTCCTCGGGGATGAGGAGTATTCTTGCGATAAATTCGCTTTAGGGCTTTATATACGTGTCAATCAAAAACACGTCAACCCGATGATTGAGCGATTGCTGATCGGAATCGCGCGTGAGCATACGCGGTTCGGTGTCGCCAGCAGCACTGACGATGATGCGGTCTCGACTGATTTTCTTCTCGTCGACTAAGTATTTTGCAACGTTTTTCGCACGTGCAAAGGAAAGATCGAACTGATTAGCATATTGACTATCAGCTGGGAGTGGGACGGGAGAAGCATGACCACGGATACAGATCAAATTCGGCTTATTGCTGATGATCTCAGCCAGGATGTCCAAAGTTTTCTTAATCTCATCGCTCAGTTCGGCTCCCTCAGGATCGAAACTGGCTGGTCCACCAATCGTCACAACAGATCCGTGATTAATTCGGCTGACGGCTTTATGAGCCCCGACATGACCTTCATCGTCCTGACTTTTATGTTTAAGCCCTTCCTCAGACCGCATTCCCTTCGATTTGAAGGAACTGTATGGTGAGTTTGTCTGGAATGAAGGACCGGGAACACCACTGACACTCATTGGCGACGAACCGAATCGTTCGTTCAGTGCGTCCATCATCGCCCGCATTTGTCCATCCTGCTTCATCTGACTGAGTGAAACCAGCATAATGAAGAAGGTGAGCAAAAGTGACATCATGTCCCCGTAGGTTACTACCCACTCGGGAACTCCAGGCGGTCCATCATCATCCATTTCCGCCTCCAGATGTCCTCATTGTTGGTTAATTGCAAATTCTATTGCAGTCGGGTTAGTTAATAGTCGCTAGTGAATAGTTATTAGGCGTTAGACGTTCGTTTCATCATCACTAAACCCTGTTTCAATTGGAAACCGGATTTCCTTAGTCATCCTGAAAAGGTCTTCCGGGGTGGCG
>DOCI01000184.1:0-1594 GCA_003503535.1 Planctomycetaceae bacterium
TTGCCGGAACTCGAAGGCGATTCCTGAATATTGTTCAGGTTAACCGTTGCGACACGCAGCACTGGCAGAGCCAGTGGCACACGGATTTGCACGTCGTGACATAAGCCTTGTTTGGTGATTCGGATTACACATGTCGAACATTTCTCTTGATGATGTCCGCAAAGTCGCTCAATTGGCGAATTTGACCTTCAGTGAAGATGAGCTTCTTGAAATGCAGGCTCATCTGGCGAAGACGATTGGCTACGTCGAGATCCTCAATCAGGTCGATACCGAAAACGTCGCTCCGATGGCTCATCCGATTGATGTGGTCGATGTCTTCCGCGACGATGTCCTCACCCCCATGCTTTCCCGGGAAGAGGCTCTGCAAAATGCTCCCAAAACTGACGGTCAGTATTTCGTCGTACCGGCTATTCTGGATGCTGGCGAATAATTCAGCGTCAATACTTTTTCCGGCGAAGCTACTGTAGAATTATGAATTCTGTATGGGTGATCTTGGATTCAGGCTGGCATCAGTTTAGAATTTAACCAGCGAATAAATTCCCGCTTATTGTAATTCTTCACCTCCAGGAGCGAATCAGATGACGGATGGTCAATCGCCATTGATTGATTTCTCGACACGTCCCGCTTCAACCGTGTGGGAACAGATTGTCTGCCCAGCTGCTCCGAATCTGATTTTCTGGTGCTGGTTCAAGCCGGTCAATTTTCCGCATGGGGTGGTCGTTTTATTTCCACAGGAAATCGATCGCAGTCAAATCCCAAATCTGACAATGCGGGCTATCCTGCAGGCGATCGGCATCAATTTTCAGCAGGTTACGTCCTGGGCATTGAATGGAATGACATTCGAGGCGGCTCAAGGATCCAATCCTCTGCTGGATCAACCATTGCCACCTGCGATTCCCGGCGGAGATCCTCAGGTTTATATTGCCTGTCATGTTCCAGTGGCTCCGATGATGCCTGTGGCTCCTCAAATGATGCAGCCGGAAGCGAACATGGCTATGCCTGCATTCGGGACAACGCGAGCACTCTCTCAGGGAATCAACCGTGGCCCCTCGGCCATTGAAATGGAGTGGCTGGAGGGAATGCATGCCGAGTGGAATTCCAGTGTGATGATTGAGGCCGATTTGCTGCGTCAACGTAAAAAGATTGTCGATGTCTCGGCTCGCCTGAAATCGCTTAATCGGGATTTGAATACCGATGAGCGAACCTATTCGAGTTCTCAGGACAAGAAAGACTGGCAGGATGCCCGCCGCTGGTTGCGAGATTGCGGCACCAAACTGGCTCGCTGCCTGAAAGATTACGACATCGGCTTTACCAGCTCGGCTGGGCAACGGACCTGGTTTGAAGAGACTTACGAACAGTTTGTCGAGAAAAAGCTGCCTTTCGACGGGATGGAGCAGGCTTTTCGGGATTACCAGATTTACCACAAGTCGCTGCAGAATCTCAACAGCAGCATGAAGTCAGCCGTGCAATACGCGATGCAAAATGGCGAACGAAAAGCTCAGCGTGTGATCAACACCATTCAGTCGAAAGTCCGAGAAGGAAATGCGAAAAAATCCTTCATGGGCGTGATCAGCGGTACGCAATAAATTGGCGA
>DOCI01000184.1:1703-2394 GCA_003503535.1 Planctomycetaceae bacterium
GAGCCGAGTCAGTGATGACTCGGCTCGTCTGATTAATATTACGCGGCTTTCTGGGTGTTCTCGCCCTGTTCGTTCTCACAGCGAAATGCATGTTCGGCGAAGACTTCTGTCGCTGAGCGTCCGCTTTTGCCTCGTACGCCAATCAGCGTCAATAAACGACGACGGGTTTGTCGGAAAGGGACAGCGACTTTTCGATGGGCTCGAATCCACCAGGGTTGAGTCGCAAATTTTGTTAAGCCGAGTGCATCAACCTGTTCCGGGCGGTGTCGTTTGACGTGCTTGGTCAGGTGATAGAGATCAGAATTCTGCAGCAGTCGGAGCAGCGTTCTTGAGAATGGGACTCTGAAAAGGCGATTTGGAGCGGAATAATAACTGATCTGGAAATCGATCAGGTATGGCTTTGCATCATCGCCCACGAGGATATTTTCCCGTTTGTGAAGATCGACATAAGCAAAGCCTTTTTTGTGGACCGCTTTGAGGATTCGGAGCAATCCCGGAAAGAAGTCTTCGTTAACTTCTTCATTGTTCCCCAAAGGATGACCCGGAACAAATTGATGGGCGACCACATTGGGTAAGGTTCTGCCATTCCGGGCAATTTTATTGCAGCCGGGGGCGATCCCTTCAATTCCGGCCAATGTGCTGTAGGCAAACGCTTCACGATTGGCGAGGAAGCGTCCGAGCCACTTCATGG
>DOCI01000184.1:2470-2772 GCA_003503535.1 Planctomycetaceae bacterium
AGCCACTTCATGGGAAAGCCGTAGATCGATTGAGAACGGTTCATTTTACAAACGGCATCAAATTCCTTACCTCGGTAAAGAGCGGTCGCAGCCCAGGAATCGTGTTTAAACACTTCATCTCGTTTGAAGATCACGCCATCAATCAGAAGTTCTGCAGGAGGATCCTGATTTCCCAATGCCCGCAAGACAGCCGGTCGAGGTTTTACGGTACGTTCCATCGTTTCTTGCATTTCTGTAATGAAATTGAGGCGATCAGCGGGAGCAAACAGATCGCTCTCTGTATTTTAGGCGTCCATGCGACC
>DOCI01000334.1:0-571 GCA_003503535.1 Planctomycetaceae bacterium
TCTCATAGTTTCACCCTACTATTATCATCATTAGCTATCGTGTCGCAGCACAATCATCCCCAATGGTGGCAGCACCACTTCTACGCTTTGCTTCCGGCCGTGCATCGGTTCTTTAACGGTTTTGACTTTGCCGGCGTTGCCGACGTTGGTGCCGCCGTAGGTGTGGGCGTCGCTGTTGAGGATTTCCGTGTAGGTTCCCGCTTTTGGTACGCCGATCAGATATTTATCGCGAGGGACCGGTGTGAAGTTGAAGGCACAGACGAGCGTTTCGGTTTCGTTCTTCGAGATTCTGCAGAATGCATAGGAACTGTTGGCAGCATCGTCGGCGTGAATCCAGGAGAAGCCGGCGTCGTTGAAGTCGCATTCATGCAGGGCGGGATGATCGCGGAGGACGCGGTTCAAATCGCCGATGAAATTGCGGATGCCATCGTGATGGGTATTGCCGATTAACGCCCAGTCGAGTTCGGCATCATGATTCCACTCGTGCCATTGTCCCAGTTCGCAGCCCATGAAGAGCAGTTTTTTGCCTGGCATACAGTATTGATAGCCGTAGAGCAGGCGTAGATTGGCG
>DOCI01000334.1:671-1153 GCA_003503535.1 Planctomycetaceae bacterium
AGAAGTCGCCCGGCATCTGGGAAAGGAGCGAGCGTTTGCCATGGACCACTTCATCGTGCGAAAGGGGCAGGACAAAGTTTTCGGTGAAGGCGTAAATCATGCGGAACGAAAGTTCGTTCTGATGATGTTTGCGATGGACGGGATCGCGTTGAATATAATGAACGGTATCGTTCATCCAGCCCATGTCCCACTTCATCGTAAAGCCGAGTCCACCCTCGTAGACCGGCCGCGAAACGCCACCCCAGGCGGTCGATTCTTCTGCAAAGGAAAGTGCGCCGGGGAATTCGCCGTGAATCATGACGTTCAGATCTTTGAGGAACTGAATTGCCTCCAGGTTTTCCCGTCCGCCGTGGGCATTCGGAATCCATTCGCCTGCTTCACGCGAGTAATCGAGATAAAGCATCGAGGCGACCGCATCGACTCGGATACCATCAATATGATATTTATCGAGCCAGAACCGCGCACTGGAGAGCAGGAAGTCG
>DOCI01000334.1:1214-3190 GCA_003503535.1 Planctomycetaceae bacterium
GCGCACTGGAGAGCAGGAAGTCGCGGACTTCGTTGCGTCCATAGTTGAAAATGTAGGTGTTCCAGTCGGGGTGGAATCCCTGACGGGGATCGGAATGTTCGTAGAGGCTGGTGCCATCGAACTGGCCGAGGGAATGTGCGTCGGTCGGGAAGTGAGCGGGGACCCAGTCGACAATTACGCCGATGCCTGCCTGATGGAAGGTATCGACAAAGAAGCGGAAATCATCGGGTGTTCCGAAGCGGCAGGTAGGAGCAAAGTAGCCCGTTGTCTGATAGCCCCAGGATCCATCAAAGGGATGCTCGGTGATCGGCATCAATTCGATGTGCGTGTAACCCATCTCGCGCACATATTCGAGCAGATCGACTGCCAGTTCCCGATAGTTGAAATACTTCCGGCCATCTTTAGGACGCTTCCAGGAGGCGAGATGAATTTCGTAGATGGAAATCGGCTGAGACATCCAATCGCAATTGCGACGGTAGTCCATCCAGCCGCCGTCGTTCCATTGATAATGGTCGAGTTCGTAAACGATGGAAGCGGTTTTTGGAGCTTCTTCGGCATAGAAGGCATAAGGATCCGCTTTATGATGGACGTGGCCATCCTGAGCTTCAATGGCATACTTGTAGGTATCGCCGGCATTCACGCCGGGAACAAATCCCGACCAGATGCCTTCGTTGCTGCCGTGAAGATCGTTTTGTGCAGGCGTCCAATTATTCTTGTCGCAAATCACGGAAACACGTTTGGCATTGGGAGCCCAGACGGCAAATCGAGTGCCCTGGATACCATCATGTTCGCCTGTGTGAGCTCCTAAATAATCATACATATTACAGTGCATTCCTCTGGATAACGCAACGAGATCAGCCGGGGACAAAACAAGGTGTCCATTCGAATTTCGTGTGACAGATTGAGTCATAGTATGTGGGGTACGTTCATTCTGAATAACTGTTGATCCAATGTTCATAATAATCAGATTTTGCGTCTGTTGCCATGACCTTCACACATCGAGCCTAGTATGCAGGTATATTTTTGTGATCGATCAGGCAAAGTTACCATTGTCCGGTATTCAGAAGAATCGATATTTCTACCGTAACATCTGTAAGTTCCAGAACAAGTGCAACTGCTTCAGCCAAACTCTATCAATCACGAAACCGACCGACAAGACGAACCATTTCGGCATTATCAAGTGCAATTTGCTTGATGGGTAGAGTGTCGATGGGCATACAGTTTTTGTTCACTGGTCAAACCACTTTTCACTGATTGCCTCAGGTTTTTCAGGATTCAGGGGCTCTGCCCTTTTCGATTGCTTCAGAATAGCTACACTTTTGGACGCATCAATCATCACTGACGCGTCTCGCCTAAAAAATACAACTGGGAAATCGCACCATGGACGAACATTTATTGATTTGGATCAGTATCGCAGCTGGTTTGCTTGCTTTGGGATTCGCATTCTGGAAATCTTTATGGGTCGATAAACAGGATTCCGGGAACGAGCGGATGCGGGAGATTGGAGCGGCTATTCGAGAGGGGGCAATGGCGTTTCTGAAACGGGAATACGTTGTGCTCTCCGTTTTTGTGGTGGTGGTCGCCTTTGTGTTGGGGTTGGTTTACAAGGGAGATCAACGGCTCGTCAGTCTCTCTTTTGTTGTTGGTGCGCTCTGTTCTGGCCTGGCAGGATATATTGGCATGCGTATCGCCACGGCGTCGAACATACGAACGACTCAGGCGGCTCGCATCAGTTTGAATGATGCACTGCATGTCGCCTTCTCAGGCGGGACTGTCATGGGGATGTCTGTCGTGGGGCTTGGACTGCTCGGATTGAGTGGTCTGTTCATGGTTTACGTGTCCCAATTTGGCATGGAATTACCGATCCTGAATGCAACGGTTCTTCCCATTCTGAGTGGATTTGCAATGGGGGCAAGTTCGATTGCACTTTTTGCCCGTGTCGGCGGTGGCATATTTACGAAGGCGGCTGATGTGGG
>DOCI01000334.1:3442-4556 GCA_003503535.1 Planctomycetaceae bacterium
ATGTCGCTGGTATGGGAGCCGACCTGTTTGAATCCTACGTTGGCTCGATCATTGGAACAATGGTCCTGGGAGCAGCTGCTCTGTCGGTGGAATTAGTTGTACTGCCGCTGGTTCTGGCAGCATCGGGAATTCTGTTTTCGGTTCTCGGGACATTTCTAGTGAGAACGCGGGAAGGCGGAAATCCGCAAGCGGCTCTCAATGCCGGAACATTCGGAGCGGCAGGGGGGATGGTCTTGTTTGCTTATCCTCTCGTCCTGTTTTGTGCTCCAGAAACCTTTACTCTGTACGAAGTGACCTATCAGGCGACAGGAATTTTCTGGTCTATTGTTGTTGGATTGCTTTCCGGCATCTCGATTGGAATGATAACCGAACACTTCACCGCTGAAAGTCGAGGCCCGGCACGACGTATCGCTGCTCAAAGTCAGACAGGAGCCGCAACGAATATTATCGCAGGTTTGGACGTCGGCATGATGTCCACAGCCTGGCCGGTCGTTTCGTTAATTACCGCAGTGATGATCTCTCATTCTCTGGCAGGTCTGTACGGCATTGCCATCGCGGCTCTGGGGATGCTTGTCACAACTGGGATACAACTGGCGGTCGACGCTTACGGCCCCATTGCCGATAATGCGGGGGGCATCTCGGAAATGGCTGAGCTTCCCCCTGAAGTTCGTCAGCGGACCGATAAACTGGATACCGTCGGGAACACAACGGCTGCCATTGGCAAAGGCTTTGCCATTGGCTCTGCAGCCTTAACCGCACTGGCTTTGTTTGCGGCTTATCGTGCTCAAACGGGGATTACTTCGATCGATGTGACTCATCCCAAAGTGACAGCAGGCCTGTTCCTCGGCGGCATGTTGCCCTATCTCTTCTCGGCTTTCGCCATGGGAGCCGTCGGGCGGGCCGCTTTTAAAATGATCGAAGAAGTCCGCCGTCAGTTTCATGAAATTGATGGAATTATGGAAAGGCTTGCCCGACCGGATTATGCCCGCTGTGTCGACATCGCCACTGGAGCCGCTATTCGAGAGATGGCCGTCCCGGCTCTCCTCGGAATTCTCACCCCGATTGCAGTCGGTTTTATTGGAGGACCAGAAATGCTCGGCGGCTTGCTGGTTGG
>DOCI01000334.1:4596-7649 GCA_003503535.1 Planctomycetaceae bacterium
CTGGTTGGAGTGACCGTCTCTGGAGTGATGCTTGCACTCTTTATGGCGAATGCAGGAGGAGCCTGGGACAACGCGAAAAAGCATATCGAAGAAGGCAATTTTGGCGGCAAGGGCTCGGAAGCTCACAAGGCTGCAGTCATCGGCGATACGGTTGGCGATCCGTTCAAAGATACAGCTGGTCCCAGCCTGAACATTCTGATCAAGCTGATGAGCGTTGTCGCGCTGGTGATTGCACCGCTTCTCGTTTGATCTTCGAATATTGCACGAAAACGGGCCTCAACTGAAGTTGAGACCCGATGCTGGTGCACTCATGATGTGACAGTAAATTCTTAACATGTGTTAGCGTGAGCTAACAAAGAAACATTAAATGTTTGTTTTGGGACCTTCATTGACCGGCACATCGCAAGCGATATCACATTGATCATCATCGCAATCATCGCCTGAATCATAAAAGGCAGCACCGCGAGTGTAGGCTTTCAATGCATTGTTCCCGCCACCGCCATTGCCAAAGTTCTTGTAGGAAGAGAATCCCGAATAATAGTAGGATTGATTCGAAGTCCCAATTCCGTCTCCAATATCATTGAGTTCGGAGACGATTGCATGCTGAATGGAAGACAAGCCAACGATCAAGCCAATGATCAGTATCGTTGCGATCAGTACGAGTTCCGCAGAAATGATAAAACCATTTTCATCCTGCCAGAAGTTGGTCAAGAATTTTTGAAACATTGCCCTTCTCCTCAAATAGCGTGAGTGATTTTTGAAACATCTTGTAAAAAAACTAATAGGCATACAACATGCCAAATGCGCGATTATTTCTGAAAAAATGGTCTCAAAAATTTGACAATTTCAAATTAATTCGAAATTTCATACCTTTGCTAACGCTGCTTTTGATATTTTAATCCAATGTCTGAATCGTTGCATGAGTCATAAGGGGTTGCAGTGTAGGAGGTTGTGGAATGCCTGAAGAGGGGGTTCTGCAGTTGCGATTTGAGCACTACTGAAATGGCGAGCGAGTTCGTAGAGTTCGATTGGTGATCAGGCTGAGAGAATGATTCTTACATGCAACATCAGAATTCAATTGTACTGAATTCCGGGAGCGCAGAATGTCTGATTAGAAATCACTCTCTGAACAATCATTATTTCGCAGGTCTGGTCAGTGTATTGAGCAAAATGCCGGTCGCTACGGAGACATTCAGTGACTTCACATCGCCCAGATTTGGAATTGTGCAATGCATATCGCACTTTTCGAGAGTGAGCCGACGCAAACCTTTTTGTTCGTTGCCCACAATTAAAAGCCAGGGGCGCTTCTGATCGATCTTCCAGACGGAATCCTGGGCGTGTTCCGAAGTTCCCAACACCCAAAGTCCTGCTTTCTGAGCAGTTTTGATGGCTCGATTCAGATTTGTCTCGACAACATACGGCACCGATTCCATACCGCCAGCAGCGATGTCGTGAACGGTCGCATTGATCGGAGCGGACTGATTTTTCGTCATCATGATCCCGCGTACCCCGAAAAAAGCAGCCGAGCGGAAGATGGCGCCCACATTATGGGGATCCTGCAGCGAATCGAGTGCAAGCCAGATTGGTGGCGTCTGCAGACTGGTATCGCCAATTCCGTGAAAGAAGTCTGTCAGTGAAATCGGTTTTTTGGGTTTTACGATACCAGTCGCATGGCCGGTCCGTTCGACCTTATGTGATGGGCGATCTCGTTGTTTTTTTTCCTGAGTAAATGCGAGATCACGAACGGGAATTTTCTTCTCTTCTGCGACATCAGAAATTTTACGCCACAAGCCTTTCGGTTCCACGTAAAAACGAAGTTCCTTCACATCGTCCGGCCTCTGCTCCAGCGCAGCCAGGACCGCATGAGGGTTTTTCAATTCCAACCAGTTTTCAGCATCAGCAGGCAGTTCAGACAACGGACTCTCAATTTCACAAAATCTTCTAGGGCGGTTCGATAACGTCAATTCACAAGACTGTAGCAAAACCCGATGAATTGAGCCGCAAATAGACCTCTGAATTTTTACGATCCGCTGAAAATACTGGCAAAAACAGTTCCCAATATTTCACAGAGCATTATCGTTTCTGATAAACTCGCACGTAATCGACCAGAAACTGAGCCGGGAATTGGGTTGAGTCATTCGGGTTACCAACAAATTGCCCACCAACGGAAAGATTCATCACCAGATGAAACCGCTGATCGAATGGAGCCGGGTATTCTGCAGCAGCCGAATGCCACTTTGATTGCGTCTGATAGAGTTCGCCATCGACATACCAGCGGATTTCACCCTCTTCCCACTCAATCGCGAAAGTATGGAATTCTTCGGTGAACGAACCTAGTTTGAGTTCGAATTGATCGCCCGAATAGGCATTTTTGGGCCACTGTCCACCATAGTGGAGAGTCCCCAGGACGGTCTTCGGTTCCTGTCCTTTGAACTCCATGATGTCAATTTCGCCACTCGACGCCCATGTTCCATATTTTTCATCGGTCGGCAACATCCAAATCGCAGGCCATAGCCCCTGACCAGCAGGCAGTTTAGCACGGATTTCAAAGCGGCCGTATTTCCAGTCCCCGCGATGTTTACTGCGAACCCGTCCGGAAGAATATTCTCGAACCGTACCTGCAATTCCCGCGTTGTCCCGATGAGCTTCCAGAACGAGTTTGCCATTTTGCACCCGTACATTTTTGGGACGATCCGTATAAATCTGCAATTCCTGATTTCCCCCTCCGAACGCATTCACCTCCGTTTCCCACTGCTGATAATTCAGGGACTTCCCCTCAAATTCATCCTGCCAGACAAGCTTCCATTCTTCTGCCTGGATGGTGGAATGAAAGCAGAAAATACTAAGCAGCAGCAGGGTCAAGCGAACTTGCATGAAATGACTTTCCGAGAGGAGTTAAGAAGAAATCAATTGACAAATCATTGGAAGGAAAAATGACTTGCCGTATTCGTGGAATGCCACCGAATTGAAATGAGTTTCGCAGGTGGGGCAATCAACAGAATTTCTATATACCACAGAGGTAACAGAGTTTTTATACGCTTTCTAATTTGAAA
>DOCI01000323.1:0-3525 GCA_003503535.1 Planctomycetaceae bacterium
CCCCGCCACCCCGGAAGACCTTTTCAAGATGTCTAAGGAAATCCGATTTCCAATGGGAACAGGGTTTAATAACGAGAAAAGGCCTCATCATGGGTAACTGAGTGTGGCCTTGTTCAGTCCCCACGCCCATCTCTTCGTTTTGGGATGTGCCACCCAGCGACTCGTCAACAAAAAAACGAAGATGCAATCAGACTTCGATTGTTCAATAATCTGTAGGACAGAATTAATCTTCACACCAATCTCTGATATACTGATCAACATTCATCGATCCATTCCGCTTGGGAAAATCCACGCGTAGTTATCAGTTTACAGGAGAACCTCATGTCGACGACTGTCTCATCATCAGTTCCGGAATCCCTTCAATCATTTCTGAGTGCCCCAAAAAAACTCTTGATCGATGGTCAGTGGGTCGCTGCCTGCAGTGGAAAAACATTCGATGTTTACGATCCTGCGACCGATCAGGTCATTGCTCAAGTTGCAGAAGGGGAATTTGCTGATGTGGATCTGGCAGTCTCGGCTGCTCGCAAGGCTTTTGATGATGGTCCCTGGTCGAAGATGACCGCTTCTGATCGTAGTCGGCTCATCTGGAAAGTTGGCGAGTTGATTGAAGAACATGCCGTTGAATTGGCTCAGCTGGAAACACTGGATAACGGAAAGCCATTCAGCATTGCCAAAGCGGCCGATGTCGCTTTAGCAGCCGATATGTTTCGCTATATGGCTGGCTGGGCCACAAAAATTGAAGGGAATACGATTCCTCTGAATGTTCCGTATGCTCCCGATCAGGAATATCATGCGTTTACTCTGAAAGAACCCATCGGTGTTGTCGGACAGATCATTCCCTGGAATTTTCCTTTACTGATGGCAGCCTGGAAACTGGGTCCGGCATTGGCGACTGGTTGCACAATCATTTTGAAACCAGCAGAACAGACACCACTGTCTGCTATTCGACTGGGGGAGCTGTTGCAGGAAGCGGGAATCCCAGATGGAGTCGTCAATATCATCACTGGATTTGGCGAGACAGCTGGCGCGGCAATTGCCTCCCATGAAAAGATAGACAAAGTTGCGTTCACAGGATCAACGGAAGTCGGCAAGTTGATTATCAACTCGGCAGCCGGCAATCTGAAGAAAGTGACTCTGGAACTGGGCGGAAAAAGCCCGAATGTTGTCTACGATGATGCCGACCTCGACCTCGCCATTGCCGGCGCAGCCGACGCGATCTTCTTCAATCAAGGCCAGGTTTGCAGTGCCGGCTCGCGATTGTTTATTCAGAAAGGTATCTACGACGAGGTTGTCGCTGGAGTTAGTGAAATCGCAAAGAACCTCAAAGTAGGCAACGGATTTGACGAATCCACACAAATGGGGCCACTGGTTTCCCGAGAGCAATTTCAACGTGTGACAGGGTATCTCAAGGCAGGTCTCGAAGCAGGTGCAGAAGTGTCTGCAGGCGGAGCCAGTCTGGATTGCCCCGGCTACTTCGTCCAGCCAACAGTGTTAAAGAATGCCACTGCTGAAATGTCTGTCGTCCGTGAGGAAATTTTCGGTCCGGTGGTAGCGGCGATGTCCTTCGAAAACGATTCTGAAATCGCTTGTCGAGCCAACGAGTCTGCTTACGGACTGGCAGCTGGAATCTGGACTCGCGATATCTCCAAAGCTCATCGACTTGCTAAAGCGGTCAAGGCAGGAACCGTCTGGATCAATTGTTACAGCATCTTCGACGCGGCTCTTCCCTTTGGCGGATATAAACAATCCGGTTGGGGTCGGGAAATGGGGCATGCCTCTCTGGAGAATTATCTGCAGACAAAATCGGTCTGTATTCAGATCTAGAGCATATTCAAAATTTACCTGCAACGTTCATCAGGAGCAAACACAGCATTTTGCTTACATTTACTCCCTGTGCGACTGCAGGATCCATATGAAAATAGTCTAAACCCTATACTCAATTGAACCCCATAAAAACATTTGGGTCCATTCCGAACACGATTGTTGCAAAATGCACCTGGCGGGATTCGAACCCACGACCTACGGTTTAGGAAACCGTCGCTCTATCCTACTGAGCTACAGGCGCAAAACGGAATCATTGTGATTCCAATTCAGCACATCCATAAAGGAAGCAGTTTATCAATCGAGAAATAAGATTGCACCCGGAATTTGTTTGAATACCTTTGGCTATTTTACGTTGGAAATCCGGAGTCGTTCTGCCAGTTCATTAATTTGCAGGAGCGTACTTTCCTCAGGGAGGAAGGGACTTTCTGTAATGGCTGCTCGATAAGCGGGAGAATTTTCTTGAGAGTCGACATGCTTCACCAGCGACTCAACGGTTTTCGCCAGTTTTTCGGGACCAGCAAAGGCAGCCGGGTCGATGGCAATAATAAAATGCTCGAATCGTTCGTGAAGCGGTCCGCGAGTTTTTTCCGGAGGCGTTTTTGCACCTGACAAACCACTGGTTAGCAGACATTGCAATAGGCCAAGAGATGTAGAGAGTTCGGCTGGAATTTGATGCCGAAGCGGGCGATCCGCTCCAAAGGAAAATTCATAGCCAATGGTCGCCTCATGTGCTGGGACAGCAAAAGCGGCAGGCTGCCGCCCAAAAAAAGTCTGTTCTTCCAGTTCATCTTCAACAGCTGGCGAAGCCGGAGGACAGGTCAGGCAGCAGCCAATCATTCCTGCCTGAGCGATCAGTCGGGCATAAACGAGCGGGCTTCCCAGATTTTGACTGTTCGAAATGACAACCGCTCCAATACCGACGGCTTTGGCTTTCTGGACCGCTTCCGTAGAACCTTTTGAGGCTGCAACATGTCCCATACCTTCATTGGCATCGATCCAGGCGGTTGCGGGAGTGTCCGATTTAATCATCGAGAGTGCCCGAGGGTCAATATCACCCAAATCGATCGACTTCACCGATTCGATGATGCTCAAACATCCAAATTCACTGCGTCCCATGATGTCGGCATCAATCATCCTTTGAGCGACGATATCCGACTCAACCGCATACATCCCTTTTTTGATTAGGATTGCGCTGAGAAGTTTGCACATTTCAATAGCAGTCATGATGAGCCTTGTGGTTTCTATAATTATTGTCAGTGTGCTTGGTCAGTTGATTACATCTATTCTAAATCAATCCGCAGGGAAACTCCACCAGAGAAACTCCCGTCGTGGTAGCTTGTGCACCTGCGGGTTGAATGAAACAGCCAGGAAGAGACTAAACTGGGAGATCCTTTTAACAGGGTTATGATAAAAATTGTGACCTGACAATTATCAGACGTTACTGGAGAAATGATGACGGAAAACTCAGCAACAAATTCCACTTGTCAGAAGGTCGCTAAATTAAAGATTGTGATGGCAGGAGTGACGACAATTTGCGTAGCGATCGCTGCCACAGTGACTGCGGTCGTGTCCGGTGAGGTTTCTCTGGGGATCACGGCCTGGGTAGCAACAGCCATCATTGGGACCGCGGCTATGCTCTCAGCCGAGAAGAACACTTAGGACGCATTCCGCTAAATCGTATCACATTCCAGCCTGCCAATA
>DOCI01000323.1:3580-5873 GCA_003503535.1 Planctomycetaceae bacterium
CATTCCAGCCTGCCAATACAGATGTTTTCGCGTCGCCAGCTGATATCGCAAAAGTAGACTTGGTCTAAATATCAATTCGAGCAATAAAAAAACTCACTGATCAAATTGATCAGTGAGTCGACATGGAAATACAGGCAAACCTTTGGGTTCTTAGGCAAATAATCCTGGAATCGCCTGGGCTTTGACAAGCTCCCGTGGCTGATTGAGATGATTGTAGACAATCGATTCCGGATTGATGCCGAAGGCGTGGTAGATCGAGGCGAGTAGTTCGCCGGGATGGACTGGTTTATCTAATGGAGCAGAAGCCGTTTTATCAGACTTACCGTAGACACTGCCTCGCTGTACTCCTGCACCAGCCATCAATGCGGTGTAACAATAAGGCCAGTGATCGCGACCATCAGCACTGTTTCCGTTTCCGGAAGTACTGACACCCTTTTGAGGACTTCGTCCGAATTCACCGACAGCGACGACGAGGGTATCTTCCAACATGCCTCGCTCATCGAGATCGGCAATCAGAGTGGATAATCCGCCATCGAGCATTGGGCCGGATTGATCTTTCATGCGTTTGGTCAAGCCGGTGTGATGATCCCAGGAGTGGTTGTCAGAGTTGGCAACTTTCGGCCAGACAACTTCGACAACTCGTGTGCCCGCTTCAACAAGACGACGAGCCAGCAGACAACTTTGTCCAAAGGTATTGCGACCGTAACGATCTCGTAAGTCGGAGTCTTCCTGATCAAGCATAAACGCATCGCGGGCACGGCCTGAAACAATCAGTTCGAGTGCACGATCGTAATACTCGTTCAGACTGGAATGAGCGACTGCTTTATCGATTTCGGGCATCAGATCGTTAATCTGATCGCGAAGTCGGGCGCGGCGTTCGAGGCGTGATGCATAGACTTCGGGACGGAGTTTCAGATCGTCGATCTTGATCTTCTCCATCTTACTCATATCCATGTCGTCGCCATCGGGATAGAGCGTGTAAGGATCGAACGCTTTACCGAGAAATCCTGCAGTCCCTCCCTTACCAACAACATTACTTTCCTGCAGTGGGCGAGGCAGCATAACGAAGGGGAGCATCGGGACTTCAGAAGGTTTGATACGAATGATGTTCGAACCAAAGTTTGGAAAATCTTTAGGAGATGGTGGTTCCAACTGCCCGGAAGGACTGACTTTGTCAGTCGTGTAACCGGTCATCATCTGATAAATAGCAGCGGTATGATTAAACAAGCCATTCGGTGTGTAACTCATCGAACGGATGAGCGTTGTTTTATCGAGTTCTTTGGCGAGTTTCGGCAGGATTTCTGTCACTTTGACGCCCGGCACGACGGTGTCGATGGACGCGAATTCACTTTTGACTTTATCAGGAACATTTTCTTTCGGATCCCATAAGTCGATGTGACTTGGCCCACCCTGCAGGTAGACCATGATAATACTCTTGGCTTTGCCCCATCCGGGAGCCGCTTTGTGAGCAATGGGTTCGTTGGCCGAGGCAGATTGCAATTCCAGCATTGAGCCGAGACTCAAACCGAGCATTCCCGAACCGCCGATTCTGAGGACATCGCGCCGGGTTGGTCCGAGATTGCGATCACAGACATCCTTACCTTTTTGGCCTTTGACAGTAAACATCGTGTTCTCCAATGAATTGAATGGTTGAATTGTCAGGTGTTAAGCGGCTCGATACGTCTTATCGGTTAAACAGGAATGAAGGACTATTGATCAAGGCCCAGGTTAAATCCTGAGCAGCGGTCAGGCGTTGATTTTCGGTCAGCTTTTTGCTCATCTCGAAGTCGGCTCGAAGCTGGACGACGCTTGGAGCATCCTTAACAGGTTTTTTGGCTGCGACTAAACTTGCTTCCAGATTCAGCAGTTGTGCATCGGGAGGAAGAGGTTTCTTCTCTTCTGCGACTGCCTGTTTGAGGGCGATGTATTTGTCATCGAATCGCTGATAGAACTCGACCAGAGTCGCAGTCTGTTCGGGAGTGCGTTCTTCAGGAGTCAGTTTGATAAGAGCCTGGACTTCGTGCGGTAATCCGAGCGGAATTTTCGGTTCCGCCGACGTGACCGAAATCCGGAATCTTCCCAGCCAGTGATTTTTATCCTGATAGTTTTGCTTGAGGATAAATTTAAACTCAGACGCACCCGATACGGGTGTAGGATTTTTGATTTCAAACGTGGCCCAGTGAGTTTTTCCCTGCTGAGGCGAAACCGCCCAACCGTTGGCATTCGGTTTGACTTGTCCATCAATGGCCGTTTTAACATCGTAACTTCCCTGACTGAAATCAGCCTGAGCATT
>DOCI01000323.1:6009-6183 GCA_003503535.1 Planctomycetaceae bacterium
TGACTGAAATCAGCCTGAGCATTCTGTAACATTAATTGATGCGGAACAGGTTTCTCTTTGGAAAGGTCACTTTTGAAGACTTCGAATTCGGTCAACACGAAATTCCCGCCACCCAGTCCGGGACCATTGCCGGGAAGTGAAGGATCGGTGAGTGCTTCCAGTCGAATGGCTGTC
>DOCI01000323.1:6329-13739 GCA_003503535.1 Planctomycetaceae bacterium
AGTCGAATGGCTGTCACTTTTGACAAATCTGTTTGAGCAATCAACTCGTAAGAGCCCAAGCCCGGTTTAACAGAAGCGATAATTGAGCCGTCTTCCTGCAGTTTCAAATCGGCTTTATTGGAAGCGACCAGAGAAGTTGGACGCAACACCTGCCACTCAACGCTGGCTTCAGACTGTTGTTTGGCGATCCACTCCTGCAGAGGCTGTTCAATCGATTCGGAATGTTTGGCCAGATTCGCCTCGGCTTGTTGGATCTTCTTCTGGCGTTCCTGCTCAGCGAGTTCCCGCTTGGGAGCCAATTCGATTTTATAAACTGCAAGTGTCTTCTCAGCTTTTTGAATTTCAGCAAGACGTTCCTGCTCTTTCTGATCCCGGATAGATTTCCACCAGGCTTCTTTCTCTGCCAGCTTCTGTTCAAGTTCCTGATGGGACTCGGCAACGGTTTCAAAAATCGGCAGCGCAACTTCGATCTCTTTGACGGTGGCAGGTCGATTGAGAATTTTCAGATACAGGGCATCGATCAATTCCTGATTACCAGGAATCGAATTGACCAGTTTCGGAATCGCGTTATTCGGATCGGCAATCGCATCCGCGACTGTTTTTCCGCTGACCATCGCCATGATCGGTCCGAGTTGAACTTCGTTGGAGCGTTCGCATTCGCAAGCACTTTCGCGATTCGGACGCCCGAAGTTACTCAGGAAACCATCTTCCAGTTTGATTTGAGAATCGGACAACGCAGCAGCACGAGTTCCTGCTGGAACTCCTGGAATATGACTTTGCGAGCCAGTCACCTGATGAATGGCATCAAACAAAGTTTCGGCTGGCAGGCGACGAGCCTGGGCATGCGAGAAGTTAATCGTGTCGTCTTCGTTCCATTTATTTGTCGCAATCGAAAGCTGATACGTTCTCGATTTGCAGATGAGACGCAAAGCGTGCTGAACATCAAAATCGGAATTGATGAACTCTTCCGTCAGATAGTCGAGCAACTCCGGATTCGTCGGTGGATTGCCTGCTCGGATGTCATCGACCGGTTCGATAATTCCCATTCCGAACAGATGCCCCCATAAACGATTGACATAGCTGCGGGCAAAATAGCGGTTATCGGGAGCGACCATCCAGGCTGCGAGTTGCTCACGACGTGTTGCATCTTCTGCAGTTTCAAAAGTGCTTTCATAGGGGAATGTCGGAGGAGCGATTTCGTTCGTTCGTTGATGAGTGACATCTCCCTGTTTCTGATCGACCACGATTTCATAAAGTGGTTTGCCCGATTCCACAGCTGTGCCACCAATATTCTTACCTTTGGCTTCCGGATCGGCTTTTAATCCCACCTGAGCGAAGAAAGCCGCAGTTTCGTAGTATTGATCCTGGGTCCATTTTTCAAAAGGATGGTCGTGGCATTTATTGCAGTTGAAACGCACTCCCAGAAACAGGTGTGTCGTATTTTCCATCGTGTTTTCAGGATCTCGAAGAACCTTGAAATATGAGGCAGGAGGATTCGCTTTGTTGGAACCGGTCGCCGTCAGAATTTCTTTTACAAATTCATCATAAGGTCGATTCTGAGCAATCTGATTGCGAATCCACTCGCGGAACAGATTGGCTCCTTCACGTCCGAGGAACTTTCCATTCACCTGCAGCAGGTTCGCCCATTTGTTGGTGAAGTGGGCGATGTAGTCTTCTGAACCGACCAGATAGTCGATATAGCGATCCCGTTTTTCCTGAGTCGGACGCTGATCAGCAATAAATGCTTCAACGGCTTCCGCTGTCGGTGGCAGACCTGTTAAATCGAGCGTAACGCGTCGCATGAATTCCGCATCGGAAGTCAATTGAGACGGTTGAATTTTCATACGCTGCCATTTATTGGCCACCAGTTCGTCAATTCGGTTGAAGGTCGGCGGATCCTGCCAGACAAACTCGTCCCGATCTCCCATGACCGTCAAAGTTGTCGCGGCATAGGCACCTTCATGACGAGCCAGAATTGGTGCTTCTCCGCGGCGAATGGAAGTGAGAAGTCCACTGCTGTTGATCGTGGCAACCTCCGTATTTCCGCTTTCGATAAACGATTCGTAAGTGACATCCCGTTGTGCTCCATCGGCATAGGTTGCCACAACGCGAACCTGTTGCTGGGAATTGATCGACTGAATTGTTGGGTTTTTCGGGAAGACATCAATCGAAACGACACGCGGAGTTTTCAGGTCGAGTGCAGCTCCGCTGGCAATCCAGTTTCTGAGCAGCTGATAGTATTTGTGATCTGCAGTGATTAACTGCCCGCCCACATGCGGCACTCCACCAATCGCTTTGAGGAGCATCAGTGATTCATCGGGAGCAGCGGCGTTCATACGGCGTGAGGCATGATCGTCGGTCAATGCCCGCACGTCGAAAATGGGGTCGTAACCCCGCAGGGAAAGTTTGAAACCGGCTTTCCCCTGGGCAGAACCGTGGCAGGTCCCCTGATTACAACCCAGCTTGGAAAGCACGGGCATCACATCGTGAACGTAATCGACATTTAAGCCGGCATCCTGCTGAGAAATCGTGACTGGCAAAGAGGCTTCAAGACCTTGAATGGATACTTTAACTTCTGTTTGACCATTAGATCGAGGTTGCAGCAGGCCAAGGGAATCAATAGAGGCAAACTTCTCATCGACGGTGAATTTCACTGAGCGAGTGACATCAATTTGGTCGCCCGATTTCAAGGTGGCGATCACGACCAGCTGAGCATAATCGAGAGGATCGTTGAATTGAATTGCAGCTGGAGTGATCGCAATCGATGCAATCTCAGCGGTCACTTCTGATTTTACATCCGTTGCTGGATTCAAGTTTCCAAACTTCCAGTCGGAAGAGCCTACTGCCAGTTGAGTCTTCTCACCAGTCGTCGGATAAATGGCAAACTCCTGAGTCTGCTCGACCGTACCCGCATCGAAAATTCGCAGGTTGCCATCGGTGCTGGCGACTGCGATCTGCTTTCCATCAGGATTGTAAGCTAATGCATAACAACCGCTTCCGGGAATCTGCTTTTTGGAAATCAACTTAACGCCTTCACCCCGTAACTCCTCAATCAACTTCTTCTGTTCGGGTTTTCGGCTGGCAACACGCTCTTCGAGAATCTTTTTGATCTCATCGGGAAGTCCGCCATCGACGCCGTACTGATAAACTGTCAGATAACCCGTCCCGTTATCGCTGCTGACAACCGCCAGTTGGGACGCATCGGGACTGTAAGCGACATCAAAGATTCGACCGGAGGTTGCGCGGAGTTCGCGAACCAGATTGGCATCGTCACCAATCACACGTTTTGTTAAGCGTTACATGCGATACGTTCGTGGCACCCCATCGGCTCCACCGATCAGAATTTCATTTCGTGCCGGATGCGTTTCCACAGCGGCCAGTCCCCCTTTGAGGGCTCCCGGTGTGATGGAGGTGATATTGTCGACAAATCGTTGGGTTTCGAATTCGATTAACTTGGCTGTTTGATCGCGGCCAACCGAAACGACGTGTGCACCATCAATGGAAAAAGTCGTATCGAGAACCCAGTCGCCGTGCGAACCCTGGAAGAGAACTTCTTTACCGGTGGCCGCTTCAATCACCCGCAACGTGTTATCTGCACAACCAAAAGCGATTTTTGTTCCGTCGGGAGACCAGCTGGCTCCGTAGACGGTATCGTAAGTGACCTGCACTGAAGTCAGCAGTTTCTTAGTCGCGACATCCCAAACCTGCACTTCACCCATACGAGCGGGGGCCCCGCCAGTGACGGCCAGTTTCGTTCCATCAGGAGAGAACTTGACCGATTCAATTCGGTCGGAAACTCCAATCAACCGCGCCACAATTCCGCTGCCATCGGCATGATGAATCAGCACTTCATGATGTCCCGCAGCGGCTAACAACTTGCCATCTGGAGAATAATCGATGGCTGTCGTGACTGGAGGTCTGCTGTAAACGGGTGGATGGGCGGCATCGTAAACAGCGATAGCCGAAGCGGGAGTATCGTCGATGGCTCCCTGCTCAATCCAGCTTTTCACCAATCCAATTTGTTCGGGGGAAAGCGGAGCCTTTTCCTTCGGCATTGCGGCTACACCGTCAACCGGCATGATCTGATCCAGCAGATAACTGGCCTTGGCATCCCCAGCAACAATCGCAGCCGATTCCGATTCGCCGCCTTTAAGGAGCGATTGAAAATCGGTCATTATATAGTCACCGAGTGGCTTGGCAGGCTGATGGCAGCCCTGGCAATGAGCCTGGAAGATCGGCTTGATTTGTGTGTGATAGCTGACAGATTGCTGAGCAGCGTCGGCTCCGGGGGTCTCTTCAGCATGAAGGCGGGGCGTTATCGCAATGGCAGCGATCAACAGCAGGAGGGAAGGTGTGCGTGCATTAATCATTGGCGTTATCCAAACTTCGGCAGCGAGCGACTGTCCGGTGGATGCAGGTGCGTGCAGAAACAGGCACGCATTAAAGCAGGCATCGGGAACGGACATCAACTCATCTAACGAAGATCGTACGAAACAAACGTCGTTAAGTAATGCCGATCCGCTGCAAGGCGTCCGCGCTTTGGTTGAGGTCTTCTCAATTGCGGCACGGGAGTGGGTGACCTGAATTTGGCGAGTACGAAATTAAAAAAAATCCTTAATTTCGCCTACGGCTCTGTCGAGCTTTGATAGCCGTCGTCAAATTGCTATTCCGCAGGCAGGTTGCCTGCTCGCAACAAATTTAGGAACGACAAACAAAACTCTACAAACCCCTTCAAAACGCCCCAACAGGTGCGGTAGCCGAATCACTCAATTCAGCAGGCAGGTTCATATCTATGATTATGGATGACAAATTCAAGAAATTCAAGATAAGTCTTGAAAATTTTTCAGGAGTCAGCCAATTGACGGTTCAAATCTACTACTTTCTGCATTTCCAATTCACGACCCGGAGCGAGAATCGCCATGAAAATTGGTACAAACACAACCATACTGACTAAGGAAGCCCGATAAAACGGCACTGCCATCATAAAGCATTCGACTAACCCGCCGAGGGTTTTCGAGTAATTCATTTCATCGCCCAAAGCCCAGATCAACGAGTTCGACACTAGGAAAAAGAGTGTCGCTCCGATTAATCCACTCGAAACATTGACCAGTGTTCGCTCGCTAAACGTTTCGCTGCGAACATATTTCGCTCCCAGTAGACCAAGTGCAACCAGACCAATCACCAGTCCATAGATGAGAGGCTGATGAGGATAAAATGCCCATTCCATATGGCCGGAGACAACCCCGATCAGCAAATCACCCGCAAACCAGGTTCCCAATGGCAAAGCGATCGCCAGATTTCGCGGCAGGCTCGCACCAGCCACAATTGCCAATGGCATCAACGGGGAGAAATTCCAGATGTAGGAACCGATATCGGTCGGATCCAACTGCCAACCCATCCGGTAAATTGCATAGGGCATCACTTTAGAAACCAATGCGAGCAGCACAAGAGCAGCCAGACAAATGATTCGTCCTGCAGTCAGTGGATTTTTTTGGAGTTCACTTTTCATGACAATAATTTCTTATCCAGATCAGGGCAGTGCCTGAAGTCGAAAGACTGATTCAAAGCACAGAATAATTGATAAACACAAAGATCGCAAAGGACGCGAAGTACAACCTCTGACTCTTCGTGTTCATTTAATGCTTTGAGGTAATATTTAGTATGTACAAAAGTATTTGCGAGATTCCAGAATTTATTAAAACGGCCGGATGTCCCTCGTTATTCAAATTGGAATAACAGCATTTGAGAAACAAATAACAAGAAAGGGTATTCTCAAAAATAAAAAAATGAATCACGCAAAGACGCAAAGACGCAAAGAAATTTCAAAGACCTCCATAAAAAACTCTTCGCGGCTTTGCGTCTTTGCGTGAAACAATTCTATCAACTCAGATATCTGTGATTTCTCATATACTAATCATTTACTCACGATCATATTTCGAATCATCATCGCCGACAAAACCGAGATGATGCTTTCGATTCGCTTCAACCTGAGCAGTCGTGAACCAGACTGGCAATTGAATCTGGCTCGGGATCTCGGATTCGACATGTCCATCCAGATACGCAACATTCGCGGAATTGTGATGCCGAAAATGGACAGAAGGTTGAGTATTTGAAGGAGGTTCCAGTAAGGGATTTTCGACGAGATGTTCATCGGGAAAATAATCCCAGGTATTATAGACAGCCGAGTCGGCAAAGGCGATTGTTTGCGTTGTCGACTGAACATCGCGGAATTTACGAGTGACAGGTTCTTTTGACACCGTGACAGCCGGATAGGCGGAATAGTCGTAATTGATGCCGTAGCTTAGATAGTGTCCGTTGTAGGCGTAGCCGCAGGCGGGTTTGCCAAAACGAAGATGATCGATTTGACTCGGTCCTAAATCCGGACACTGAAAAATTGCACTGTTGCTCTCGATATACGGAGCCAGAGGTCCAGCAGCGAAATCGTATTGCTGATCGGCTGGAAGCGTGTAATCGACCTTTCCAAACCAGTAATTGATGGAGCCTCTTGTGCCGGAAGCTCCTGTGTTGTAAGCGATTTCCTGAGTATCATCGATCTTGTAGGCGATGAGTTGTTCGCGATACACATCGGCATAGTTGTGCATCGCCAGGACAATTTGTTTGAGCTGGCTTTTGCACTGTGTTCGCCGAGCAGCCGCTCGGGCCTGCTGCACGGCTGGCAGTAATAATGCGACCAGTACGGCAATGATCGCAATTACGACCAGAAGTTCAATCAGAGTGAATGCGCGGGGGTGCACAGAAACATTCTGTGCGATGTACTTGTTCTGCATGGGAGATCTTCCTGTAAAGATGTTTCTCTCATCTCTTAGTCGATGAGGAAAAAATAGCGCAAGCAATGCGCGGAATAGCATCTCCATAGATGCCATTCGAGTTTCGATGTCGTTAGAAACGGCAGAATGCCAACGAAAATTCGTTAGCACGAAACTCTCAGGAAGATCCGAAGTCTGGGTACTCAATCTGCATCGCTGTCATCCTTTTGCTCGAAAGGGCAGAATAAAACCAACATTCGGGCAGGTCTTCTGGCTCCCGGTTCGTTTGCGAGTTCTCCCTTCCCACCTTAAAAGGCAGTGGACTGAGAATCGCATCCCCGGTTACAGCGGCGGCACCGCAACGGAATTTCACCGTTTTCCCTATTCTCCCACTCTGGCAACAAGCCGGCAGGCACCCGTGTTAGATGTCAGTGTATCGACACGTCCGCAGACTTCAATGTTCACCGCTCTGTGACTACGAAACATTGAGTAAATTGAATTTATGAACGTGACGTCATAGCCAAACCTGTTCCAATTAAGAACCGGATTTTCAGTACTAAATTGAAAGGGACCGGCCGGGTGGCGGGGGCGCTCCGCGACAGCGGAAGCCCCCGAAAGTCCAACGATTCGGGGGCTTCTCTTC
>DOCI01000323.1:13862-14562 GCA_003503535.1 Planctomycetaceae bacterium
GCCCCGCCACCCGACGAATTCGAGAACACGACGTCATAACCAATACCAGTTTTCGATTTCATTACGAATACACGATTGTGAATTTGTATGTGCAGAAGAGTGTCGGTATGATCAACTTTGAAGGTGACGGTGGGTTGCCTGATTCTACGAACCTGACTTTGCGAAATTTGCACCGGAGAGACTGAGATGCGCTTCCATCATGGGATTGAACTTTTTTGTTGTGGTTTACTGGCCGTCAGCCTGATTGGCTGCAGCAAACCCGAAGAATATCGTGAAGTCACTGACAGCGACATGGTCGAGGATCATGATCACGATCACGACCATGCTCACACTGCTCCTCACGGTGGTGTACTCGTGGAACTGGGCGAACATGCCTACTCAGCAGAGATTGTCATTGCCGAAACAGATCCCAAAGTGACGGTTTATATCCTGGATGCTCATGCTGAGAATGCAACTGCTGCGAAAGCGGACAGCATCACTCTTGTAGACGAAGAAGCAGGTCCAATTTCCCTCAAAGCAATGCCTCAGGAAGGCGAAGCAGAAGGCACGGCTTCTCAGTTTGTACTCGATGGAGCTCTTCCTGAAGGCGTGACTACTGAAACGCTGCACGGGAATCTGAAAGTGACGATTGCAGATGAAGAGTATTCTGCACATATCCATCCGAGTGGTGACCACGCCGATCACGATCATGGCGATCACG
>DOCI01000323.1:14646-23122 GCA_003503535.1 Planctomycetaceae bacterium
CGATCACGATCATGGCGATCACGATCATGGCGATCACGACCATGGCGATGAAGGTCATGACGATCACGATCATGCTGAAATGCCCAAGCCAGCTGCAACTACTGAAACTCCTGCTCCAGTAAAAGAGACACCACCGCCCACAGCAGAAACACCTGCTCCCGTGACAACACCACCTGCAGAAACACCGACTCCTGCTGAGACACCAGCACCTAAGGAAACACCAGCACCAGCCGAAACTCCGGCTCCAGCTGAAACTCCTGCTCCAGCTGATAAGCCAGCACCTGCTGAAACACCAGCACCAGCTGAAACACCTGCTCCATAATTGGAATTCAGGATCATTAAAAAAAGAGCCGGGCAACATTTGTCGTCCGGCTCTTGTTAATTGAATACTGCTGAAATCAATGCTTATAAGGAACTTCGATCATTTTCGGTTTTGGGTCGAACGTGCAGAGCCACTGTCCATTTTCACCATTCAACACAAGCGACTCTGCCAGCAGTTGTGGCTGTCCTGTTGCGGGATCAGGCTTCCACTGAGCAGTAAAAGTTTTGAAGACAGTTTGCACACCAGGATCATTTGAGGAGTCGAAAGCACCAACGGTGACAATCGATTTTTTACGATCGTGAAAGACATACGCATCCATGCCACGTTCACGCAATGCTCGCATCACTTGCCACGCTTGAATTTCAGCCAGGTCGAGTCCACAACTGCCAAGTTCTTTGTGGGAGCTTGTAGAATCGCCACCGACTTGAGTTACCGAATTCCCATAGAATGAAGCGACTACAATTGAATATTTGCCTGGGTTATCCAACAAGGAAAATTCCGTTTTCGAATTAAAACGAATGATATCAGGATCTCGCTGGCGGCGTTTCACTTCTTCCGGATTCAGCATCGGGTTCACACTTAAAAATGCTCCTCCCAACGGTCCGGGTTGTCCGGGAGTCGGCCTGTAAACTGCAGTATCCTTAAGGCAAGCCGGTTTATAATCCTTAATCCACTCCAGTGTTCGCTTCCCTAAGGAATCCTCTCCCTCAATATTACTGTAATTACCTGCCAGGACACAAATTTCGGTATCGAGTTTGTACTGGCGTTTCTCGGTCTGATTCAGTCGGTTTGTTGTATCAATTGATTCTAATTTCTGTTCCCGACGATAGGTATATGCGGGAATTCCTTTCGTTCGTAACTCATAGACGAGTTCGTCGGCGGCCTGTTCAGAATTCATTCCCTCGCTTCTCAATTCCTCAGGGAGTTCGCTGAACACAGCAACCATGACCATCCAGGGGCCATGTTGTTTGGTTAAGGTGTATTTCTTCCCTTTGACAGCTTCGATGCCGGCCTGGGTTGGAATTGCTCCGGCGACGCTGATTAAGGCGGCGAAGAACATACAGATAATGCGGACGCGCATGACAGACTCCGTTCTGGCGATGGCGGAATTGATGAGGTAAACTTCAAACGAGACGAGTCAATGATGACTCGGAATGGTGGGGTTCACTAAAGACACTGCTTGAGTGAATGAAGCGAGTTGTATCAACTTGAGGGATTTTGGTCCAGAGGCCAGTTTTCCCCGAAGATATCCCGCTGAATTCGTGTCAATTCTACAATCCCATCACCAGCCAGCGCGAGCTGTTTTTGCAGTTGATCGTGCGAAAAAGTCCGCTGCTCAGCAGTTCCCTGAATCTCTACAAACTGACCTGAGCCAGTCATCACAACATTCAAATCGACTTCAGCGGTGCTGTCTTCGACATAATTCAAGTCGAGCAGCGGGACGCCTTCGCAAATTCCAACACTTACAGCGGCGACCGTATCAACCAGAATCTTCTGGATATCACATGTTGGATCCTGTTTCCGTAGCCAGAGCAACGCATCGACGAGAGCGATGAAACCTCCTGTAATCCCAAGAGTCCGGGTTCCGCCGTCGGCTTCGAGAACATCACAGTCGATAGTGATCGTTCGCGGACCAAGTGCCTGAAAATCGACCACCGCACGTAAACTTCGTCCAATCAGTCGTTGAATTTCGGTCGATCGTCCATCCACTTTGGTCCGGTCTCGACGTTTTCGGGGAGATGTACTTCCCGGCAGCATATTGTATTCAGCGGTCACCCAGCCCGAGGGATTCTCTTCGTTCTTTTTCCAGGGGGGAACTTCAAGATCGACACTGGCCGTGCACAGTAATGTTGTCCGTCCCGCTTTGATGTAAACGGATCCCGGGCTGGAATCGGTAAATTGTCGTCGTACTTCAATCGGTCGTAATTGATTCACCTGGCGTCCATCGTGTCGCATGTCTGATTATCCTTAAATCGTTAATTGTCGTGTCAGAATACTTTTAATGGTTCCCTCTTCACTGAGCAACACGCTTGGTAGGAGCTTCCCAAAATATCAAAATTCAGACACAAGATTCTCTCCTCGCTTTTTTCGCCTATAATGTCAACATGGATGAAACGACAGACAATCTGCCCACAGAAAACTTGCCTGCGGAGACGGGCGAAACGGTTAGCTCTGAGAATTTGGTGCTCTTGCCGAATGAAAAAGTACGGCAATTTCCAACGACTCCCGGCGTTTATCTGATGAAAGATGCCGAGGATCGGGTGATTTACGTCGGTAAAGCGGTCAATTTAAGAAGTCGGGCAGGAAGTTATTTTCTGGCAGCTGCAAAGACTGAACGACGCACCGCTGAACTCGTGACCGCTATTGCCGATATCGATTACATCACCACCGAATCGGAAGTCGATGCTCTCCTGCTCGAAGCCCGGCTCATCAAGGATATCCAGCCCCGCTTCAACACCGAGCTCAAAGACGACAAAACTTTTCCCTATCTGGAAATTACGACCCGGGAAGATTTCCCTCGCGTGGAATTCACACGAACACCCCGAGATAAAAACTCCAAGCTCTACGGCCCTTTCACCTCAGCTGGTCAACTTCGCGAGACGATTACCGTTTTGCAGAAGATCTTTCAGTTCCGCACCTGCTCTTTGGATATTGATGCGGATGATGAAAAATGGAAATGGTATCGGCCCTGCCTGCTGGCGAGTATTCATCAATGCACTGCTCCCTGCAATTTTCGGATCAGCAAAGACGAATACCGCAAAGATATTCAGAAGCTGAAACTCTTCCTTGATGGTCAGCGCACAAAACTGTACCGCGATCTCGAAAAAGAGATGCAGCAGGCTTCTAAAGATTTGCAATTCGAAAAAGCAGCCGCGATTCGCGATCAGATTAACTCGCTCAAAAAGATTGAATTACGAGGCGATATTGAAACCGACCAGCAACCCGAAGTCTTTTATATCGATCCGAAAAAGGGAATGGCGGGGCTGAAGAAAATCCTCAATCTGCCGGAACTTCCCCGCAGAATTGAGGGGATGGATATTGCTCATCTGCAGGGGGGCGAAACGGTAGCCTCACTGGTGCAGTTCATTGATGGCCTGCCATTCAAGCATGGATACCGTCGTTATAAAATCCGCACGGTCGCCGGTGTAGATGATTTCGCATCGATGCGGGAAGTGGTTTCCCGACGCATGCGTGGACTGCAGAAGGCAGGAGAATCATTCCCGGATTTACTGCTGATTGATGGCGGCAAAGGCCAGTTGAATGCCGCTCTGGAAGCGATGCGGGCGATTGACATCGAACCTCCGATGACGATTTCACTCGCCAAGCGGGAAGAAGAAATTTACATCCCCGGCGAATCCGAACCGAAAAAAGTCTCCCGGCATTCCTACGGGCTCCGCCTGCTGCAATATGTGCGGGATGAATCTCACCGCTTTGCCCAGCATTACCACCACATCCTTCGCAGAAAATCGACATTCGATGAATAGTTCTCAACCCCAGGATGCGAAATCCTCGAAACCTGAATTCAATCCCCATTCTGAGAATATCACGTCCCGAGACTGGACCTTTATGGGCTATCTTGTCGCACTCTGTGTAATTCCTCTCGTGCTGATGATTATCACCATCCTCGCACTGATGCAGCAAAATCCTGACTTCGACAATTTTCCGAAAGACCGCATCCCGATGCCGGTTTCGACGGATTCGTAATAAGGAACTGCAACAATGATAATGTTAAAGTGAAGAATGAGGGCCATGCTTGCATCGCGCAGCAGGGCAAGCATGCAATGCGGGTGATATTGAAGTTCACCGTTTTAAGCATTCAAATTTTTGCACTATCCCCTGAAGAATTTTTTAACTGATGTTTGTCGACATCAAAAAAGACAGGCTGGAAGCCTGTCCTACGGGGTTAGCCGTTTTTTGTTCGCATGGTTTTGCTTTTGCGTTCCAGGAATTTCTTTTCCTGGGCAGTCAATGAGTTCATCCCCTGCTGATGAACTTTAGCAAGCAGTTCATCGAGATGTTCTTCATCGCGGCGGCGCTGCTCGGCAAGAACTTTAGCTTTCTCCTGTTCACGACGTTCCCGGCGGCGTTCCCAGAAACTTTTTCTGGCTGGTTTGTGAGTCGTATCCACACTCTTTTCGAGTGAGGTATATCCTTGGGAAAAGTCGTACCCCATGAAGGAATCGTCGTAGACTTCGCCGTATTGAACGCTCACCCCTTCCAGAATGTTCATGACCAGTAAGGTAGAAGCCAGGAAAACGATCCAGACGTTATCAGTCATCAAGCCGATCGCTGAGAAGATAATCGCTGCAACCGTTCCGATTTTCAGACAAATTGTTTTTCGTTCGGTAGCCGTCCCCTGACCAATCAGACACGCTTCCACCATGCGTCCACCATCGAGTGGATAAATGGGCAGAAGATTCACGATTGTTAAGGCCCAGTTCACAAAGAAAATCAGGATAATTAATTCCTGACCCCATTTCGCGGTAAATTCACCGACGGGTAGCACAAATGGATTGAACGCTTCAGAACCACCCGAAATTGCCAGCAACGGCGGCAGTAAGACCAGACAGATCATAAAGTTGGTGAACGGTCCACCAGCTGCGGTCAGGAATTGGGACTTGAAGGTATTGGCGGGGCGAACCGTTGCCAGTCCTCCAAATGGCCAGAGCATAATTTCCGAGCCATCGCCCCCTGTCGAACGAGCGACCAGGACATGCCCCAGTAATTCATGAAGTAGAGTGCTGAACAGGAAGATGCCTGTCAAAGCAATCGCTATTTTCGCATCAAAGCGAACCAGCAGAATCAACAATAACAGCGGAAACCACAGACTGACCCGAATGCGGGTGGCAAATAGCGAACCTGCGGGAAATGACCAGAATAATGGGCTATGTGAAGGCTGCATGTAAAATGCCTGAAGCGGATAAATCGGTATCTCTTGATTTTATGATGACTTGAGGCGTTATTCAATCTTGAAATTCAAAGTTCGTCGGGATTAAGGGAATCCAATCTGCAAAAATCGGGTATTTTACTGTTCTTTTCTTTGAGTGGACCGTTTATTTCAGCAGCGAGTAAATCGACAGGCCAGCGGCAGTAAACAGTAATAACCAGGCAAAATGCTGCCGCAGGGCTCCACCCGACATCCGTTCGCTCAATTGGACGCCGAGCTTGGCTCCCAAGGTTCCGCCCAGCAGCAAAACCATCACCGTTTGGAGATCAACACGCTGATAAGTGGCATGAATGACGGTGGCCTGAATCGCGATCAACCAGACCAGCAGCATCGACATTCGAGCCGCTCGTTTTGTGGGAATGCCATAAGCGTAATGCAAACCGGGGAGCAGAATCACACCGCCGCTCAAGCCGATGAAACCGGAAAGAAAACCGACAAAGACGCCGAACCAACTGAGGGAAATAATCGAAACCTGATGCCGACGGTTTCTTCCAAAAACCTCACAGACTGGACGCAGCCATTTCAGTCGAGCCCAGCCGATTGGAATCAGTTTTCCACGTTTATGCAGCATCGATTCCCATAAACTGAAGAGTCCCAGTGACCAGAGCAGCACCAGATACGTGATTTGCACGATATTCGACAACGAATCCGCATTCGAGCCAATCTGTTCCTTCAATTGATTGAGCGAAGCGGATCCCCACAGCGTGCCCGCGATAATGCCCCCCATCAGAATGCAGGGAATTCGCAAGTCCCGTCGCCGTTGTCGAAAAGAGAGCGAGGCAGCGGTCGCAGGTCCGAGCACCTGACAGGCACAGCTGCCTACGATCAGTTCCATCGGAATCGAGGTCGTAATACTGAGCAGGGGGACCAGCAGAAAACTGCCCCCCACTCCAAACAGACCGGCTACGATTCCGGTGGCCGTTCCGGAAATCAAGACGATCAACGATTCCATGAAATGCTCATTTCGTCCGTGATAATACTGTGAGCGCGAAGAATATGAGGTGTTCTTGAGGCTCAGTTAAAAACCACGCGATTCGATGATGTCATCCATCGTGCGGAGCTGGTAGTCGATGTTGGTGAAATCGAGCAGGCTGCATAGTCCCCGGACGGCGACTCCCATTCCATCGGGGCCACTGAATCCACCGAACTGTCCGCCACCTTTGAGGTGTGGTTCCAGTTCCAGGAAGAAGCCGGGGACGCCGAGCTTGGTTACTTTTTTCGTCAGTTCTGGCAAATGTTCGGCCAGATCGCGGAAGATCGCTTCGTGACCGGAGTCGCCAATGTCGGCTGGCACAAAGTTTTTCAAACGGTTTTCATCGACCACGCCCGTCCAGACGAGTGAAGGATCGATCCGGTAATCTTTGACATGAATCCAGCCAATGTGATCCCGCATCGCTTTGTATTCTTCAAAGACCTGCACGGGAGTCATGTTTTGCGTGGAGAGATTTCCGCCATCGAAGATGCAAACCATGTTCGGATGATTTACCTTCTCAGCCAGTTCTGCCAGGTAATGTCCATTTTGGCCAATCAGATTCGCTTCGACTTCCAATCCATAAACCACACCCGCTTTTTCACAGGCATCGACAATTTCTCCGAGTCGATCCACCGCCTGAGAAATATAAGCATCCGGCTTTTCGGTTTGTGGGTGATAGAACGAGAAGCCGCGAATCAGCTTTGCTCCCAATGCCTGAGCCGCATTGATCGTGTTTTGCACTTCACCTTCGAGATACGCTTTCGGATCGACATATTTATTATGCGAACCGTCTTCAACATCGATCAGCTTGACCTTGCCGAGGCGGGCTCCGATGCTCGTGACGGTCATCCCGTAAGTATCCTGAGTCTTTTTGACCTGCTCCCATTCGGAAGTCGACAAATCGACGACGTGCTTCACTTCGCCGGAGCCAGTCACATCGACAAAACGAGGGCTGTAATATTTCAGCCCCAGGCTCGACAAGACAGCCAACTGTTCAATGATGGACTTCGTGTTAGCAGCTTCATCGCCAAAAGCACTGATTAAAACTTCAGGTCGTGCAGACATACGAAAATTCTCTTCCCGGCTCAAAAATATCACTTCAAATTGTTTGATTGGAAACTAAGAAGTGATGTTAGTCACTCGGGCGGGGAATGAAAACCGAGGGCCGGATCAGTTTTCATCCACTCGTGAACTGCGATGCGACGACATGCCCAGTTTTTTCATCTTATTGTAAAGCGTGACGCGACTAATCCCCAGAGACTGAGCGGCTTGCGTCCGATTGTGTTCGCAGTCAGCCAGAGCATTGGTAATCAGTTCCTGCTCGGTTCTTGCAATTTTTTCGCCAAATCTATGATGCCGGGTTGGGATTTCCAATCGTGTGACATAGTCCGCATTCGGAATATGCTCCTGCTCAATTGCCGTGATACCAGACTTTGGCTGAAACCATTCCGGTAAATCCGAAATGCTGATCGTTGTTCCAGAACATTGCTTGAGAGTTGCTGAAACGACCGCATTTAACTCCCTCAGATTTCCGGGCCAGTCATGCAATTGCAGTTTTTGAAGATAAGCCGCTTCAATATAGTGGATTGGCGAATGACCTGCTTCAGTTTTTGAACTCAGGATTTGACGCACGAGCTTGGAAATATGTTCTCTTTGTTCTCGAAGAGGTGCCAAAGTGATCTGACATTCTTGCATCTTTTGCCAAATGGTGACTTCTTCGGAAGCATCTGGAAACAAGGGATCGAAAGGTTTGGCCGAATTTGCTGTCATTACCACAAGTGTTAAATTGGTTTGATGATTATCAAAATCAGGTCTGCGTTTGATAAGCCTGAGCAAATCGAGCTGATGGGATTTGCCCAGGCGATCAAAATTCGGAATCAGCAATGTGCCCGGGGATTGGCTATTAAGTTGCCGTTTCCAGTTGGCTGATCGCAAGCGAGTCAGTTTTGAGCTCAAATTCAACGGAGTCGACTCCCCCTCCAGGATCCGAAAGATTCCCTTGTTCACATTCCGAAGCTGATGAAACTTCCGAGCCAGCGTCTTTTTTCCCGTTCCGGATTCTCCCACGATCAACAAAATCGAGTGCCGTTCGGCCAGCCTGCTTAAGTCATGCAAACGGGGATCATGCTGAGCGAACCGCGATTCCTGATGTCCGAATTCGACCATGTTGTATTATCCGTAGCTATTTATTCGTATGGCGAGCCGAGCCAGTCATGGCTCGGGTGGGTTCGAG
>DOCI01000323.1:23268-24825 GCA_003503535.1 Planctomycetaceae bacterium
TGGCTCGGGTGGGTTCGAGAAATCATCGGGGTAATGTGCTATAGGAGCACAACGATTGTGATAAAACCCGAGTCATGATGCGGTTCGCCTGGGGGCATGAAGTCATCACCCGGATTTGAATTCCTCATTCAACTAATACAAATCTGATACCGAGCGTCATCGAAATGTCATGTCCGGACATTTTTCAGGAGAAATCCTGATAAAACTGCTGAAATTTATGAGGTCAGACAAAGAGCAGTAATATTGATGAAAATGTGAACAGACCTTATCACAAGGGTCGAAAAGGCATCATCTGTTGTTGAAGTTGTTGTCATATCGCAACAACTGATGAGGATTTCTTCACTTAGACTGGTCTTCATTTTCCGGGCATGTTAAAACGTACTGACTGAACTCAATCAATAAAACACGGGAAGTCTTCTGGTTGGAAGCTCACTGGAATGACGCCCCGCTATCGGGAAGTAGAAACGATGTCATCGCCGCTTGAAAGTTTGATTCAAACAGGAACGAAACTCTGGTTGGACAGTATCGATCCAGACCTCGTCCGCGAAAACCGCGATCTGGGAGCAACTGGAGCGACTTCAAATCCGATTATCGTTTCCGATTTGCTGAAAACCGGCCGATTCGATTCCGATCTCGAAACTTTGCTCGCCGATGATGCCGACGATTCCAGTGTCGCCTGGACCATGACGGACAAACTCGTCAAAGATGCCCAGTCTGTTTTTGCTGATGTTTTCGAGCAGACCAAGGGGAATGATGGTTACGTCAGTTTTGAACTCGATCCGCTGCTCGAAGATGCTTCCTGCGAATTGTCTGTCGAAGAGAAAGCTCAGCAGTACATCGCTCTCGGCAAAAAATGGTCTGCAGGGCACACGAACCGCATGATCAAAGTCCCGGCCACTCCCGGCGGACTGGCTGCTCTGGAAGAACTTTCGGCTGCAGGCGTGACGCTCAATGTCACTCTCATTTTCTCACAACGACAATATGAAGCAGCTAGGGATGCCATCTGGAAGGGTGCTCAGCGACGTGAGAATCCGGGAACACTGAAATCGGTTTACAGTATTTTCATCAGCCGAATCGATGTTTACACCGATAAGCACGCGGCTGATCTTTCGCCCGAAGCTCAAGGTCTTGTCGGTATTGTGAATGCCAAGGAAATCTGGAAATTGAATCAGGCATTCTGGGCTGACAAAAATCTGCCACTTGACCAGGAAATGATTTTTGCCAGCACGGGGACGAAGAAGCCGGAAGATCCCAAAGACAAATATGTGTCTGCACTGGCCGGTTCGGATATTCAAACGAATCCTCCCGGCACGAACGCAGCCGTCCAGGAAATGACCGGCAAAGTCTTCACTCGACAGGTCGACGTATTACCGTCTTCGGAAATTCTCGAAGAAATTGACACCAAAGTTGATTTCGAGCATCTCGAAAAAACATTGATGGAAGAAGGCCTCAAGAAATTCGCCGACCCACAAAAAGCCCTCATCAAACTGATCGGCGAAAAACGGGGTGCGTTGACTGCGTAACAGTTATTCAATGTGTAGGTCAGGCACTGCCTGA
>DOCI01000323.1:25003-30063 GCA_003503535.1 Planctomycetaceae bacterium
TTGCTCAGGGACGTGCCACCCATTTTTGATTTCCTACGGCTTTTATTGTCTATTAAAGAGACCATCCCATGAGTGAAGAGTGGATTTCTGAGCGGTTGCTGAAGATCGATGCCTCAGGGATTCGCAAGGTGTTCGATCTGGCGGCGAACATGACCGATCCGATTAATCTGAGTATTGGTCAGCCACATTTCGATACGCCGGAACCGATTAAGGAAGCCTTTAAAAAAGCGATTGATGAAGGCAAGAATGCCTACAGTCAAACGCAGGGCATTAAGCCATTAATCGAGAAAATTCAGGGCGAAATCGATCAGCAATTTGGTCATGATGACCGCAAAGTTTTCGTCAGCAGTGGTACGAGTGGCGCGTTGATGATGGCACTCTGCACGCTGGTCAACCCGGGTGATGAAGTGATCGTGTTCGATCCCTGGTTTGTCATGTACAAACATTTGACAACACTGGCAGGCGGGAAAGTTGTCGAAGTCGATACCTATCCCGATTTCAAAATCGATATCGCCAAAGTCGAAGCGGCAATTACACCGCGAACGAAAGTGATTCTTTTTAATAGTCCGAGCAATCCGACCGGTTATGTGGCGACACCTGCAGAAATGCAGGAACTGGCCGAACTGGCGCTCAAGCACGATATCGCATTGATCAGTGACGAAATCTATCGGCAGTTCTGCTACGACGAACCGTTCTGCAGCCCGGCTCAATGGAACGATCAGACGATTGTCATTGATGGTTTCAGCAAATCACATTCAATGACTGGTCATCGCGTCGGCTTCTGTCACGGACCTCAGCACATCATCCAGCAGATGTTGAAGTTGCAGCAGTTTACATTCGTCTGTGCGCCGCACCCGGCTCAATGGGCGGCGCTGGCAGCTTGCGATGTCGACATGTCTACTGAAGTGGACGAGTATCGACAGAAGCGGGATTTCATGGTCAAAGAGTTAAGCGACTACGAAATCCACGGGGCCGGCGGAGCATTCTATCTGTTCGTCAAAGCTCCCTGGGGAACGGCAACTGAGTTCGTCAAAGAGGCCATTGCCCGCAATCTGCTGATCATCCCCGGCAATGTCTTCAGCAGCAAAGACACCCACTTCCGCATCTCCTACGCCGCCCCGCAGAAGACTCTCGAACGTGGCGTGCAGGTGTTGAAAGAGTTGCGGCATTTGAAGTCTGAGTGAGATTTCGATGATGCCGATGGCTCTGATTTGCTTATTCAAAATCGAGAGCAGTGCGGTAGATACGTAGCGCGGGATCTTTTAGTAGAAGAGTCCCATAATAGACTTGGAAATCTGTGACGCGAGGGTTTTCTTCATCTAACCAGCCATCAAATGCCCGATGGATTTGCCAGAATGTGGGACGTTTTTCCTGTAAGAATTGCAGTGCCTGCGGTCGGACTTTGTGGCGATAGCGATAGTTCGTCAGCGTTTGTTCGATATAATTCTGCAGTCCCCAGGAAAGAAACAGAGCAGAAATCATGCCGAGGATGATCAACAAGGTGAAGAGAAAGGAGTCTTCATCCATGTTGAACAAAAACAATCCCGTCATGCAGATGATCAATTGCAAAAACATCCACCCTGCAAAGGAAAGTTGAGAGACAACCTGAGGGACTAAAGAGCCACTCAAGCTTCGGATCCATTCTCGCGAGCAAATTGTGGCTTGGTCAGTATCGAGTTGTTGCACATATCTTTGACGCTGCTGTTTCGCATAATGAGCAGACCATTCCCAGACGATTGCCAATTGCTGTTGTAAAGAAGATTGTTTTTTCTGCGATTGAAATTTGGGAGACCATTCCGAAAATGTCTGACTTAACTCGCGTTGAAATTCCCAATAGGTTTCCATCTCTTTTTCACCATCTGCGAAACACAGTGCACGCAAGTTTTTGTGGAATTGCAAATAGGGAAACTCTTCATTGTGCTCAATATCCAGTTCGTTTATTGAGTTGAGATAGTTCTTTAAGAGCTCGTAAAATTCAAACGAAAACTCCAGATGGTGGTTGATCAGATCCGCATGACTTTCCAGATACTGGACCTGATCGTCGAGCCATTGAGGTGTTGCTGTCCAGACCGCAGGGATCAACCATGCTGATAGGAAAGGCACAAACTGTTCGGGAAAATAATCGCGATAGGGTAGCAGGTGATCTTCCCACAATCGTTGGAATGTCACAAAGTCTGTTTTGAGCAAATCGTCCCAAAGTGGTTCTGTCAGAGCCAGTCTCTTTGCGGGAGGTAATGTCAGACAAAGCAGATTTAAGACCTCTGCAGATTGCTCACGTGTCTCGACCTGGCGGCAATACTGGTTCACAAACCTATGCAGATTGGTATTGTGAGGGTAAGTTTTCAATCCAACACACAGCCAGTTCAAAAACGATTGCTCCGGCTGTCCGTCAATCACTTCGCTGACGATTGCCAGATGAATGTAGTCTGTCGGATCTTTCTCCGCTTTTGCAGTGAGTTGCAGAAACCACTCTTCGGGTGTGTGAGTTTCCAGGATTTCCTTGAGGGATGGTCTAACGGCAGGTTTGGAAGGTTCCTGTGTTTCTGAACTGAATGAACCACTGAGGTGATCTTCAGACAGATCAACAGGAATGTTAATGCCCAGCGGCGTAATTTCAGCTGAAGAGTCCAGGTCTCGATAACTCAGCCAACTTTCGAGTTGCTCAAAAGCATCACGAATTTTCCGGAATTCTTCCGGTTGTTGTTCCGGGCGATACACCTTAATCAAACGACCGTAAGCTCTCTTTAAATCGCGGCGGTCGTAGTCTTCAGACAATCCAAAAAACCGAACCGGCTGATCAGGCAATAAATTCCAGTCCGGTTCGGTCATGGCTTGATCAATTAGTTAAGAGAGGCCAAAGAAGTCGTTTTACTGCGATTGTACAATTGCAGAGAGCAGCCGAATCACGAAGACGATTCCCAGAATGATGACAAAATATTGCAATCCACTCAATTCCCTGCCTCGTGGTGAAGAATCTGTCTGGGGAATCGACTCTTGAGGAATAGATTTCAACTTTAAGTGAGCCACTGGAGAAATGAGCCGACGCATATCGTGCCAGTCCATTGGGATATAGGTCAACAAGAGTTGAGCGGAATTTCGATATCGAACTCGATCTCGATTTTCCAGGTTCGCATCGTGCAGCAAGTTGGTGAGCTGAACCTGTGTTTGTGCTGGACTTGCGATCAGCAGGCGTTGAACCCATACCAGAAAATGAGAATCCATTTGAACATGCGCTGAAATTTCCGGCCACTGTTTCCGGAGTTGTGTCAGTTTCAGAAGTTGCAGTTGTCGTTTCTGAAGGTTTGGAGAATTTGTGAGTTTTTTGGATTCAAGGTCTTGGAGCTGCTTTTTCGTGGTTTCTGGCGATTCAGACCAGAAACGTCTGGCAATTCTTTGCAATTTTCCTTCGAGTTGTTCATGGAAACGAGTTGCCAGCTGTTGGGAATGAGAAGCCGAATCCAGGTCCAGGAATTTTCGACGAGCACTAAAAACCTCAGCTGGGTAATCAATTGCGGCATCGGTGCAGGTTTCCAGCAGATAATTCTTGATGGCTATTTTTGATTGATTCAATGTGATCCTCCCAAATTACAGGGGAAACTTGCTCATTCAGCATCAGCGCATAAGAAAACCCGCCAACATAGCGGGTCAGGTGCTCTCGTGTTCAGAATTGAATACTTAAGACAATCGTAGGTTTGCTCGCTTTGCCTTGCGTGCCTTAGCACTGGCAGGTCGCTTACCATGATTTGCTTTTTTCAATTTTCGCTGTGTTTTTGCCATTTTAGGCTCCCGATATGTCTCGAACTGTTAGTGAATAAGCGTTGTTTAGGTGTCACACATTCTAACAGTCGAGTAATTTCTGGCAAGACTTAAGGGATTTTGATCAGCCAGTCATTCAATAATGAAGTTGTTCGTACAATACCTGATGTGTTTATGATCACTGATTTCTAAAGTGAGAATCATAGTTCTTGAGTTTTTGAAAGTGATTTCAAAATTGCCAGATCCGAAGTGTACTAAGTGTAGTGGAGACATAAGTGGTTATATATTAATTGATTACGACTAATTTGAGTTCTTGCCTCTTCCTTCCCAGTTTCAGGAAAACGCAGTTTCTTTCAGACCAGATTCAAATAATGCCGGTTGTTCCGCCGATAACGCTTGTAGGAATTCGTGCGCGGATTCCGATTATCAAGGTATCGATCATTGAAGTTCTCACGATATTCGTGATGTGCAGGGTTAGCGTTCTGGAGAACTTTGATGAATTCTCAGCTTGAAAATCGTGGGGATACTCAAGCGAGTCATGTTTGATGGGGTGGGAAATGGCTGGAATGAATCGACTTCGAGGCTGGAAGAGTCTCCAATTAATGCTGGCATTACTCGTGCCCGTCTCCTCAGGATGTCAGGTTGGCTTTCCCAAGTATTATTTTCTTGGGAAACCGAAACCTCAACTTGAACAGTATCGTGAAACGGGTCAGGAAATCGACTATCCGAATGTTGCCCAGGCACATCCTCCGGAAATCGAGACAACCGCTCCCCCACGTACGGTCGCCAATTCGGATGCGGCTCGCGATGAAATCTGGGATCTTGGTCTGCAGGAAGCAGTACATCTATCACTGGCCAACAGCGATGTCATTCGCTCTGCAGGACAGTTTCTTTCTCCCAATAATTCTTTACTGGCTAACCCGACACAGACCGCCAGTATTTACGACCCTGCGATTCAGGATTCCGGTGTGCTCTTCGGCGGTGTTGGTACTGAAGCGGCTCTCGCAGATTTCGACGCGACATTAACGAGCAGCTTGACTTACGGACGCAACGAAACAGTCCAGAACAATCCATTCTTCGGCGGTGCTCCTGGCGGAGTTCTTGAGCAGGATACCGGAGCATTTAACACGGCATTGACAAAAAACTTCGCTTACGGTGCGAATTTCTCACTGGCTCATGAGGTGAATTATTCATCCTCTAATGCTCAGGGATTACTGTTTCCCTCGACCTATACGGGGAATGTACAGGCTCGGTATCGTCAGCAATTGCTGTCGGGTTCGGGAGCCGACTTCGTGAGAGTTGCT
>DOCI01000323.1:30231-30488 GCA_003503535.1 Planctomycetaceae bacterium
GGTTTGCCGGCATTACCGGGGTTTCCAACGGGGTGTTAATTGCCCGTATCAATGCCGATATTTCGATCACACAATTTGAAGCCAACGTCAGAAATCTTATTAAGGACGTGGAAGACACGTATTGGGATTTGTATCTGGCGTATCGAAACTTCGATACATCCGTCACTGCTCGTAACACTGCATTGGATACCTGGCGCGTCGCTAAAGCGAAGCGAGACTTAGGGGGTATGAGAGGATTTACGAACTCGGAAGAAGCT
>DOCI01000323.1:30633-31067 GCA_003503535.1 Planctomycetaceae bacterium
AGCTCAGGCTCGCGATCGTTATTTTGAAACTCGTGCTCAGGCAGAAAATTCACTGGGGACGTTGTACGTGACCGAACAGCGACTGCGCGAACTGTTAGGGTTGCCGGTGAATGATCGCAAGGTCATTCGTCCTGCAGATGATCCCATCGCTGCTCGTTTGCAGGCAGACTGGTATCAGGCATTGGCTCTCGGGTTGACGGAACGAGTGGAAGTTCGACGTCAAAAATGGAATATCAAAAGCCTGGAACTTCAGTTGGGAGCCGCTAAAAATCTGGCTCGGCCACGGCTCGATTTGATTGCCCAGTATCAAGTGAATGGATTTGGAGATCACCTGCTTGCCAATAGCGACTTGGATAAGAACGGCGGAGACCTGAATTCGTTTTATGGTAAGATCGCCGAAGGTGAAGAAACTGGCTACACCTACGGACTAGAAT
>DOCI01000323.1:31278-36755 GCA_003503535.1 Planctomycetaceae bacterium
TTCGGATTACGACAGGCGAAATCGCAGGTCCGTAATATCGAACTGCGTCTGACGAAAGCCCGTAAAGTTCTTGCGGCTCAGGAACTGGAAGTCGGTCATGAAATTGCCGTCTCTTTCCAGCAACTCGAAACTTCGTATGCGACAGCAGTTTCAAACTTCAGCCGACGTAGTGCAGCACTCGAACGAGTTCGCATGATTGGTCAGGAACTCGAAGTCGGTTCGGGGTCGAATACACTTGACCGCTATCTTCGTGCCCAGGAATCTCTGGCGGCTGCTGAGAATTCCTATCATCAAAGTCTGGTTGATTACAACAAAGCGATCGTCAACATGTATTTCCGACAGGGAACCCTGCTGCAACAGGACAACATTCATCTGATGGAAGGCAAGTGGGATCCGGAGGCTTATCGGCAGGCCTTTGCCCGAGCCAAATCGCGTGCTCATGCGATCCCTGCACCGCACTTGCGAACCGTTCCTGAAGCCTTTGCCGCAGATGGACATAATGACGAAGTTGGTTTTGCGGCACCTGAAGCGAGTCAACAGCCGTGGAATCCGGAAATGGGACTGGAGCCGTATCCAGAAGAATTGCCTTTACCAATTGATGCTTTGAATCCTCAGGAAGCCGAAGCGATGGACAATCTGGAAGTTCCTCCGGCTCCAGGGGAGATGAAAAAAGAATCCGAAAAGCCGAATTATTTTGAGAATGACAAGTCGCCACAGTTAATTCAGCCCAATCCGATTGAAGGCCAGGATGTTCGTATGGAAAACAAGACTCCTGCAACAGAACAGAGTGTGACAAGTCAGAAGCCTGTGGTGCCTGTTTTGAAAGAAACGGAATCTTTCCAGGCAACATCAGTCAGTCAGATTCCCGAAGCTTCTAAGAAACGAGGCCGAGTGCAACTGCCGGAAATTATGCAGACCAATGGAATCAAGAATGCTTTGGGGCATATGGATAAAGAGCAATCGACCATTCAAAATGCGAATATGGAGTGGCAATCAGCTCCTAAAGCTGGAAAGCCATCGTTGCCTGTTGGTAAAACGTCAATGAAGATGTTGTCACCTGAAAATGCAACACGAAGCCAGCCTTCTTCGTTTCCAGAGGTTGAAGTGAAAGCACCAGAATCATCGCCCTCTCGAATGGCTCACGATTTGGGCAAAGCGATCCCGGCGTATAAGTAGATTCTGAAAGACGAGTCATGCCAGCCGTGCTCGTCTTGTCTCGATAAGATCGATCACTCTGTGACAGGCTTCGTGATCGGCATAATCGGTGATTCCCATCCCGCTAGGTCGCTCGGAAGAACTCCGCGGCGATGACCGTTGAATTTGAATGTTGTCGGATTGTAGGGTCCGACAAATTCGATGTTGAGATCCGGTTTGATCTGATCTTCTTCGCCGCAGGCCCAGAAGCAGGCGTTGATCATCAGTCTGCGAAAATCCTCATTCAGGATATCTTCAGAGGCACCGTATGTGGTTGTGAATACACGACCTGATTTTCCCGCTTTATTGGAATAGGTTCGCGTCCAGACACCGGGGCAGGGGAGTTTTCCCTCAGCAGTAGGGGAATCTGGCGTCATTCCCTGCAATGGCTGAGCATTTGCCAGAACGACACTGTCTGAAGTTGGCTCGGTCCAGTATCCCCCTGCGTGGACCCAGGGATGTTCCACACCTTTCAAAATGGGATGCGACTTTTGAGCGGGGATCAAATCCAGTCGCGTGCTCATGACATGATTCTGTCCATAATGACCAGCCCAGGTTTCACCGAGAATATGACGTCCAAATCCATCCTTGAAATCTGGATCCTTCGAACGGTAATCGAAACGTGCGAATTCGGAATCGTTAGGGATTTTAAAGGCGTGTGTTGAAGTTCGCATACCGACAACTGGCCCTGCCCGATCGAGGTAATCGACAATCGGCTGCATTTGTTCAGCCGGGAAATCCTGGAAGCGCAGAAAGATGACCATCAGATTGGCTTCATTCAAAGCGTCTGTTCCTGGCATGTAGCTGGAACCTGGAGCGATTTCTCCAGTTTTCTGATCGACCGAAAACAGCACCGTGCATTTGTAGCCATGATGCTTTGCAAGAATTCGCGCCATTGCAGGCAGGGATTCTTCCGACCGATATTCATGATCGCCTGCCAGGAACACAAGATGTTTTCCGGGCTTCTCTGGTGTTGTGCCATCGTAAACCAGAGTTTGAGCAAATCCGGTTTGTGCCAGAGCGGTGATCGAGAGTGACAAGATCAAATAACGAAGAAGCATAAGAATGTGATCCTGATTGTGCGAATACGAAAAAGGGGATGGTGTGACTCGGCAGTTTCCAGTGAAATACGATCTCTGGAATTTGAATCATTGTGCCCTATTTTCCATCAAAAGTCGACAATGCGATATTTTCTGACGAAAACTGGTTCGGAAATTCATTTGAGAACGTTTAAGAGCATATCAGATATTCATTTTCTTAAATCGCCAGCAAAAAGATATTTTCAAACTGATTATTGACTGCAGGTAAGCAACTGGCTTCCAGGAATCCTCTAATTTATCCACATTGTTAACTACTTCACAATCAAATCCCTACAGATTCAATAATCTTCTGCACATCAATAATTCTTGGGGACAGGAGTGAGTTATGTCAAAAGCAGTACTGTCTCTTGCGGCAATTACTTTGCTGCTTTGCGGATTGCGGGCGATCCGGAGTGAGGCGGAAAACAGACTGACGGCAGATGAGAGAATTGGCGAAACGTCACAACATGGATTTGTAATCGTGGAATTGTTCACCTCGCAGGGATGCAGCAGTTGTCCAGCCGCTGACGAAAATCTTGTGCGAATTCAGGAACTGGCGGCTGAGAAAAATTTACCAGTTTACGTACTTTCAATGCATGTCGATTACTGGAATCGCCTGGGATGGAAAGACCCTTTCAGCCAGTCGGTTTTTTCTCAACGTCAAAGAGGTTACGCGCAGGCATTCGGCTCGACCCGAATTTATACGCCTCAAATGGTTATTAATGGTCAGACCGAATTCGTTGGTTCAGATGTCGCCAAATCGAACGAGGCGATCAAAAATTCTTTGAATAGTACCCAGAAAGAGCCTCTGGAAATTTCAGCTAAGTGGAATAAAAGTCGAGATGCGATAACCTTCCGCTATAATGCTACAGCAAATTCCAAAGGTAAGACTCTTGTGCTGGCCATAGTTCAAAAGCGAGCAGAAAACCCAGTTGACTCTGGTGAAAATCGTGGCCGGACATTGGCTCACGTGAATGTCGTGCTGAAATTGGAAACGATTAAAAATATTCAGATTACTGGTCAGGAAACGATCCGGGTATCCTACAATACAAATAATGAACCACTGGGATTGATTGCATTTGTGCAAGATCCTTTTAGCCAACAGATCATGGCTGCAAAGCGTACTGATTTGTAGAATTGAGAAGATGGTATCCTTCAACGAGTCTATTTATAGCCCGTAGTCAGGCATTGATTTATGTATTCAACATCAACAGGTCGCGTATTATTTTTCTGTTTTGGGGTCGCAGTCTCTGGCTTAGTGGCGTGGGGATGGCGTAGCAACTCTCCTCAGGAAACGGCTGCTCACGCGATACCCCAGTTCGAGAGTGAAGGGCAAACGATGTCGGCTTCGGAATCTGTAGAATTAGCAACTTTTGGCGGTGGATGTTTCTGGTGTACGGAAGCAGTGTTTCTAGAGTTAGCAGGTGTGAAAAAAGTTCTGCCCGGATATTCGGGGGGCAAAGCAGAAACGGCAAACTATAAGGCTGTTTGCACTGGCCTGACAAAACATGCCGAAGTCATTCAGATCGAATTCGATCCTGAAAAAATTTCCTTCTCCGAACTCCTGGAAGTCTTCTGGAAAACTCACGATCCGACAACTCCGAATCAACAGGGAGCCGATATTGGTCCGCAGTATCGATCGGTCGTTTTCTATCACAGCGAAGACCAGAAGAAAGTTGCAGAAGAATATAAAAAGCAACTCGATAAATCGGGGGCTTTTTCCAAACCACTGGTCACCGAGATTTCTCCGTTCACTAAGTTCTACGAAGCTGAAGATTATCACCAGAATTACTTTGCTGAAAACTCGTTTCAGCCTTATTGCAGGGCTGTGATTGCTCCCAAAATTGAAAAATTCCGCAAGAATTTTGCAGAGAAATTGAAGGGGGAACGTAAAAATGAGTAATTCTGAAGAAGAGTCAGCCAAAGTTCATAAGACTGATGCGGAATGGAAGAAGCAGTTGACCGCGGAGCAATACAATATTGCCCGCAAAGCAGGCACAGAGAGAGCATTCACCGGCAAATATTGGGACAACAAAGAAGAGGGGATTTATACCTGCGTTTGTTGTGGCACGCCGCTGTTTGATTCCAGCACAAAATATGATTCTGGATCGGGATGGCCCAGCTATTATCAGCCAATCGATGAAAAAAATGTGGAACTTAATACAGACCGCAGTTTCTTTATGACTCGAACCGAAGCCAAATGTGCCCGCTGCGAAGCTCACCTAGGGCATGTTTTTGATGATGGCCCCCAACCGACTGGAAAACGCTACTGTATCAATTCGGCTGCTCTGGATTTTAATCCTAAAGAAAGTGAGTCTAAATCAAGTTAGAAACTGATTCTGGCATCAACTCATGGTCTGGGAAAGAAATCGATTCAAGTAGATTCTCTTGCTTTTGAGCCAATATTATTTTTTTGAAGGTTTCTGCTCCAGCAGATCTTGGGCATGTTGGTCCACTCGCTCCATTTCCGCTTGGATCTTCTCTGTCCATTCTTTGAGTTCTTCCTTAGAAATGGACTCGGGAATGACCAGTGCTGGAGATGTCACAGCAATGACGCGAGTAAATGGTTTCGGAATGATCAGATTTGTCCAGCCGGTACCGATTGACCAGTAACTTTTGCAAAGGAATGCAGTCGGAACGACTGGCTTACCGGTTTTAGCTGCGAGAAATGCACAGCCTGTTTTCATCTCACGTCGCGGGCCGCGAGGACCATCCGGTGTGAGGACCAGATGAGAATCTTTACCTTCGTTCATCAGGAATCTGACGGCAGCAGTCCCTCCAGAAGAAGTTGACCCGCGAGCCGTGCCGATTCCAAGTTGCTTGAGAGAGTCCGCCAGAAACGTCCCATCCCGATGTCCTCCCACCAGCGCCATTGTGGCTGGTTGACGGGCCAGGAATAAAGGGGTAAGCAGGGAATCGTGCCAGACACAAAAAGTGTATGTCCCGTTCGTCACTGGTACATAAGGATTCACGGCTTCATCGGAAAAATGGATTTCCTTGCGAAGTGTTGCATATAGCATTTTGAATGTCACAACGGCAATCCATGCAACAATCGGCTCCAGAAATCGACTTCGTATTCGCAAGACTACTTATCCTGATGTTGAATTTCATCCTTGATATCCCACATTGCAAAATTGTAATCGCACTGCGGTCCGACGTGTTTTAGCAGATTGCTAATTATGAGGCGAGCCGAGCCAGTTATGG
>DOCI01000323.1:36882-39114 GCA_003503535.1 Planctomycetaceae bacterium
GGCGAGCCGAGCCAGTTATGGCTCGGGTATTGTCACGATTATTGTACGATTTTTGTGATTACAATATCGAATTGAATCGTACTCACCCGAGTGATGACTGACTCGGCTCGCCAGTGAATCAATAACTATGCTTGTCGAGTTTGACTTCTCCTCGGAATGTGCGATATGCCATAAATGTATATCCCAGGACAAAGGGCATGCCAATCAAGGCATACAGACTCATGATTTTCAATGTCAGTTCTGAGGAAGCAGCATGATAAATCGTCAGGCTGTTTTCGCTGACCGGTGAAGAGGTGACCAGATTCGGAAACAGGGCGACTCCCAGCAGAAAGACCAGAGCAGCGATCACGCAACACGATGAGAAAAAGGCCTGGAGATAGTTGTGACTTTTGAGGCAGCGTGGGATGTTGGCGACTGCCAGGAATTTGAGAATGACTACGATCCATGCATACGGAAAATGTTCGAATGTCGCGACGGCCCGCGGGATCCAGAGCCATGTTGCAGCGGTCACTACGAGATACATCGTTAAAAAGGCGACGAAGCCGCGGCGTGTCCAGCGGATCATCCGTTGTTGTAAATCGTCCCGGGTTTTGAAGACCAGAAAGATTGCTCCGTGCATCAGGAACATTGAAACAGAGAGTAAGCCGACGAGGGTTTGGTAGATGCCTATTTGATCGAGGATGGAGCCCCGGAAGATCCCGCGATCATCCAGTGGAATCCCAATAAGAGCACTTCCAACTGCCAGACCAAACGCAAAGGAAATTGTCAGGCTCGACAAAAAAAAGAAAGTATCCCAGGTCGAACGCCACCAGGCTTCCGGTCGCTTACTACGGAATTCGATGGAAATCGCGCGGAAGATGAGGCATCCCAGGACCAGCATTAAGGCTTCGTAGTAGCCTGAGAAAATGGTGGCGTATGCTTCTGGAAAGGCGGCGAATAATGCTCCCCCAAAGGTGACCAGCCAGACTTCGTTTCCGTCCCAGAGGGGGCCTATTGAATTGAGGACGATACGGCGTTCTTCATCTCCTTTGGCAAACGGATGGAGCATGCCGACGCCAAAATCAAAACCGTCCAGAATTGCATAGCCGGCCAGAAGAATGCCGAGCAGAACAAACCAGAGAAGTTGCCAGTCCATGATTATTATTTCTCTCTATATTTTCAGGCAAGCCGCGATTTTTGTTACTCAAAGGCTTTTTTCATTGACGGGTACTCTCCACTATTATCAACATCATCAATATCCGGGCCATGGGTAATTTTTTGATGTAATAGTGTGACCCACAGCACGAAGAGCAGAAAGTAGATTAAGCCAAAGAAGATGATTGATCCCAACACCTGCTCGGCTCGGACGGCTTCTGAGAGTCCTGCTGAAGTTCGCAGGCCGCCTGTTAATTCTCCGTTGACCAGTGAAGGATAGACGATCCAGGGTTGTCTTCCGACTTCTGCGGCGACCCAGCCGGCTTCGTTGGCGACAAACGCCAGGATCACTGCAAAGACAAAGTACCATAGCAGCCAGCGTTGATCGAACAGAGTTCCCCGCCACCAGAACCAGCAGGCCAGTAAGGTGCTGCCGATGAATGTCATGCCGATGGCGATCATCAGATGATAGGCCTGAAACGTGATCCAGACGGGCGGGCGTCCCCAGGTTTCTTCGAGTTGGTCGAAACCCGGTACGGGGGTTTTGAAATTGTCGTGAACCAGAAAGCTGAGCATTCCAGGAATTTCGATGCCGTATTTGACCGTTTCAGATTCATCATCTGGCCAGCCGAGAATGTAGAGGCCGGTGCTGTTTTCGGTTTCGTAGATGCCTTCCATCGCTGCCAGTTTCGCGGGTTGATATTCGGAGACCATTCTTGCGTTGGAATGTCCTGATAATAGTTGGGCGAGGGAAGAGACGGTTGCGAGTAGGAGTCCGCCGGTAAAGGAGCGGCGGGCAAATTCGAGGTGCCGACCTTTCAAGAGATACCAGGCCGAGATGCTCATGACGAAAAAGGCACCCAGGATGAATGCGCCGAGCCAGACGTGAATCAGGCGATCCATTGTGGAAGGATTAAACACCATCGCCCAGAAATCGACGATCTCTGCACGCTGATAGACCTTGCCATTCACCACATAATCGCGGATTTCATGACCGACGGGCGTCTGCTGCCAGGAGTTGGCGATTGTAATCCACACAGACGAAAAGATGCCGCCGATCGCGACCATGAGAGTGGCGAAGAAATGCATTTTCGGGCC
>DOCI01000323.1:39183-41952 GCA_003503535.1 Planctomycetaceae bacterium
AAGAAATGCATTTTCGGGCCGACACGATCCCAGCCGAAGAGGAGGAGGCCGAGAAATCCCGACTCCAGAAAGAATGCAAAAATCCCCTCAGCTGCCAGAGCCGAGCCGAAGACATCGCCGACGTAGCGGGAATAAGCCGCCCAGTTTGTGCCGAATTCGAATTCCATCACAATGCCGGTCGCGACACCTAAGGCGAAATTCAATCCGAAGATCTTTGTCCAGAAGCGGGCGGCCTGTTCATAGATGATTTCCTTCGTCCACAAATAGCGACCTTCCAGAAACACGAGAACGATTCCCAGCCCGATTGTTAATGGCGGAAACAGATAGTGAAACATGATGGTAAACGCAAACTGCAGTCGCGAGAGCAGCAGGACATCCATTGAATTCGACCTTCGTTTTGTTCGGCTGGGAGTCATTCTTGCTTTGTTACTATAGAGAATAGGCGATCTTTCGGCATGTGACTCGTCTTACTCATGCGACAAATTGGAAGTGCAAATGGGTGATGGAAAGCCGTAGATCAGGCACTGCCTGACGAAATGTGGGTGCCAAGCTGTTTGTCGCCAGGCAGTGCCTGACCTACAGCTGATGGACTTTGTTCAGTGCTCAATGGAACTGATTCTCTATCAGCAAAGCAAATTCAAGAGAAATTGACACAATCTTCACCAGAGGGAAGGCGTACACTAAATCTGTAAAAAAACTTAGGAAAATGTCAAAGTGCCTTTGACAAATCGATTTCGTCAACCGTAATATCTTCCGTTAAGAAGACCCGCCACTTTTTTTGAGGTCTAGGTTGCGGCTCGGGCGGGGCTTTGAAACACATTTTCGAGATCGGAACGTTATGGCTGAAGGTACAATCACACGACTGACTGACAAAGGATTCGGATTTATTCAGACCGATTCAGGTAAGGATATTTTCTTCCACATGTCAAACCTGGAAGGTGTCCGCTACGACGACCTGCAGGAAGGTCAGCAAGTCTCCTTTGAAAAAGGTCAAGGTCCAAAAGGGCCACGAGCAGAGCACGTCCGCGTGGTCTAGTCGTTGAGACTGTGAAAAAACGATGAGCCGGCGGTTTTTGACTGTCGGCTTATTTATATGGCCGGTGGTTTTTGAACCATCGGCTTTTTTTGTGTAATTGAGGCGATCCGAACCACTCATGGCTCGGGTGGGTTCGAGTCAGCAATGAATACCATTCTGATGAACATGGCACAATCATCATGACAAAACCCGAGTCATGACTGACTCGGCTCGCCTATTCCTAATCGCTTTTCTCAGGCGGCTGCCAATCCCCCCAGTGGCTCAGGTAATGCTCGAAGGCTTTGCAGTCAGCTGCTCGTTTTTCCAGATAATTTTTTGTTTCGAGAACTCGCTCATGTTCTTCATCGAGCGTCAGTTGTCCGGTGAGGACGCGGGTTCTGAGGAATACAAAATACGTATCGAGCACATCGCACATGCAGTAATCGTTGATTTCCCGGACGCCGCCATTGTCGTACATATCCTGAACCTGGGAGCCATCGATTCCCGTTTTGCCAGGTTTCCCGATTATGTTGGCCAGCACATTCAACCCACCCTGTAGTCTGCTGGCTCCGAAGTTGGACATCGTATCCATCAAGTCGAGATGGCTGCTTGTGTTATAGCGATTACGGGCCTGATCGAACGAGCGGCCGCTGACCTGAAACCAGTCGGGAAGGGATAAGCCAAATCGGTAGGCAGAAAGTTCCATCAGGGGAAGGTCGTAACCTCGGCCATTGAATGTCACAAATGTTGGGCGTTTGTAATGCCGCCATCCCTGCCAGAAGAGATTCGTAATTGAAGCGGGGCGATAATCGGGGTCATCGAGCACGACGATATCATCCAGATGGAAATCCTGGGTGACTTTGGCGATTGCGACCGAGATTGGCAGCATGAAGGTGTGGGCGATGAAATCACTCCCCTTTTCTTCCATCAATTCCTGACGATAACGTGCGATCGCAGCATCGCCTGAGAGTTCCTGATCGGGATATTTCAGCTTGGAGATCAGATCGCCATCGGCGACGGCTTCGACATCAAAAATCAGCCAGCCGATGTCCGACATGAATATGCTTTCAGGCGAGGAATTGAAATGATGAGTGAATTCCCGGTATTATATTGAAAATACCCTTTCGATTCCAAACCAGTTGATTCCTGACGCACGATTTCGAGGCGACTCAGGGCCAATCTGGATGAGTACTTCAACACGGAATGAGTCACATGATTGAACCCGGCTTCAGTTCTGAACCGATTGATTTGGATTCCAACAGTAAAGCAAAAGAGGCGCAGGCGATTAAAGGTCTGGTGAATGCTTCGAGCCGGATGAAGGAAGAGATTGGTAAGGTCATTGTGGGCCAGCAGGATGTGGTTGAGCAATTATTGATTGCTTTGCTGTGTCGGGGGCATTGTCTGCTGGTTGGTGTGCCTGGTTTGGCAAAAACTTTGCTCGTGAGTACGGTCTCTCAGTTGTTGCATTTGTCGTTTCGCCGTATTCAGTTCACTCCAGACCTGATGCCTTCGGATATCACGGGAACCGATATTCTGCAGGATGATCCAGAAACAGGCCGGAAGCAGTTTCAGTTTATGCCGGGGCCGATGTTCTCGCATATTCTGCTGGCCGATGAGATCAATCGAACACCACCAAAAACACAGGCGGCTCTGCTGGAAGCGATGCAGGAAAAGCATGTGACCGTTGGTTCGAGTACCTATCGATTGCCTGCTCCGTTTTTTGTACTGGCGACTCAAAACCCGATTGAGCAGGA
>DOCI01000323.1:42091-42454 GCA_003503535.1 Planctomycetaceae bacterium
AACCCGATTGAGCAGGAAGGAACCTATCCTCTACCTGAAGCTCAACTTGATCGTTTCATGTTCAATACGATAGTCGATTATCCGACCGCAGAGGAGGAACTCGAAATTCTCATTCGGACAACCGGCGATGCTCCACCCAAGTTGACTCCGATTCTGAACGATAAGCAAATTCTGGCATTGCAGGATGTGGTCCGAAAGGTTCCAGTCGCCGAGCATGTTTTCATGTATGCCCGTGACCTGACCCGTGCGACCCGTCCGGGAGAAGCGGAGGCTTCGTCGTTTGTGAAAGAATACCTCAGCTGGGGAGCAGGTCCACGAGCCGGGCAGAATCTGATTAATGGAGCCAAGGCTCGTGCGTTATTG
>DOCI01000321.1:0-2016 GCA_003503535.1 Planctomycetaceae bacterium
AGACAATCGAACGGAAATAAATCCGTTGTCGAAATCGAACCAGGGAACCGACGGACACCAGAATGACTGTCGCTGCAGCCAGATACAGAACCCAATCTGACCAGCCCAGATGAACGAACTGCTGCATGCCAATGCTGACCGCATAAATCAAAAGCAAAGACAGAATCAGAGGACGGGACCAGAAGTGTCTCAGTTTCGCATTCGTAGCAACGAGCCGTCCGTAAAATTCGCGGTTGATCACGCCAACTGTCGTTTCTGAACCCGTTTGAGAATCCATGAAAGGTTCGCAAACCAACTGGCCACGACGTCGACTGATGATGACCGACTCTCCTTCGTCAGGGAGATTTTCGGAGAGATATTCCAGATCTTCATAAGGATTATTCATCGACTTCAACCGTCTCCTGTTTTGTACTCAGAAGGATTCTGAGCAATTCAGTGCTATATTCTGCATTCGTTCACCTCTCGAAATTCATACTATCGAATTTTACGGAGTTTCTTATGCTGGATTCAATCCCCAGCAACTATTCCCCCGAATATTGCTCGATGACTTCCATGATCTTATCGAAGTCGTTGTCGACTCGAATGGGGGCATTCCCGAATTGAGGCTCGACGGGACCATATTTGGCGAGGGCTTCACGATCGCCGGAATGATAAGCGACAGTTACGTTCGGATCCTTTAATTGATGGCCTGTCAAAATACAGACGACCCGATCGCTGGGGGCGATGATTCCCTGTTCCCGCAACAATTTGGCTCCGGCGACGCTGGCTCCACTGGCTGGCTCACAGCCAAAACCGTGACGACCAACTTGAGCTTTGCCATCGAGTATTTTTTCGTCGGACACATCGCGAACGACACCATCACAAACGGAAAGTGCTCTTAGACATTTCGTCAAATTGACTGGACGATTGATTTCAATCGCCGAAGCCAGCGTACCGGCTCGGCCATCCTGTTCATCCATCCTTCGGAAATACTCGGCAATCAAATGCTGATCAGGCTTGCCATCATTCCAGCGTAATCCTTCTTCGTTATACATCCGGGTGAGCGTAGAAGCACCTGCTGCATTGATGACGGCCAATCTTGGTATACGATCAATCAGGCCAAGTTCTTTGAGTTCCATGAACGCTTTACCGAACGCGCTCGAGTTGCCCAGGTTTCCGCCGGGAACGACAATCCAGTCGGGAACTTNNACTTCCCAGCCGAGACCTTCGAGCACGCGATACATGATCGATTTCTGACCTTCGAGCCGGAAGGGATTTACGCTGTTGCAAAGATAAATGCCGGCTTGGTCGCAAACACGTCGCACCTGTTTGAGGGCATCGTCAAAGTCGCCATCAATTTGCAAAGTGACGGCTCCGTAATCGAGGGCCTGTGAAAGCTTTCCGTAAGCGATCTTTCCCGAGCCAACAAATACCAGTACCTGAAACAGTCCCGTGATTCCTCCATAAATCGCCAGAGAAGCACTCGTATTACCGGTTGAAGCACAGGCGGTAAACTTGGCTCCGACCATACGGGCGTGAGTCGAAGCGGCGGTCATGCCGTTGTCTTTGAAACTGCCGGAAGGATTCATCCCCTCATACTGCAGGTAAAGTCCACCCGAGTTGATCCCCGCATATTTGGCGACACCATCGTTCTGTTGCAGAACGGTTTGACCTTCCCCAATCGTGACGATCTGATTCTCGGGAGCGAATGGGAACAGTTCCCGAAACCGCCAGACGCCCGAGTAGTCGAGAGGATTGTTGCGGGTTGACCAGCGTTTTTCGAATTCCTTCAGGCTGGACGGAACGGGGATTTTGTCCCAGTCGTAGCGGATGTCGAGCAGGTCGCCGTTGGTTCCGTTCGTACGGACTTCACTCAACGAATACGTTTCTGTGTTCTCGGGCAATAAGCACGCCTGATAAGCGGCTGAGGAATAGTCGTTGTAAGTGGAAATGAGTGAACTCCCGAGTTAATCGTCAATCAGACTGTTGGGTACATTTTCTTCCCTTCTCCTGGGGGGAGAAGGTGGCCAAAGGCCG
>DOCI01000321.1:2195-2406 GCA_003503535.1 Planctomycetaceae bacterium
CCTAGCCCTCTCCCAGAGGGAGAAGGGACTCTTCAAATTATCGTGTTATTGGCTTAAACTGCGAGCGGGAAGGGCGATCGGAAAGATCTCCCAGTCGTTCTCTTCGCTGAATATCGTACATCTTGTAATTCCCTTCAAACCACACAACATTTCCATCGCCTTCAAAGGCCAGGATGTGTGTGGCAATACGATCCAGGAACCAGCGATCGTG
>DOCI01000321.1:2583-2908 GCA_003503535.1 Planctomycetaceae bacterium
TCCAGGAACCAGCGATCGTGGCTCGTTACCATCGCACAGCCGCTGAAGTTGTTCAAACCTTCTTCGAGTGACCGCAATGTTTCGACATCCAGATCGTTCGTCGGTTCATCCAGCAACATCAGATTTCCGCCGGATCGCAGAAGTTTTCCAAGATGCACCCGGTTTCGTTCTCCTCCGGAAAGATCGCCGACAAATTTTTGCTGGTCGGAACCTTTGAAGTTGAAACGTCCGCAATAGGCACGAGCGTGAATTTTTGAGCCCCCGATTTCAAGGGTATCGTGTCCGCCACTGATTTCCTCGTAAACCGTTTTCTTGCCATCGAGTG
>DOCI01000321.1:3065-3580 GCA_003503535.1 Planctomycetaceae bacterium
GCATCGCGGCTCTGGTCGACATATGCCAGATCGACCGTTTCGCCGATTTTGATTTCACCACTGTCTGGTTTTTCTGTGCCCATAATCAGTTTAAACAGTGTTGTCTTCCCGGCTCCGTTCGGTCCGATGACGCCGACAATTCCGCCGCGTGGCAAGTTGAATTCCAAATCCTTGAAGAGAGTTCGGTCACCAAACGATTTCGAGACCCCCGTAAATTTCACAACCAGGTCTCCCAGTGGACGGGAAATCGGAATCTGAATATCGGCTGCACCTTCACGTTCGTCATATTGCTGACTTTGCAGATCGTCCAGTCGTTGCAAACGAGCTTTATTTTTAGTCGCCCGAGCCTTGGGAGACATTTTCGACCATTCCAGTTCCCGTTTCAATTCTTTCTGTCGACGCGATTCCCGTTTCTCTTCGACTTCGAGCCGTTTCATCTTCTGTTCCAGCCACGATGTATAATTCCCTTCATACGGATAGCCGTGACCGCGATCCAGTTCGAGAATCCAGCCAGC
>DOCI01000321.1:3773-3910 GCA_003503535.1 Planctomycetaceae bacterium
TCCAGTTCGAGAATCCAGCCAGCGACATTATCAAGGAAATATCGATCGTGAGTCACCGCGACGACGGTGCCGGGGAATTTGTCGAGAAACTGCTCCAGCCAGGAAACAGATTCGGCATCCAGATGGTTGGTCGGTTC
>DOCI01000321.1:4035-4720 GCA_003503535.1 Planctomycetaceae bacterium
CAGATGGTTGGTCGGTTCGTCGATTAGAATCATATCCGGATTTTTCAACAGGAGTTGACACAAGGCGACCCGGCGTTTTTCACCCCCAGAGAGATGTTCGACAATCGCCTCAGCTGGCGGCAGACGTAACGCGTCGGCTGCGATTTCGAGTTGACGATCGAGCTCCCACAGGTTGCCAACATCAATTTTATCCTGAACCGCGGCCTGCTCTTCTATGAGGGCTTCCATCTCTTCAGGAGTCATCTCCTCGCCGAATTTCATATTAATTTCGTTGTAGCGATCAAGAATCGCCCGCGATTCCTCGACACCATCTTCAATACATTCTCCAACAGTCTTTTGGGGATCGAGCTGCGGTTCCTGCTCGAAGTATCCGATTTTGACTCCCTTAGCCGGCTCAGCCGTGCCCATGAAATCTTTATCCTGCCCGGCCATAATTCTCAGCAGAGTACTTTTCCCTGCTCCATTGCTGCCGAGGACCCCAATTTTTGCACCGGGGTAAAATGACAGCCAGATATTTTCCAGAACCGCTTTCTCATCGTAGATGCGGGTCAGGTTTTCCATTTGAAAAATGTATTGTTGAGCCATGTTTCACTTCTGAGATTAAATAGTTTGCCGTGGTTCAGGCTGTTCCTGATAAAATACGGCTGTGTTAAATATATTCCAACTCGTTCCCAAGGAGGACCTT
>DOCI01000028.1 GCA_003503535.1 Planctomycetaceae bacterium
TTCCGGCTCGACTTTCACTTCGATTTGATCAACCCAGAGGCGGAGTCCGGTCGGGTCATCAATTTTTAAGCCGATTTTTCCTGCTTGAATCACGTTCAACTCAAAACGGGCGAACTGTAGGTTCTTAGCCGCGATATTGCCCATCCAGGCCAATGGTTGGAGTGCCAGTGAACCATCAACCTGACTGTAAGTGGTGGTCCAGGGAAGCAGCGGATCATCGGTAGCGGCATGTTCAATCCCGTTGTGGCGGATCGCATCGTTGATTGCTTTCACATTGTCACCGGGGTTGAGAACTTCCCAGGTTCTCACATATTGCTGCTTGGAAACGACAAGTTCTCCTGTTTTCCCGAGAGCGGAAATAAAACGGACAAGATCAACGAGTTCATCACGACGGAGTTTTCCGACCAGATCAGCGGGCATCAGGGAGACCGTTGAATTCTTTTTCAATTCAATATCTTCGACAGGAACGACATTCACTTTCCCTTCAGCATCGCGGATATGAATTTCATTCTGATTTTCCAGAATCGGCACGCCAGCCAGGACGATGCCGTCGATCGTAACGACCTGCACCGCATGATAACCCTCTTTGATTTTCTTACTTGGAACAAGCAATGACTCGACAAGGTAATCGACCGGTGCACTGGCTCCGATACTTGAAAGATCAGGCCCGACTTTTCCGCCCGCTCCGCCGATGGCGTGGCATTTCATACAGAGCAGTTTTTCCCGACGATAAATTTCTTCGCCGCGATGAACATTCCCCTGACTGGTAATCTCTGAAACCAGTTCCTGCATCTCGGCTGCAGTGAGCTCGGCTTTCATTGCTTCCAACGATCCCGCTTTGCGAATAGCACTCACCAGTGGGGAATTCTGTTGCGGCAAACTGCTCGCCATCCTCACGGCTGCAGTGGCGACATCGGCATTCCAATGGGCATCCTGAAGAGCTTTGGTTAAGAGATTCGGCCCCTGCTTTGTTGAAAGCAGAGGGTTCAGGATTGCATTCACTTCGGATGCAGAATCTGTCTGACTGAGTGTTTCGACAGCTGCCTGCACGGCAAGATTCAAATTCATCGAAGCCAACGCTTCAATCCCATCGACCTGTAACGCTTTGAGTTGTTCACCTTTGGCTATCGAAAGCAGGTAATCCCGACTGTCCGGTCCCCCCAGTTGAGCGAGAGACTGAAGAGCTGTCTTGCGTAAGCCGCGAGGTTGTGTTTCTGTATTGGCCAGAGTTTTCAAAGCCGATCGACTCGCTTCGACTTTCCATAATCCAGCCAGACGACAACCAAGAATTTGAATCTGACTATTCTTCGATTTCAGCAACGCCATCAAATCGTCCTCTGAAACATCCGGCTTGATCTTTCGTCGTTCTGCTGCATTGACCAACGTATTCAAAATCGCCTGGGAATTTGGAGCATCCGGTCGCTGACTGATTTTCCAAAGTTGTTGCAAATGAGCAGAATTCCCCCGCTCGGCGACCAGATTTAAAACGGCTGAGGTTTTATCCGCAGGGATCTTACCATCTTGCCAGAGCTTGAGTATCGGATCGACAACCGCGGCGGATCGTGCGGCATTCGCAATCGTCAGCAGTGTGTTGGGATTACTGCTCATCGAATTCGGGTCAGCCAGAAACGATTCCAGCCAGACCGATTCCGTTTCCCGAAAAGTTTGCCAGAGCGAAAATTCCAGAAAGCGATCATTCTCTTCACGAACTGCAGACGCAGCCAGACGAATTGCTTCCAGAGTGCCTGCATGTCTTAACGCGTGCACGGCTTCCAGTCGAACCTGTGCGTGAGGATCTTCAATGGCAGCTTTCATCCAGTCCATCCAGCCCGCAAACTCAGGATGAGTCCCCGCGATTCTCACAGCTGCTGCTCGAACATTCGCGCTATTCTCCATTTGAGGATTGTCATACGTCAGTAATTTTGGCAGACGCTTCTGAACTTCTTCCGGCAGATTCCAATCCTCGGACAGCCAAAGACCAGACAATTTCAATTGAGCTTCATTCCAGGGTTCCTGTGTATCGACGGCTTCTTCATCAAGAATCAAAAAGACATGCTCCGGCTTTCTCGTCGATAATTCATAGCGTGCCTGATCGCGATACCACTTTTGATCGCTACACAGCTGATCGACCAGCGTCCCAATTACCGCCTCGGCTGGAAGCGTGATTGACTCGGGCTTGTAATCCTTCGGCACAATTCGCCAGATCCGGCCATGTTCGTGATCGCGTCGTTCGTCACGGAAATCGACTTCGCCATGCTGGATAATCGGGTTATACCAATCAGCCACATAAATGCCCCCATCGGGGCCCATCAGAATATCAATCGGACGGAAGGAGACGTAATTCGATGTGAGCAGGTTATCGGCTTGACGAGCAATGTATCCGCTACCCGATTCAGAGAGTTCAAAACTGTTGACCCGATTGCCACGAAAATCGTTGGTGACATACAACCCCGACCAGCTCTTCGGAAGATGATCTCCCGTCAGCAGTTCGAGTCCACAATGCTTAGGCTGGCCAGGGCTGAGTCCCGTTACGGTTCGTTCGGCATTGGCAGCTGTGAACATAACGGTATCGGGAAAGACATAGTTAATCCCCTGTCCACCAGCCCCATCGGTTTCAAACGTTTGTCCCCACGAATCAAACACCAGCCCCCACGGATTGACCAGTCCACGCGAGTAGACATCAAGTTCAAGCGTCTTCGCATCAAACTTCCAGGTTCCACCGGCCAGTAAGCGTTTCACACCATATGGAGTTTCGACGTGCGAATGCGTGTAAATCGATTGATTGAAGTAGATATCCCCATCAGGTCCACGCTTGAGTGTGTGAATGATATGATGCGTATCTTCCGTGCCGAACCCGCTTAAGACGATTCGTGTTTCGTCGGCTTTGCCATCGCCATCGTTATCTTTGAGATGCAGCAACTCCGTAGAATTGGCGACATACACGCCTCCATCACCGGGCAGAATCGCGGTCGGCAGCAGTAACCCATCAGCGAAAACAGTCGATTTGTCAGCCATGCCGTCGTGATCGGTATCTTCGAGAACCATCACTTTATCATTGGCATCTTCGCCCGGTTTGACATGCGGATACGTTTCGCTGGTCGACACCCAGAGTCGTCCCTGAGTATCCCAATTCATTTGCGTCGGCTTGGCAATCATCGGCTCAGCTGCAAACAGATTCACTTCAAAACCATCAGCCACCTGAAACGAAGCCTGCTCCTTCTCCGGATTCGGATCCGGAACTTCCTTCAATCCCCGCTGAGCAGGCAGGCCGGTCGTACTCAGAATGAGAATCTGAAACAAAACAAATGAGAGCAATTTGCGATACATGAATGACTCGTATTAATCAGGTGGATAATTTTAAAGATGAGCGAGATCAACAGATTTCCCAAGAGTGAGAAATGATCTCGCAACGATTATCGTCTCAGATTCTCTCCCCTGGCTCAAGCGACTAAACAATTCTCCGAAACTTTACCTTCGTTCATGAATCTTCGTCCATGATGTTTGAAAATGAGATTCAAATAATCGACACGTTGAAATAGGTAATCCTACAATTTGATTATCAGCACAAAGGCACGAAGGCACTAAGAGATCAAGAACAACACAACATCGAATTTAGAGCCCTGTTTTGTTCCTGGATATCAAGTGCCTGAAATCTCTTTGTGCCTTCGTGGTAAAAAATAATTCCGCATCATCCTGAGCAGATATCTCAATACTTCTCCTCTTAACCTTGGCGTCTTGGCGGTTCAAATAAAAAATCACCCGCCAGAATCCAAAAGGACTTTGACGGGTGACTCAGGTGAGTGATCGTGGGATGCGATCACTACGCCTTGCCTTATCTCCATTTCAAAACGCTGAACACACCTTCTCCATTGCGGATGCGATCCGGAACCATCAGCAGTCTGTCCCGATAAACACTCAGCATCACAGCAACTCCGAAGAACGTCGCTCCGCCGACCATCATGTAAACGGAAACGGTCTGCAGTTGATCGGGGACATGAATCAGGGCGATCAGGCTGATCAGATAGACGACCAGCGAACTCATGCCTGCCAGTGTTGTGCTGCGAATCCGGCACAGGATGCCGGCTCCGAGCAGAGTTAGACCGATTGTCAAGGTGCCGATTTCGTGGAACATGATCCAGCCCCAGGCAGGAGCATCGCCCAGGAATCGCTGACTGAGCAAGCCCAACAGGAGTGGACCCGCAGCCAGCAGGCTACCAAGGACCAGATTCAGACTGACGAGTCCATCGTTATCTTCATCAGTTTCCCGATGCCATCCCAGATGACCGGCGACCAGCATCAGAATTCCAGCTGCGATGCTGAAAATTTCCATCCTCTGGAAGAATGTCAGCACAGACAGGTCGTTGATTACGAGGAACCCTGCCAACAGATGCAAAATGCCAATGACAATCAAGCCCCGGCTCTTCCCATTCGCTTTGACAAGGGAGCTTGTCAGGAACGCAGCCACGGCCTGACCAGCCATCAAGCCGAGCAGGGCCCATTGAGCATCACCACCAATCACCCGGTTGACGGTCAACAGCATTCCAGCCAATCCGCCAATCGTGATTGCAGCCAGGCCGGAATCTCGGAGAGAGACTGCCAGCAGCCGGCTTTTCTGCTTCAGTTGAAGACTGCAGAAGACAGCCATCAAACCAATCAAACTGGCGGCCAGCATTGGGGCATAAGTGATAAAGCCGAGGACAACCAGCAATTTCCAGACTGCGGCCCAGGCTGAAACCGCTGATAGCACGACATAGATTCCGCGTTTACTCACCACCGCGAAACTTCCGAAGATGACCGCCATTTCAGCGGCAAACAAAACGCGAAAGCAGGTCGCGTAAAATTCAGAGGATATGTATTCGAAATGACCGATCCAGTTCCCAACTCCCACAGTCATTAATAGAGCCGCACTGACTTCCAGGACTCGCAAGCACGCTTTGCTCATGTTCGAGTCTGATTGATAGTGATTGATCAGCAGGCCAATTCCAATAACCGCGGCTACAATCGGCAGGACATTAACCCAGGCCAGTCCTGCCAGATGCAATCCACTTAGGAGTGCAATCATTAAAGGAACGGCTGTTACGTCAAGGTAAAACTCTCCACTTGATTTGCGGCTCGTTCGCGACAGGGTCACAGACATCAATGCAGCGGATATTGCCGTGATCGTCATCGTCAGCACGGCGATCCAATCGAATTGAAAAGCCGTCTGGACAAAAACGGATCCCATCGTCCAACGTACAAACTCCAGTGAGCCCACGATGACTGCAATCATCGTGAGTGAGCCGCCTGCAATGCGAACAATGGAGGAGGGCTGCTGCACAATCATCTGACCGTCTTCATCTTTGCGAAGGCGTGTTGAGATTAGTCCGGTGGCACTCGTCAACAAGGCGGTAAAGGAAACGACAAGGAGCAGAGCCTGTTCAGTCACAGGGATGGCCAGCAAATCGAGTAGAATGATTTCTGTCCAGATGAGTGTCAGCAGAGCGGCATAAATGAATCGACCTGCCCGTTTCACGGCAAAGTGGGAATAAAGATACGTGTAAGTGGCTCCGCAAGTCAGCATGAGTGCGATGAACTGCACATGCCGCAGCACGGCGACATCGGGAATTGGAAACCAGCCGAGTGGGGCGAAAATCGGATCGAACAACAGTCCGACAACGCGTCCACCAAACAAAACTGCCAATCCAGCAGTCATCACGATATGACCGGAGCGAAAGAACGCTTTACCGAAGGTCGATCGCTTGAAGATCTCCGCGGCATCATCGAACAAGTGTTCCAGATGCACACAAATCATTCCCAGAACAATAAGTAATGAAGCTGGAGAAATGATTTCCCAGAATCGCCCCACTTGCTGATCGGCCAGAAATAACAATCCCGTCATAGCGATGCCGCCGACGAGGGTGTAGACGAATAATGCGTCTTTCAGAATTCGAGCAATCGCAGCATAAATGAGACAACAGACAAGGGCCGGAATCCAGAGATGCCCTCCGTGAGCAAGCGTGATGAGTCCCTGTGCATCATAAAACCAGAGATTCAAGGGCATGATCAGACAGCCGAGTAAGGCGATGCTTCGACCAGCGGTCAGATACCGAGTCCATCGTGCCAGCGCGGCTCCTCCGCCAATCATTATGAAATTGGCAGTTCCCAGACAAACCGCGACCACCAGTGAGTTTTCAAAAACGCCAATCGACCACAGCCAGATCACCAGACCAATCACCAGCAATCCGCCGCCACTCATCATCAACGCATGCAGGCTTTTCGGATCGAGCATCCGCTCAATGAGACTCAACTTTGGTAGACTCTCCTGCGGTTTTGCGACGGGCGTTTTCTGATCCAGCTGTTTGCGCAAATCAGAATAGTTGACAGAAACCTTTCTCAGGAATGCCTGCGCGGTGGTTTCGGGAAGATATTGTTGTGACTGAAAGAATCGCAAATCCTGAGAAAGATATTCGTGAGCCCGGGCACGTCGTTCCACATCAATCAGGTGCGGCAGACAAGGGCGGGCTTCCGGCAGCGGTCGGGCAGAATCCAGCGACTCCGTCAGTTGTGCGGATTCGTTTTCGTAGTGACGCAGTATCTGTTGAAACTGCTGATAGTTGAGCAGATCGTTTTCGTACCAGTTCCGGAATTGTTTGCGACAGAAATCAATCGCAAACTGGTGGTCTTCGAGTGAGTCAGACATCAATGAGTTCCCCTAAGGCAAGGCGTGATTCGTTCGCGTGTTATTAACAAGCAGGCATCCCAAACCGGCAACGCGAATCGATATCACCTCTTAAGCAGCAACTGTGCCGAATTTAGAGCGATTTTCATATCTCCTTATCTGGAAGTAACTTATGACTCTTGGAATTGCTGGGGATATTGTTTTTACGTGAAAGGGTAGACATTCATTGCATGTGAGCATGCAGGGAATGTACATTGGGGATTGTGGTTTCCGGAGCAATCAGGGATCGTTTCAATCATACCGAGGTGGTCGATAGATGTCAGAACTGTCCCAGAACGATTTGCGTTTGATGTCGATTCTCTCCAATTTGACGTATTGCAATCCGTTCGAACCGGAGCGGATTGCATATGAGAGAGCGGCGTTACGTGAGAAGTTTGTGCCCGAAGATGAGATTGCCTGGAGTCGGACGACGCAGTGGCTCGAAGCGGATCGGCCGAATGTGGTGACGTTGACGGAAGCCGCCAATCAACTGGTCGATCGTATTCGCACCGCCCTGCTGGACGGTCATGAGCTGAATGACGAGACCGTCCGGCACTATGAAGATGCCGTCATGTATGTGCTGTATTATCGCTACTTTGCTTCATTGGTCGGAAGTCAGGAGTCGGTCAGTACCCGACAAGTCAAAAAGATCTGGAATTCATTTCTGACCGACTTCGATTATTATCTGGAGTTGCCGGGACGTCCTGCGTTACATTCGCAAACGCCTGGCCACATGTTTGCCTGCCTGGATCAGGTCCGGCGGGCGTTTCGGCACATCTTTCATTTTATTCTGGGCGAATCTCAGCCAGCTGCCCGATTACGAGCCGAGGTGTGGCAGTCGATTTTTACTCACAACATGCGACGCTATCGCCGCACCTTATTCGCGAAGATGTCCGATGTCGCCACACTCATTACCGGCCCCTCCGGCACCGGAAAAGAATTAGTCGCCCGGGCAATCGGGCTATCCCAATATGTGGCATTCGATACGGATCGCGAAGCCTTCGCGGGCAAAGTGGACGATGCCTTCATCGCCCTGAATCTCTCTGCTCTCTCGCCGACTCTCATCGAATCAGAATTGTTTGGACATCGAAAGGGATCGTTCACGGGTGCAGTCTCAGACCGAGCAGGCTGGCTGGAACAATGTCCGCCGTGGGGCGCAGTCTTTCTCGATGAAATTGGCGAACTCGATCTGGCGATTCAGGTCAAGTTATTGCGGGTTGTGCAGTCGCGGGCTTATACACGACTGGGAGAAACTGAAGAACGTCCGTTTGTCGGGAAGCTGATCACGGCGACTAATCGCGATCTGGGTGATGAGATGGCATCAGGCCAGTTCCGCCGTGATCTTTATTATCGACTCTGCTCGGATCATATTCAGACACCCAGCCTGCACGAACAACTGACAGATCGCCCGCAGGCGTTGTCGGGATTGATCCAGCTTCTGGCTCAACGGATCGCCGGAGACGAAGCCGATTCCATTGCCGAGGAAGCAGAACAATGGATCAACAATTCAATGCCCGCCAATTACAACTGGCCCGGCAACATCCGGGAGTTGGAACAGTGTGTGCGAAATCTGATGATTCGCAACTGTTATCAGCCTTATCAAACTCCCAGGAAAACAGACTCCACTCCCGTGCACCTTGCATGGTTGAAGGCAGCCGAAAAACGGCAATGGACTGCTGAGGAACTGGTCAGCAAATACGTGACCTGGGTGTATGCAGCAGAGGGAACCTATGAAGGGACTGCGAATCTGGTGGGGCTGGATCGGAGGACCGTCAAGAGTAAGATTGATGAAGAGTTATTGAAGGCGATTGAGGCTGGAAATTAGCTTGTTTTTTTTTGAACCGCAGATATGCACGGATAAACGCAGATTTTTTTAACCGCGAGTAAATTGTGTATTACGTGTCATACTAATTCTTTCGTTTTGTACAAAATGATTTGAAGAATTGAATTTGTTATGTGTTATTGGGATGAAGAGATTGAGGAAGGTTTTCTTAAAAGTACTATGAAGCTGGAGGAAATGAATCAAAAGTATTTGCAACAGTTGCATCTGATACTCAAGGAATACGAAACAAAATTATCCAATCCTAGGTTTCAATCGCATGCTCAAATACTGACTCATGTTTCTCATTTGATGTCGGATCGCATCCACAGGGAATATCTCTGGCAATGGGTACTCAGAATGGCGGATCAGTTTTCTGAGGATGATAAAATTTCATCGGCATTAATCATTTCCATTCTAGAACCAGCTGTTGAGCCACCTGTTTTTCCTGAGGATCGAATGCAGGTCATGAAGTTGCTGGCAAAACATCAGACGGCCATACTGCTTTTTTCAGCCTTTGACTGCGAAGAGTTCCCAGGTGAGTTCCCTGAATATTTCCGGCAAGAATATGCGATTTATGAAGCCTGTTCGCGAGCCTTGCAGGAAGCTCCAGTGGTTTTGAATGAGACGAGTCTTCAGCAATACCTGCAAAATTAACACGAATTTCTAAGTAGAATGACCGTAAACATTGTGCTTTACAAAAATATTTTCTCCCGATTTATTTTTTTCAGACAAAATCACGTGAATACCCTGTCATAGAGTGGATGCTGATCTATTCAAATCTTCCCTATAACTCTAGTCGGGTGCTCAATACGATGTTCATCATTATGTGGAATCGAATTCTCCTTGTTGCATTGTTATTACCGATATTGTGCATGAGCGCCTTGGCTGATGATCAAAATTCACAGACTAAGCCAGTTAAGATTACGGTTTCTCCAGAAACAACTCGTGCAATAAAGCCAATACGGGAGGACGGCACCGTCGATTATACGGCCGCTCTGAACAATGCCCTCAAGGGTGATGTCACTCCGGAAAACAATGCGGCCGTTCTGATTGTCAAAGCGATCGGCCCGAATCCCGATGGAATGGAATATGATTTTCATGTTCGGCTGTGCGAAGCAATGGGCGTCACACCCTTGCCTGCTGATGCTCCCGGAGCAGTTTCATTCGGAAAAGAAGGCTACGGTTTTGAGGCACCAGCCGAAGGGAGCGAGTTCAAAGATCTTTTTGAAATTCAGGATCGGGCGATGGATCGCCCCTGGCAAAAGAATGAACTTTCGAATGCGGTTCGCTGGATTGAATTGAATGAGACCGCTTTGGATCTCGTTTCTCAAGCGGTGTTAAAACCGGGCTACTTCCGACCAATCATTTCAGATGAGGAACATGAAGATCTGCTGGTTTACGCTCTTCTTCCGGATGTCCAGGCGAGTCGGGAAATTGGTCGCTGTCTGATGGCAAGGGCCATGCTGCATCTGGGAGAGAAGAACTATCAGGCCGCTGCTGATGATTTACTGACATTGCATCGTTTTGCTAGAAAAATTGCCCAGGGAGCAACGCTGGTCGAAAATCTTGTTGGATATGCGCTGGAAGGGATTGCATTTCAGGGCGACAATCGGCTCATCCAACAACCCGATTTGCCGCTGGACGTTTGCCAGAAGTATCGTCAACAACTGTCAGAAATTGAGTCCTTTCCGAGTCTGGCAAAGCCGTTGGATCTGGGAGAACGATTTCTCGCGTTACAAATCCTGCTGCAGATCGCAACCACTCGATTAGATGCTGAAACTTTGGAATCACTTTCTACCGGCGATTCCCAGGGGCAACTTCTGGAAGAACTCAGCCAGCATTCCAATCTGGATTGGGATCTGGTTTTCAGAGAAGTCAATTCTGCTTATGACCAAGTCGTACAGATTCTCAATGAGTCGAGCCGGGAAGATCGGATTAGAAATCTGAAGGCTCATTACGAATCGCTGAACTTGGGGGAGATCAATCCGAATTTATTGCGAATGCTAAAATCCCGGAGAGCAGATCGCATCTCCAAAGAACAAATCACCAAAACATTCGTCCGAGCATTTCTCGGCATGTTATTGCCCGCAATCGATGCCTGCTCCCGAGCCGAAACGCGAACGCGGACTTATTATGAACTGAGCCTGATAGGCTTGCAGCTTCGAGAAATTCAACTGAAGACAGGCAGCTATCCGGCAACACTCCCGGAACAAACCCTCGATGCGTTTTCGGGACAGCCGTATCAGTATCGAGTCGATGAGGAAGAATTCACGCTTTACAGTGTCGGCGAAAATGGACGCGATGATGGAGGGCTGGGGTACAATAATGATGAGGATCCAGAAACGGATGATTTGCCGGTGACGAGTCGGGCTATGAAATAATCAAACTCGGGTGGCGGGCGCTCTCGAAGAGAAGCCCCGAATCGTTGAACTTCCGGGGGCTTCCGCTGGAGCGGAGCGCCCCCGCCACCCGGTCGTTCTTTTGTTAACTCAACGCTCCAGCTGATTGCCTCTAGTGGACTTCGTCCACCCAGATCGTCGTTCGTCGAACTCATTTTGCAAGAAATACAAAATGGTCTTTGCGAAAATTGGCTGAGTTGTTACAGTCGATTGGAATTCTCATTTTATCCGTCAATTTCGCGTATCAGGAAAGGACTCCGATATGCTTGCCGAGGCACCTCGTCTGCTTATCGCAGGGCATTTACACTTGGATGGAGTGCTGCGCGGACTGCCGGGCGTGGGTGATCCGCATCACGAACTCCTCCGCGACGCACCTCTCACTGCCTTCGAACGGCTCATCGAAACGGCTCTTGAACAAGGTGTCGATGCCTTATTGCTGACCGGTTCGCTATTCGACCGCCTCCCGACGATTCGCACCGCGGCTTTGTTCCGGGATGGAATTGAAGCGCTGCAGGAAGAAGGGATCACCACGATCTATGCGGGTCCGACTCCCGAGCAAATCCGTCAATTGACGAAGTTGAACTGCTGTCCGGAAGAAATGACTTTACTGGCACCGGGACATCGAACAGAAATTTCAATTGCCTCTTTGCATTTGGCATTATTCGATGAACAGCATCGAAATTCGCTCACCAAATCGAAGCTCGATATCGGGATTACCTGGGATGCGTTCGGGCATTTTTCTGAGGATCACCGCCTGCTCCACGGAAATCGAATCACTGCACCACTGATTATTTCCTCAGCTCATGAGTCTGCTGTCACTCAGCAACTCCATAATTCTATCGCACATGCGGCTGGAAGCGTGCAGGCTGTCAACGGGACCGTGCCTGGAGTCCGTTCGGTGACTCTATGTCAAATGAATGCGAACGGAGAAGTTGACCTGCAAGCGATACCTCTCTCCGTTGTTGCCTACAAAGAGTTGAATTTCCAGCTGAGTGATAACGACAGTATGGACGACATCGAACTGAAAATGGCGGAAATTATTGAGCAGGATGTCGAAAAATCTTTGCCGGCCTGCGTGCAGCTGTGTCATCTGAACTGGAAAGTCAAAGGTTCGAGCAAGGCGGTGGCCAAATGGCCGAGCCAGTCGTTGCTGGAATTGCTGGACTTAAACTTTTCGGAATTAAATTCTGCGATAGAATTAATCAATCACGTTCAACTGATTCCTCAGCTATCAGGCTCTCCTCACCTGCATGAGGAAGCCTTCGATGAAGAGTGGATCGAAGAGGAATTATTGAGATTTCTGAGTGAAGAATGTCAGTCTGATGCAGGATGTTCATTGCAGGACAGGGAATTAAGCGAACAGAATCGATCAAAACTCAAGCTGTTGCCATTCCAGGAATTGCAACAGGAGTTGGAGACAAATACGTTGTGTCATCGTGCGGCAGAATTGGGACTACAGGCGTTGCGAGACCAGCAAAAAGCGGGATAAAGAAGATGTGTCGGATAATTAAAAAGTATTAATAGAAATACAGGCACGAAGCGCAAGCGAG
>DOCI01000296.1:0-6574 GCA_003503535.1 Planctomycetaceae bacterium
AAAATTGGCTTCATAGATGCGTCTTAACGCACCCTTCACTCTCAATCCTCTTACGGCTGCGCCGCAGGGTGGCCCGGCCGACTTTGTCGGCTGGGTGCTGCAAGCACAAGATGCTTCACCGTTCGCGTGCAAAGTTTATTGAACTGCGAATTCATATTACCCGGATGGCCCTGAAAGATTCTTTCAAGGCAGCACAGTCGCAAGCATCGCATTGCAGAATATATCATCAAACTAAAGCCTCCTGTGGACTTCGTCCACCCAGAGAACTCTGTGAGATTCTCTGGGCTACCCGTACACTCTAATACATCATTACGGTGCGTCGGGATAGATCTCGTAGACTCCTCCCTGTTTGACTCTGATATCCTTAAAGCCTCCCATTCCACCGGTAATGTAACCTTCCAACTGTCCTTTGAATTCCAGTTCCTGTTGCCGTGCAGCAAATTCGAGTGTGCCGTCGGTCTGAATGAGAATATCTCGCCGCTTGTACTGTCCTGAAGCAATTGGTCCAAGTTCAACTTGCACGCCAGGCCCGGTGACAATGAAACTATCAATCGTTTGGTTGCTATTGTTGTAGACTCGAACAGTGTATTGCATTGATACAGCGACTGCTGATAGGGCGAAGTAACCAGCCACGGGGAAGTTGGCGAGCAACAAACTGCCTACAACCACGGCTTGCAAAAATAGTGTGCGACTGGAAATTAGTTGGGCTCTACTCTCAAACCACAGGTGACGACAGAGAGCGGATGCGCCCATGTAGAATGCCACGAGGCCGACGAGAATAGTCAGCCCCCCTGCGGCTTCCAGCCATTCCCATTGGGTATATCTCCACATCACATAAATGAGTGTTCCAACAAGCAGCGGGCTGGCTCCAAGTACAATTGCAGACTTTAAGAGCCGCGGCATGTTCATGACTCGCGAAAAATGACTTACCTGTTGATTGTCAGAGGCCATTTTCAGTCAGACATATTTTGAATATTTTGCAGAATGTGGCTAGTCGGGCAACATGTCCACACTTGTTGTAGACATGCATGACGCAGCATGAGTGAATCCTACACAATTCAAACGGTTACATCTTGTGCAATCCCTCAAGTGAAGAAATTTCCATTTTACATTCCGGTCACTTTACATTCTCAAATCTAAGCCTTGAAAGACCCAAATCTGATGAGGATTCGTCACAGAACTGCTTAAGCCTCCGCCGCCCTGAAAGAATCTTTCAGGGCCACCCGCGTCTGAAATTGATGGTTGATTGGTCACTACAATCATAGCAAAGTGCGTCTTGACGCACCCTACGAAACTTGATGATATGCCCGCAGAAACTTTTCAGGCAGACTTTGCCAGCAAATTTGATTTCGACGCGGCTACTTGCTCGACATATCCAAAGCGATGCAGGCAATCCAGTTCAAGTTGCAGGACATGAGTCCGCAACTCCGGCTCCCATTCGATGGAGGATCGGGGAGATTTGCTGACGCCGACGTCTTCAAAATTCCGGATGAAGTCGGCATCAAAATCGAGTCCTGCCTGCTCGAGTGTAGTCACAAGGTCCTCACGAAGATTCTCCTGCTTGCCGACGAAATTGACTTGAGGACTTATGTAGCCATCGTAAAGATTGGTCACATAGCTCGGGTGTTTTGCGATAACATTTCGGACATACTGATTGAACTCTGCGGCTCCCAGTCCATCGATGTTGGCATTAGGATGCCAGCCATACGCCTTCGAAGCTTCGGCAAAAGAGAGCCAGTTGCGGTTCGGTTGAGTCATGTATTTGAACCAGGACTCATACCACTTGAGGGGATGTCGTACAAAGCAGAACATGTACGGCTCCCGATTTCCAAATCGAGCATTCCGCACGGTATATCGCAATTGATTCTGGAGGCGTTTCTTCCAGGTCTTGCCAGCATAGGTGAGATGTTTCAGATCGGCATGCTTGTGCGAAAACCGAAATGCGACGAGATGACTTTCTTCAAGCACCCTGGTAACCCAATTCCCACCGGTTTTGGGAATGTGCAGGAAGACAGAGCCATTCTTTAATAAGAGTGCCATCGCAAACTTTCATTTTGCCCGTAAATAGTTGAGGCAGGGTGGCGGGGGCACTCCGCTTTAGCGGAAGCCCCCGGAAGTTCGACGATTCGGGGGCTTCTCTTCGAGAGCGCCCCCGCCACCCTACTTTACGCAGCCTTTTTATGCTCATCGCCCAGAAAGACATCGGTCGGTAAGACTTTTGTCGAGCGGGTTTTCTCAAAGACCATAATGATCGAGCGACCAGTCAACAACGACCAGGAATTTGTGTGTTGATAGATCTCAGTGTTCCGCTTTTCGTTCTTCTGATAGTTCTTCGAGAAGAAGAGCGATCGCGACCAGAGCTTGCCAATGGTTTGAATGGTCCAGTAAACGGGAGCCAGAAAGGCTCGCTTCGATTTATCGGCTCGCGCTTCCGCGACGCGGGCTCCGAAGAAATCTCCCAGGTATCGCATCGAGTGATACGACATCGGTGAAATGTGAAAACGATCGACCGCTTCTTCCGGACCGTAATCGGTCAGTTGAGAAGGGTGAAACTGATAGAAAGTCCCGGTGAACAGGAATTGCAGTCTCGACCACATATTCATGATGTTCGGTGTTGAAATGATGACGGTGCCGCCGATTTTGCTGACACGAATCAATTCGCCCATCAGCAGAAAAGGATTGAGCACATGCTCGATGCCTTCCAGACAGATAACTCCATCGAAGGTTTCATCCTCAAAGGGAAGCCGCTTGGTCATGTCGGCATACACGAAATCGCCGGCATGTCCATTGATATCGCCCGGTGTCACCTCATGCCCTTGTGCCCTCAGTGCAGCCGTCAACTTTCCGCTACCAGCCGGTAAGTCGAGAATATGCTGACCAGGAGTCTTTTGACTGAAGATCTCGACTGCCTGCTGCATATAGCCAGGAAAACTTTGCATCTTATGTTCACGCATCGGAATATACTCTCTGGCGATAACCCAGTCAGGGTTTTGTTTACTTAGTTCGTAGGTCTGGCATTGCCCGACATCCAACATTCCACCTTCAACTCTAAACCTTCAACCCGAATTCACGCCGCCATCTTCTGAACCTGCTTACGTCGATAAACGGCGAAAACAGTATGAGCATAGCGGTTCGCATAAGCTTTGGAGGAAAACCAGAAACGTCGTATCAACGTGAGTGGACCTGAACGCGGTTTTTCGACAACTCGCAAGTCAACCAGTTCATATTCTGCGGGACAGGCTGACTCAAAGAAATCGACAACCTGTGAAACATTGAAAAACCATTTGTGACGATCGACTGGTTTTTGATGCGGCAGGCCGTAATGCAGAATCTCGCCGCGACCACGTCCCACTTTCTGACGGGCTCCGCACCAACAGTTGGGCAGAGAGACGATGACGTCCTGACTGCTCACTCGAAACAGTTCGTGGAACATATCATGCAGATTATTAATATGTTCGAGCACTTCAATGCAGATTACGCTGTTGAAGGAACCATCGGCGAAGGGCAGTTGTTTGCACTCTTCCAGATTGATGACCTGATCCGGTTTGCCGACAATATCGATGCCGTAATATTCTTCCTTTGGCAGCAATTCACGAAGGGGAGCTTCATAGCAGCCCACATCGAGAACTTTGCCTTTAAGCACACCCCGAAATTGCTCCAGCAGATACTGACTGCGAGCGGGACGTGTGCGAAACGATGCATAATCTCTCTGCGATTGCACCATCGAATTGTCATCCTGACTGATAAAGAAAATGGCTTCCTGCCAATTGGCCTTGTCTTCAGATCATAAGTCAACCTGAGAAAACAGGTCAAGACCTTGTCAGAAGATCACTCTGGTCAATAACTTCAGATATTCCCAGCCTCTTCATTATATTCATTCATTGCCAAATAATGAGAGTTTGCCAGAACTAAATATTGATGAATGCCGGATACTTCTCACGCAAAGTAGTTAACCGCATTTTGAAATAATTTCAATCCGTCACCCGCTCCACGATCAGGTCTGCGTGTCCAGCTGGGGTGATGTGTTGCCTTGATAAACCGTTCCGGATGAGGCATCAGACCTAGAACTCGACCGGAGACATCGCTCAAGCCTGCGATGTTGGCGACCGAACCATTCGGGTTAAACTCTTCCGAAAGGACCTCGTCATTTGCAGAATGGGAATCATCGCAATAACGAACTGCGATTTGCCGATTGGCTTTCCAGGAATTCAGTAAATCTTCATTGGCGACACACAATTTACCCTCGGCATGAGCGAGCGGCATTTCGATGGTTTCGATCCCTTTCAGGAAAACATTCTGTGGACTGTCGACCACCATTTTCACCCAGCGGGCGGTGTATTTTCCGTTATTATTCCAGGTTAATGTCGCCTCGCGTTCAAATTCTGGTCCAGGTGTCCAGTCTTCTGTTCCATTGGGTAAGATGCCCGATTTGAGCAGCACCTGAAAACCATTGCAGATTCCCAGTGTGAGCGTGTTTCTCTGGAGATGAGCATGCAGTAAGTCGCCCATCTTGCGGCGAATCTGCCCAGCAAAAATCACCCCGGCTCCGATATCGTCGCCGTAGCTGAAACCGCCGGGAATGCAGAGAATTTGATAATCCTGCAGGCGTTCTGGCGACTCCGTCAGTTCAAAGACATGGACATTGTCCACCTTTCCACCGGCCTGCTCGAAGGCATAGCAGGTTTCGTGGTCGCTATTGGTCCCGGGGGCTCGAAGAACGCAGATTCGGGGAGTCGAACTCATCAGACTGATTTTCCTTAGGATTTCAGGGGAGTTGACTTCACTCGCCATTTCCTGAAATCATGCAACTGTTCAAATTTCGTCGCTGCCTTGTGTGATGACCCTTGATTCGGGAAAATACACAAGCATTGTGATGATGCTAATCATCAAGCCACAATTCATCCACCATTGGGACCGAGAAACTCTGACTCAAATGGAGATCCGTCGGAAAAGGGATTAAATCGACAGCAACTCATCACGCGTGAATGATTAAGAGTGGGTGGCGGGGGCGCTCCGCTTAAGTGGAAGCCCCCGAAAGTTCGACGATTCGGGGGCTTCTCTTCGAGAGCGTCCCCGCCACCCAATTAAATGATCGTTTAGAATATCAATGCGAGGAAATATCATCTCAGAGACATCAACCAGCCCTGATGAGACCGACACGGAAGCCACTCTGCTGCCTGTGCTCCAGCAATATTGGGGGTATTCCGAGTTTCGCCCATTGCAGAAAGAGGCCATGGAATCGGTCATGGCTCGGCAGGATTCGCTGGTTGTGCTGCCGACCGGAGGTGGAAAATCGCTCTGCTATCAGGTACCGGCTCTGGCTCGCGAAGGGATGATGGTGGTCGTTTCTCCACTTATTGCACTGATGAAAGACCAGGTCGATGCCCTGATCGACAATGGGATCTCGGCTGCAGCCGTCAACAGCACGCTTTCTGTGGACGAACGGCGAATGATCGCCCAGCAGATTGAAGCGGGCGAAATCAAATTGCTGTATGTTGCCCCCGAGCGACTTTGTACCGCCAAGATGATCGATTTTCTCTCGAAACAGAAAGTCTCCGCGATCGCAGTCGACGAAGCCCATTGCATCAGCACATGGGGGCACAACTTCCGACCAGAGTATCGGCTGCTGGGAGAATTGCGAAATAAGCTTCCCGATGTCGACATGCACGCCTACACGGCCACCGCGACCGAGCAGGTTCGTCACGATATCTGTGAACAGTTGCAGCTGAAGGCTCCTGCGGTTTTAACCGGAAATTTTGACCGGCCCAATTTGATCTACCGCATTCAACGCCGACAAAATCTTCAGACACAGGTCCGGCAGGTGATCGACAAATATCCCGACTCAGCGGGCATCATCTATTGCATCAGCCGCCGTCAGGTCGATGAGTTATCGACCGCTCTCAAGGAAGCAGGATATCGAGCCTTGGCTTATCATGCAGGGCTGGAAAATGCAGAACGGCATCGGGCTCAGGATGCCTTTCTGAAAGAAAAAGTGGACATCATTGTGGCGACGGTGGCGTTTGGGATGGGCATCGACAAATCGAATGTCCGCTATGTCATTCACGCTTCAGCTACGAAATCGCTGGAGAATTATCAGCAGGAAACTGGACGAGCCGGTCGAGATGGACTGCACTCGGAATGCGTGCTCTTCTATAGCGGAAACGATTTCGCCACCTGGAAGCGAATGCTCAGCGACTTATCAGGCGAAGCCGCCCAGGCAGCTGAGGAGCAACTGAAAACGAAGTCCCGCTACTGCAGTTCTCTGACCTGTCGACATCGGGCATTGGTCGAGCATTTTGGCCAGCAGTATGAAAAAGAAAACTGCGGAGCCTGCGACGTTTGTCTGGGCGAAGTCGAACTGATGCCCGATTCACTCGTCATCGCCCAGAAAATTCTCTCATGCGTTGTCCGCGTCGATCAACGATTTGGAGCAGACTATGTTGCCAATGTCTTGATCGGCTCCCGCGACCAGCGCATCCTTGATAATGGTCATAACGAACTGACAACCTACAACCTCCTCAAAAGCTTCACGAAAAGCACAATCCGTGGCTGGATCGATCAATTGATTGACCAT
>DOCI01000296.1:6787-10362 GCA_003503535.1 Planctomycetaceae bacterium
AGGAAGAGCATCAGACGATCAAACTCACTCCCAAAGGTCGTCAGGTCTTACACGGCGAATTTGAACCTCGTCTGCTGCAGGCGACGAAAAAATCCAGTACGACAAAAGCCGAGAAGCCGGAACTTCAGCCCGATGACCAGCTGTTGTTTGAGGAATTACGGGCAGAACGTCGAGAGATTGCCAGCGAGAAAGGTATCGCTCCGTTCATTGTGTTCAGTGATGTTTCGTTAATCGACATGGCACAAAAACGTCCTCAAACAGAAGCCGAGTTCCTGAACATCCACGGCGTTGGCCAAACCAAAGCCGATCAGTACGCGGCTCGATTTATCGAACGTATCAAAACCTATTGTGAAAACGAAGCGGAATCGAAATCTTAAATTGATCTGCTCACGTTTTTGATTTTCGCCCCCTGTAGAGAGTCATCATTGCGCAATTTCGAGTAGAATAACTTCAGGCATTGATACAGCTCATCAGCATAAATAGTTCTGCTCGTAATTGATTTCAACGTGCGACGTTATACACCAGAGCAACAACAACGACTCTCTCAGCAGGTACAGGAAGACCTTTCGGGAATTCTGGAAGGAACCGTACGCACCGACGACGGCTCCCGTTCTCTGTTTGCAACCGATGCCAGTCTGCATCAGGTTTCGCCGATTGCCGTGGTCTTTCCGGCTCATGAAGCTGATGTTGTCGCCGTTGTCCGCTATGCTGCGGATCACCAGATCCCCTTGATTCCCCGCGGTTCGGGAACAGGCCTGGCAGGCGGGTGTCTCGGCCCCGGCATCATTATCGACTTTATGATTTCAATGAACCAGATTCTGGAAATCCGGAAGCATACGGTTATTGTTCAACCTGGAGTCGTGCTGGACGACTTGAACAAACAGCTCAGAAAACAAGGCTATTATTTTCCGCCGGATCCTTCCAACGCATCTGTGACAACCATTGGTGGAATGATTGGCGTCGATGCAGCCGGCTCTCATGCATTGGGAGTGGGTTCGACAAGAGACTATGTCAAATCGCTGAATGTAGTTCTTTCTGACGGTTCGCTGCATCAATTGGGACGTGAAGCTGTTCAAGCCGGGTTAGTATCGCAGTCTCCCGACACGATGAGTGAGGATCACGATCAATATGCGCGTGTTCGTGTCATCCTCAGGCGTCTTGCTGCCATTCTGAAAGATAATGATCAACTCATCCGCCAGCAGCAACCACCGCTCACCCGGAATGCTGCGGGCTACATGGTAAGAAATATTCTGAGAAAAGGAATACTCGATTTCCCACGATTATTTGTTGGATCTGAAGGTTCACTCGGCATTTGTACGCAAGCGGAATTACATATTTTGCCATTGCCGGAAAACCGTCGAGGGATGTTGCTGATCTTTCCGCGGTTTGATGAAGCAACAGATAAAATCCCCGCAATTCTCGAATTCGATCCCAGTGCCTGTGACTTACTCGATCGGCGTCTCCTTACTCTGGCACGGGAAGCTTCCTCATTATACGCGACGATGATTCCTCAACATGCCGCGGCTGCTTTAATTGTCGCCTTTGACGATTATTCAGAATTCGCCATCAAAAATCGCATCGCTAAGTTTAAGGAATTTATTCAGGCAGAACTCCCCAGTTGCACGATTGTCTCTCATGCTCAAAACAGCCAGGAAGTCGACGATTTATGGAAATTGCCCCGGCAAGTCGTTCCCCTGCTGGCACGAATTCAGGGGGCTGCCCGTCCTGTCCCGTTTATTGAAGATATCGTTATTCCTCCCGCCAGCATTGGTGAGTTTCTGCATCAGGCACAGCGTATTCTGCAACGCTATCAGGTGACGGCTTCACTGTATGCCCATGCCGGCAGCGGTCAGCTGCATTTGCGTCCCTTCCTTGAACTCCCCTCCTCAGACAACGAATCACTTTACGAATCGCTCGCACGGGACTTGTATCGCGTCGTCGGCGAATTTGGCGGCTCGATCTCGGGTGAACATGGCGATGGCTTATCGAGAACGGCCTTTATTCGCACTCAATATGGACCACTCTATCGGGTCTTCCAGCAGATCAAACAGATTTTTGATCCTCATGGGATCTTCAATCCCGATAAAATCGTCAGTGGAGATCCGCACCTGGCAGTCAGACATTTTCGCCCTGACGCCAACCTGATTCAACTGCAGACCAAAGCAACCACTCATCTGAACTGGACGCCGACCGATATGGCGGTCGAAGCCTCGACATGCAATGGTTGTGGTCAATGCAAATCGACACAAGCTCAGTTACGGATGTGTCCGTTTCATCACGTTGACAGCAACGAATACACTTCGCCACGTGCTAAGGCGAATACGATTCGTCAGTATCTGTTTCAAAGTGCAGATACTGAAATCAGCGATGCAGGTGAGATTTTGCAATCGCTCAATACTCAGGAAGTACTCGACTCCTGTTTCAACTGCAAACAATGCCAGCTCGAATGTCCCAGTGAGGTCGATATCCCCCATTTATGGCTGGAAGCAAAAGCTCAGTCGGTTTTACAGCAGGGGCTGGATCGGGGCGACTGGTATCTTACACGGGTCGATAAACTGGCGGAATTCGGCTGGAGATTTTCCTGGCTGACCAATCCCATGTTCCATACTCGCTGGGGACGCTGGCTGCTCGAAAAGTTTTGTGGAATCGATGCCCGCAGGCGACTTCCTGATCTGGCCAAGAAGCCGTATCTCGAACAGATCGAACGTCGCAATCGAAAGAACGCGAAAAGGCCGGCTCCGCAGGTCGAATCCAATCGCAAACCAGTCATCCTGTTCATTGATTACTTTGCCAACTATCACGATCCTGACACTGCTCTGGCACTTGAGGCGATTCTTCGACATCACAATATTCCTTATCTCATTCCTGAAGAGCAGGTTGTCTCGGGGATGAGTATGATCAATTCGGGTGACCTGACAGCTGCCCGTGCAAAGGCTGAGCAGAACATCCGCATTCTTGGGCCTTACGCTCAGGAAGGTCATCAGATTCTCTGTCTCGAACCGTCCAGTGCCGTCTGCCTGAAACAGGAATATCCCTACCTGATGAAGCATCCCGATGTGCAGGCGATTGCGGATCAAACGATGGAAGCGGGGAGCTTTCTGGCTCACTTGAATAGCGAGGGGTTGCTCAATACCGAATTCGTCGCATTTCCTCAAAAATTCGGCTACCACGAACCTTGTCATCAACGTTCACTCCGCAATTCAAAACCTTATGTTCAATTGCTTTCCTTGATTCCGGAACTGCAAATCCACTTCATCGACAAAGGCTGCAGCGGTATGGCTGGCCATTTTGGACTGACTCATAAGAACTTTGAAAAATCGATTGCCATTGGTCAGGGCTTGATCGATGCGGTTGTCAACGATGAATTTGACATCGGAACCACAGAATGTGCCGGTTGCAAACTTCAGATGCAGCACCCGGCTGCGAAACCCGTTTTGCATCCTCTGAAAATCATCGCTGCAGCCTACGGATTAATTGCCATCGACTTCAAAAACTTCCCTGACAATAAAACTACCGGTTGATGGGGGGCTGGGGTCGGAACGTAGCGAAGCCCCAGATCGTCGAGTATTCTGGGT
>DOCI01000296.1:10511-10759 GCA_003503535.1 Planctomycetaceae bacterium
TTCGTTCGCCCCCAGCCACCCAGCAATTTTTTACACTCATGAACAATACATCAACGATCACCATCCGACTCTTCGCCGGACTGCGAGAAATTGTCGGCCAGGATCAAATCACAATACCCTGGCATGAGAACTTAACCGTTGCAAAGGTTAAACAAACTCTGCAACAAACCTATCCTGAATTAGAACCCCAGTTCAAAGCGATCATGATGGCTCGAAACGGTTCCTACTGCAAAGAGACTCAACTCCTG
>DOCI01000296.1:10918-11295 GCA_003503535.1 Planctomycetaceae bacterium
ACTGCAAAGAGACTCAACTCCTGCTACCCAACGACGAAATCGCATTCATCCCCCCCGTCAGTGGTGGATAAGTCTCTTCATAACAAATCCCATGAAAAAAACATCTCACCAAAAATTCGAATCTGACGAAACAGGATCCCTCCGGATCGAACTGACAGAATCACCGATAGACCACAACGACCTGATGAACTCCGTCCAGGACCACTCCTGTGGAGCCTCGGTTTTATTTCTGGGAACCGTCCGTGAATTCACAAACGGAAAACAGACCGATTCCCTGACCTACGAGGCCTATCATGAAATGGCCATCAGTGAGATCCACAAGCTGATTAAGCAAGCTCGTCAGCAATGGGACCTGAAGCACATCGGCATTATCCATC
>DOCI01000296.1:11462-11795 GCA_003503535.1 Planctomycetaceae bacterium
CGGCATTATCCATCGGCTCGGGCCATTAGCACTTGGTGAAACGGCTGTCGCGATTGCCGTTAGTTCTCCGCATCGAGCCGACTCGTTTGCAGGTGCTCAATTTCTGATGGATGAAATCAAAAAATCGGTCCCCATTTGGAAACAGGAACACTGGTCCGACGGCACCACAGAATGGGTTCATCCGAGTTAAACGTAATGAGTGATTTTTGAACCGTTAGCAAACGATTGAAACAGAAAGCTGTTGATCGCAGGGTCGCTCGCCCCTGAGCAAAGCGAAGTCCTTTACACACAAGTATGTTTGATTTCCAAGAAGTTGTAGGTCAGGCACTGCCT
>DOCI01000296.1:11966-12946 GCA_003503535.1 Planctomycetaceae bacterium
GCAGTGCCTGACCTACAGTGCTGGGACTGAGCAATCGTAGTGCCATGTGTCCAAGTAAGCCCTGCAAAATATGATCACTATTTGTGATCAACTCAGCTCACGACCGTATTCTGCAGGCTGCCGAGTTTTTCGATGGTGACTTCAACCGTGTCGCCATTCTTCAGGTAAACAGGAGGCTTGCGGGCATCGCCGACGCCGGAGGGGGTGCCGGTGAAAATGAGGTCGCCTGGTTGCAGCGTCATAATCTGCGAGAGATGCGCGATGATTTTATCGATACCGAAGATCAGTTCGGTCGTCGAACTTTGCTGCATTGTTTCGCCATTGAGTGTCAACGAAATGCTCAACTGATGAGGATCACCCACTTCTTCACTCGTCACCATATAAGGGCCGATGGGTGCAAAAGTATCGGGAGATTTCCCAAGCATCCATTGACCGCCCGGGCGCCCTTTCTGCCAGTCGCGAGCAGAGACATCGTTGCCGATCATGTAGCCGGCAACATAATCCAGGGCATCGGCTGCATCGACCTGATAAGCCGGTTTGCCAATCACGACAACCAACTCGGCTTCATAATCAACTCGCTGACTCACAGCCGGAAGTCGGATTGAATCGCCAGGGCCGATGATGGTATTTGCATATTTGCCAAAACAAACCGGTTCGGAAGGAATCTCCGCTTTCGTTTCCCGGGCATGATCGCCGTAGTTGAGTCCAATACAGATAATCTTCTCCGGCTTGGCAATAGGAGCTTTGATCTTGCCTTCGATGAATTTCTTTTGAGCCAGTCCATCCTGAAATGCCCGGGTTGCTCGATCGAGAACACCTTCGCGGAGGATGCCAAATAAGCAGTTGGGCAGAGAATCATCGACTGCACACAAATCAATAAACAGTGTCTGGCTCTCCGACAGTTCCACGCCGACAACTTTGAGTTCCCCGGCAGATTCCAGCATCGTCAGTTTCATGGTATGTCTCGCTTGTTTGGTCAT
>DOCI01000296.1:13201-14636 GCA_003503535.1 Planctomycetaceae bacterium
CTCGCCTCGAAATACCTTTAATTCGCAGATTGAACATCGTGCGGAGGAGCTCCCATGATATGGTAGCCGGCGTCGACGTGCAGATTTTCTCCACTGATGCCGCTCGCCTGATCGCTCATCAGAAACATCCCCGTTTTGCCCACTTCTTCGGGAGTGATGTTCCGTCGCAGCGGTGAGAAGGACTCGTAGAGTTTTGTCATCTGATCAAACTCACCTACAGCCGAGGAACTGAGTGTTTTCAGTGGTCCTGCACTCAAGGCATTCACACGGAAGCCTTCAGGGCCAAGTTCATTGGCCAGATATTCGACAGTACTTTCCAGAGCCGATTTGCAGACACCCATAATGTTGTAACCGGGAATCACTTTCTCGCCGCCGAGGTAAGTCAAAGAAAGAATGTTTCCACCCGGTTTGAGGATCTTACGAGCCCGTGAAGCGAGAGAGATCAGACTGTAACAACTGATTTCCATCGACAGCTTGAAACCATCGCGGCTCACGTTGTGGACTGGCCCTTTCAGGTCATCCATTGGAGCATATGCAATGGAGTGTAATACGAAATCGATTTCGCCGAATTCTTCTTTGGCTTTTGCGAAGACGGCATCGAGGTTCTCTTCGTTCTGCACATCGCAGGGGAGAATGAATTTGTCAAAATCATCAACCAGTTTTCGCAGACGACGTTCCATGCGGGGACGTTCAGGATCTTTATCAGGCAGGTGCGTGAAGCCCATTTCGGCTCCCTCGGCGTGCAATTGCTGAGTAATTGCCCAGGCGATACTGTGATCGTTTGCAATCCCGAAAACCAACCCCTTTTTGCCTTCAAACAGGCCCATGCCGAACTCCTTGATCAATACTGAGAATCCCTTAAACCTGTGTCAAAGGGAATGTGTTTATAAGTAATTTGAATCCGCTCAGGTAATCGGTCTCAGGGCAGGCAATCAAGGTTGGCGAGTGATTTCCAATCCGATCGAGCATCTTTGATCTCTTCATAAGAGATACTTTGAGCGTTAATCGGGTTACGATTGAACATCCGCACGAAAACCACAAGAATGGATGCAGAGTATTTTGAACACCCCTTTATCTATGAGACTGAAAAAATATCATGCTGGCACACATCGTCTACTTTTCGTTAAACGACAATTCTGAAGCCGCCAAGACGCAACTGGTGGATGCCTGTCATAAATACCTGAAGAATCATGCAGGCGTCGAATTTTTTGCTGCCGGAACATTGGGTGAAGAATTCAGCCGGGAAGTGAACGACAAGGGCTACGATGTCTCCCTGCATGTCTACTTCACCGACAAAGAGACTCACGATGCCTATCAAACCGTGGAAGATCACCTGACTTTTATCAAAGAAAACAAAGAGAACTGGAAACAGGTACGCGTGTTCGATTCCTGGGTCGAATCTTAAGTCGATCAATTATTACTCATTAGACAATGT
>DOCI01000296.1:14743-17449 GCA_003503535.1 Planctomycetaceae bacterium
TCATTAGACAATGGGTGGCTGGGGCTCACTGAGTTCGACCCCAGCCACCTATTTAACGGCATACCCGGCAGTTTTGGATATCAATCGATGGATGAGCAAGCAGGCGATGGACAGCCGGGCGATCTGAAAGTCAGTACCGACTCTGCAGAGGCTCATCATTCACAAGCGGACGGTCGGATCTTTCCCTGCGAGGCCTGCGGAGCCGATGTCGTTTTCAATATTGGCACTCAGCATTTGAAATGTCCCTATTGTGGGCACGAACAGAAGTTGAGTATCGAAGCAGATGCCATTCTGACCGAGCACGATTTTCACGAAATGATAGAAAGTCTGCGTGAACATCACGAGACCGTGGGGGCAACAGAAGGTTTCAAAGAAGTCGATTGCGATGCCTGCGGTGGGATTGTCGTTTTTGAAGGCAATTTAACCAGTACCCGATGTCCGTATTGCGATTCACCGATTCAGCTCGACGGCATCCACGAAATGGAAACCCGCATCAAGCCGGACGGGGTACTGCCGTTTCAGGTTGATGAAAAACGAGCTAAGAGGTCCATCAAAAAGTGGGTGGCCTCTCTCTGGTTTGCTCCCAACGATTTCAAAAAATCGGGAATCGAAGGCAAACTGAATGGCGTCTACATTCCTTACTGGACGTTCGATTCCATGACGTTTGTCGCTTATGCCGGCGAACGTGGCGAAGAATATCGAGTAACCGTAGGAACAGGAAAAAACCGTCGGACAGTAACGCGAGTCCGCTGGTACCCAGCCAGTGGAAACTTTCAGCGGTTTTTTGATGACGTGCTCGTGCTCGCCTGTCAGAAGATGTCTCCCAAGCTCATTCATGGCCTGGAGCCCTGGCCATTGAATTTGAGTCTCCCGTTTACGCGCGAGGCATTGGCGGGGTATCTGGCTCGTACTTACGATGTCGAACTGGAACCGGGATTTCATCAGGCCAAACCACGAATTGAGTCAGCTCTTCGCAGCGATGTCAATCGGAGAATCGGCGGCGATCGCCAGCGGATTTCCCGAATGGGAGTCGATTATTCGGCCATCACGTTCAAGTTTCTGCTCCTGCCCATCTGGCTCCTTTCCTATCGCTATAAGGGGAAGGTTTATCAGATGATGATCAACGCAGCAACCGGCAAAGTGAGCGGCGAACGTCCGTGGTCGGCCTGGAAAATTGCTGGCGCGATCGTATTGGGAGCAATTGTTGTTCTGGGTTCCTGGGCATTGATCGTTTCGATGCAGTGACAAAAGCAGACTTGGATCGTGTGTTTGCCCACTGAAATTGTCATTTTTTCCAAAACTGAAAACGCATGGCACAATTTCAATTACACCCCTACACTCCCGTCCTTGTCTCGGAGCTATTCTGTGCATTTGCATCATTGAATGTGAGGATCGTTTCACTTTCTACGACGTCCTGTCGAAACTTTTCGCGAATCCAAGACTGGGAGTTCTTCCATGTCTCGAAACAAACTATTTTCATCTTTAATGTACATAATCTCGGCAGCCTCATTAGTCGGCTGTTCGATGATGCCTCATGCACTGCAGCCAAAACAGTTAAGAAAATTAAATCGTGGCCCTGAACTGGGGCGCGACAGTTATAACTTTTCGATCCCCGATCCCCAGCCGGAAAAACATCAGGCCGATGGCATGATGTACGGCGATCCTTTCAATAATTAATTCCGTATTTCTCCCCTCCCAGCTTCTCCCGGAAGCGCTAATCCTCGACTTGTCGAATGGATTCATATCATGTTTCAGGATCGTCCTTATCTCCAAAAACGTAAGTCCTCGTGGTCTATCTGGTGGTTCGTTGCCGTCATGGCGGCTGGATTAACGGCCTGGCATCTGGAATTGCTGCCGACCTCATGGATGACGTCACAGAAAGTTGTCATTGATGATCATCCGATGGACGATTTTCTCGATGATTATCCAACAGATCTCACCTCTGCTCAAGCCGAAATGGGAGCTCCCGCGTTCGACGATTCCGCTGCAGAAGAATTTCCTCTGGTGGACCAACAGGCAGAACCTCAGGCTCCAGAGCATAATATTGCTAACATTCCTGTTCAGCTGAATGAAGCCTACGATTCCCCTCAGGGTTTTGGTTTGAATCAAACCGCACAAATCACAGGAGCAAATCCTCCCGTTCAAACACTTCCCTATCGTAAATCCGAAGCTCCTGCGATGGTGCAAACGCTACCATTCCGAGGCAATCAAGCACCTGTTCAATACGCATCCACTCAAGATTCTCCTGAAGCGATGCCAATCATTACGGCTTCTGCAACGATTTCTGATAACAATTCGATGCTCGATGCTCGACCAAATCAACAGGAACCTAAAAGGCTGGTCGCTCCCTTTGCTCTATCCGCTCTGGCTGAGCAGGATGTGATACGATTACGCGAGCTTTCGACTCTCTTCTGGAAACAACCAGAACGTCGGGCAGAGATCAGCAACGAAATCCAGATGCTCTCACACAAAATCTATTTTTCTCCCGAAATTCATTACCTGCCTGCTCATCGAGTCGAACCGAATCAGCATCTCGAAACCATTGCCCGACAATACGATATGACTTGGGAATATCTGGCAGGCCTGAATCGCATCACACCAGAAAAATTGCGAGCAGGGGAGGAGATAAAGGTGATCCAGGGTCCATTCGATGCCATTGTTGAATTGAGCAATTTTCAATTGATCGTCCACGCCCATGGCTATGTC
>DOCI01000296.1:17621-17966 GCA_003503535.1 Planctomycetaceae bacterium
TCCCGATTGGGACCGGAAAAGACAGCAGCACACCGCTGGGACAATTTCAGGTTGTGAACAAGCAACCGAACCCAACTTACTATGGTCCTGAAGAAGTCATCAAAGCCGATGATCCGAACAATCCTCTTGGGGAATACTGGATCGATCTTGGCGACAGCATCGGCATCCACGGCACCAATGAGCCCGACTCGATCGGTCAAGCCTGCTCACACGGTTGCATCCGAATGCGAGACAGCGACATTTCTCAGGTTTATAACCTATTGACGACAAAATCCAGAGTGGCGATTCGAAAGTAGTGCTCTGTCGAGCCCTGAATATCATCCTCAAATTGCTATTCCGCAGGCA
>DOCI01000296.1:18035-20122 GCA_003503535.1 Planctomycetaceae bacterium
GCAGATACGACATTTAGAGTTAGATGGACCTACGTCTAAAACGAAATAATCAATGCGAATGACCCGTTCCTTACAAGGTGCGGGTTTTATTATTATCTTTGCTAGAATAAACATTGCTGTGGTGAATTCGAACAAAGTTGATGTGCAAATATCATCTTCCACTTGATGAGGAACTTTAAGCATGAGCTCGCGCCCGCTCGTTGTTGTCACCGATTTTATTACCGAACCTCTCGAATACGAACATCAGATTTTAGGCGAAGTTGCAGACGTCGTTGCGATTGATGCCAATAACGAAAGTGAGCTGGTCGGAGCCGTCGAGCAAGCCTCAGCTTTGATGATCTATCACGCGATTTCCCTGACCAGCGAAACCATCAATCGCCTGCAGAATTGTAAACTGATTGTCCGCTGCGGAGTCGGAATCGATAATGTTGATGGTCTGGCTGCTCGGCAGAAGGGGATTGATCTGGCAAATGTTCCCGACTACGGAACCGAAGAAGTCGCCGACTCTGCCATCGGCTTAACGCTCTCTTTAACTCGTGGGCTGCATGTACTCAACAATCGACTGCAACGGGAAGTAGGCCCCTGGTCTTACTCACAGGTTGTCCCGAAACGTCGCCTGCGAAATCAGGTCTTTGCCATTATTGGACTAGGACGAATCGGAATTGCAACGGCCCTGCGTGCAAAAGCCTTGGGGTTTGATGTCCGCTTTTATGATCCTTACATTTGCCAGGGAATGGATAAAGCACTGGGGATCCAGCAGATTGATTCATTGCCCGAATTAGCTAAAAGCGCCTATGTTTTGAGCTTACACTGTCCACTCACACCCGGGACACAATCGATTGTCGATACAGACTTGATCCGTATGATGCCGCCGGGCGGATACATCATTAACACGGCTCGAGGAGGTTTACTTCAACCGGAAGTTGTACTGCAGGCGATTGAGGATAATCATCTTGCCGGCGCCGGAATTGATGTCCTGCCCGACGAACCTCCTGCTCCGCAAAACCCATTGGTCACTGCGTGGCGCGATCCCAATCATCCAGCTTATGATCGCGTTATCATCAATCCGCACGCCGCTTTTTATTGCGAAGAAGGCCTGCAGGATATGCGAATCAAAGGTTCTCAAAACTGCCTTCGCGTCCTGCAGGGTATGCCTCCCGTGAATGTGGTCAATTAAAATGTGCACGGCCGTTTAATCATATTACGATCCCAAACCGTCCAGAATCGCTTCCAGTTTTTTTCGGGCAGCCTTCGCTTCTGGATCATTGTCTTCAGCTGGGGATTCTTCCGGAAGCCTGCGACAATCGATTAATTTCCCAGTCTTGCGATGTAAACGAAACTGGCCATCGAACACGACGAAATCGTTGCCATAGCCCCCCGTAACCCAACTGCGCGAGGAAGTTCCCTCTCCATCGAGTACATCGGCAAATGATACTCCATCCAGATTCAGCTCGGACGTTTCCACGTTTGCCAATTCACAAAATGTCGGAAAGAGATCTGCAGAATCGATCAATTGATCGCAAACGGTTCCTTCAGGTATCGTTCCCGGCTTCCTCACAAGCATCGGGACGTGCATCCCGGCATCGTTCAGGTTGGTTTTTCCACCACGAACAAGGCCCGAATTCGTTCGCCTCGGGATTTTTGAATCGGTTCCATTGTCACCAATGAAAATGACATAGGTGTTTTCAGCGATGCCCAAATCATCGACCGCTTTTGTCAAACGACCAACAAGTTGATCGAGATAGACCACCATCGCTTCGAGCGAAGCAGGTTGACCTTTGGTTTTTTCATTCGGCGTCTGACTGATCGGCCAGTGAGGCAACATCATGTTGTGATGAATACAGAACGGCCTGTCATTTTCGACGGCTGCCTTCATCTGATCGATGACATAGTCGGCTAAAACATCAGGGCCGAAACGATCAGAGATGTCGTTGCGAATGTTGCCATCATGATTCAAACAGGGATTCCAGTATCGAGTTGTCTTGGCGCCTTCTCTCCAGATCTGCCAGAGGCACCACGAATCGAATCCTGCAGAGCGACAATGATCGGGTGCAGGGCCTCCTGAAAGGCGGGATCGATCTCTTCGT
>DOCI01000296.1:20211-22915 GCA_003503535.1 Planctomycetaceae bacterium
ATTCCAGTGTCGCCAACTGCCATTTCCCAGTCACTGATGTTGCATATCCAGCATTACGTAACTGTTGAGCATAAGTTGGGCGCTCCGAAAAGTTGACCGCTTTCTTCGTTCCCAGATGAACAGGAAGCACATTGTAATATCCGTGATGGATTGCATATTTGCCGGTATAAACGGACATCCGCGAAGGCGTACAAACCGGGCTGGTATAACAGCGGGAAAACTTCATCCCCTCACTGGCCAATTGGTCCAGAAAGGGAGTTTTGACTGTCTGGCCACCATAACATCCAAGCATTTCATATCCGAGATCATCCGCAAAGATGAACAGGATATTCGGGCGATCTTCTCCGGCTTTACTGCTGGACGGGAATAGAGTGATCAGAGTCAGAAAAAGAAGTGCACGAATCATTCTGGTTGGTGCTTTCGAGTTAACTGAGACTTTCAGTCAGTTCACAGATATCTGGTAAATGGCGATAGTCGTCGTTGTAGTCGAGTCCGTAGCCGACCACGAATCGGTCTTCGATCTCGAATCCGAAATAATCGGGTTCGACTGCATGGGTGGTTCTGGATTTTTTCCAAAGCAGTGTCGCGGTCTGTATTGAGGCCGGTTGCAGAACGTTGACTTTCTCCTGCAATTGAGCGAGCGTCTGACCGGTATCGAGAATATCATCAATCAGCAGTACATGTCGCCCTGCCAGACAGGGGAGGAAGTCGAGATTGACTTTCAATTCGCCGGGTGTCGTGACCTCCCCCAAATAACTTGAGGCCTGAATAATGCCTACCTGATGCGGAACATGCAGATGCCGCATGAAGTCTGCCAGAAACATCAGGCTGCCTGTCATCACCCCTAACAGTGTCAGGTCTCGATCAGCATATTCTCCGGATACCAGCTCAGCCAGCTCCTGCACTCGCTGCTGGATTTCAGAGGCTGGAATCATGATTGAAGGGACTGGAGTTTTCATGACCGTTTTGTGATTGAGCATATTCTAAATCACTCTGTACCAATTATTGGACATTCATGATTTTCACTTTGTATAAGCAAGTTAATGGCTGGCACGTCCCAGAACGTAGTGATGGGCGTGGAGATTGCAAACGACTACGCCCTTCGTTTTGTTCAGGGTCGTGCCACCCTGTGATCTCTCATTTCCTGTTTAATTCGTTAGACAACTGTCTGGTAATCGCGCTCAGTGATTTAGTTCTTATGCTCCTCGTTAAGAGAAGGATTACTTTATAAAAACACGAAGCTCAAATGAGTGTATAAAAAGAATTCAGACACACTCGCTTGCGCTTCGTGCCTGGGATCTGACATCAATCTCCTGTGGATGGTGGAGGCTCAATCAAATCTTCTCGCCATTTCATGGCCTGATCCATTGGTTCAATTCGCAGGACGACGACACCATCCTGAAAAAGACGAACCGTCCCTGTGGACTCTGAAACCGCAATCGCAATGGAGTTTGTTGCTTTGGAAATCGCTGCCGAGGCCCAGTGTCGGGAACCGAGCCCTTTGGACAAAGTCAGTCCATCAGCAGGAGCATCGAGTATACGCCCTGCAGCCACAACGGTTCCGTCGGATGCGATGACGAATGAGCCATCGATTTGTGCCAGTTCTTTCACACTTTCTCGAACACGTGGATTTCGCAATTTGCAGTCTTTGCGGCTGTAACCACGAAATGGATCGTGCACCTGCTCGTGAGACATCTGCATCACCTTACGATGATTTCCGACGACAAACATCGTGCCGACCGATTTCCCTTCGCGGCCTTCCCGACCAATTTCACAAGCCAGATCGACCACGAGCCGAAGTGTTTCGAGAGGGACTTGCGTTTCCAGGCGTTGCAGGTCGCGGGAGGTCAAGCGGGAAAGTTGATCGCCTAGCGTGATGACGCTGATGGTGTCGACATCTTCTCTGTTAAAGACGGCATAAAGCGTGACGACCGAATCGCCATTGCTGATCAACTCATCGGCGAGACCTTCGAGCAGCGATTGTCCTAACTGATTTTGTCGCGTCCCCGGCTCATGCAGGAGTTCGATAAAATCGATGTCATCCTCTTTAGCCGCCTCTGTGACTTTAGGTTTATCCGTGGCGACGATCAGACGAATCGATTTGAATTGATTCTGAATTTCCCGAAAATCGTATGGGACTTCAGAAAGAATCAGAATGGCAGAGGACTTCAACGCCTTCGCCAGTTTGATTGAGGCTTCCAGCAGGCTGGTGACTTCTGGTGAGAGACTGTTACGATTATCACTCACTGAAGAGCTCCACATTTTGAACCGCAAACTTAGCAGTGTGCGGGTCGAAAACGACAAATTGAGGCGGTTTGAACTTCACGACGGATGAATGTCGAGTGTAAGCAAACCAGATTAATCGTCAAGCGGTGGACATGTCCTGTTTTCAAAATGCGTAAACGCCGTACTCATTAATCGATTGCAGGGAGTCAATTCTTCGAAACCGCCTCGGCTTTTTCAGAGACCGCTGTTTCCTGCTGGAGCTTTTCGATCCGTTCATTTTGAGCATGTACGAGAGTTCCCGCCCCAAAGGCCCCAACGACTTGATCGTCCACGCTGAGTGTCCTGGAAATCATCACGCCGCGAGACATGTCAAATTCGACAGAGCCGGAAGGGGTTTGAGTCATTAATCGCGTTTTGACTGCAGGATCGCGAATGATGGTCGTCAGAACTGTGTAAACTTTAATGTGGGCAATATCTT
>DOCI01000296.1:23008-25748 GCA_003503535.1 Planctomycetaceae bacterium
TTCCTTCACACTTTCCAGAGTGTATTTTCGCAGAAGCTTCACTTTCTCTTTCAGCTTGTCAGTCACTGGGACTTCAACTTCCAGTGTTTGTGTCCAGGTTTCTCCCAGGGCGACATCATGCTCCGGAAATACGACCAGGAAATTAATTGCAGGATCGTTTTCCAGCGATTTATCGCCATTCAAACTTTGCACATGCACCAGTTCCCCCTGTTCATTCACACGCATTCTGCAGAGAGGTTTGCCAATCGAGCTCAAAATCGACTGCATTTTGGGTGGCTGCAAATTGGGATCGGCACTATCGAAGATGGTTGGCTTGGAATCGTCGAATTGGGCGACCAGCCGGGCACGATCGATCATCAGTTCCAAAGTGGCCTCTCCCGCCTCATTGATCGCAATCACGCGATAATGTCGCCACTGCTGAGATTCGTTGCGAACGGTTTCCGCAATTTCTTTTTTGCGTGTTGTATAGGCAGAGCGATCCTGCACATGGTATTTCACAAAGTGTCCCTGCTCGAACTGATACTGCAGATGATATTTCGTTTCTGCAACATCCTCGGCTCTCGCAAAATCTGATGAACCTGCCAGAGAAATGGCGACAAGCATCATGCAACGAAAAATTGGGGAATTCTGGAAAACCATGGTATCGCGTCCCTGCGAGTGATCAAATTTGCATTCCGGGTCTGCCTGAAAGCTAATTTGTAGCGGAATAGTCTGTTTATCACAGATTCTCAGGCGACTATGGCAGGATGCTAGCAAAGACTTCCATTGGGGACGAGATCAATTTCGCGCTTACCCGGGAAAGAATCATCCCGTTCGCAAATGGAGAAAATCGCATAAACAGCTCTTGGAATCGAGCTGGTAAAGTATTACGGAATAATGAACGCAAGTCCCGTAACAGCTGCCAATTCGACCAATACGGCTTTGGTTGTCCACTTTGGAACGCGGGGAGCATAAGGAGTGAGCGAGCCGGGTCGATCTTCGATGATTTCATATTGGACGGAGTTTGGCGGGTCGATCGTCATTAAACCGGGCAGAAATGGCACTGTGGTGAAGAACTGGGTTCCTGAAACAAGTGGTTGCCAGTAACCACGAGAATATCCATGACGTTCGAGGTTAGCTTCCTCGAAATATAAAGGTGCATGAGTCAAATCGGAGGCATTCCAGTATTTATCCTGCGCACACCATCCCCGCGAAATTCCTGGCAAATGGCATAAAGCTGGTAGTTCCATCGTCTTTGCTTCTCGATCCTCTGGCAAAGGTCCTTTGCTGGGCTGAATATTAATCCGCGTGTGAGCCAGCGACTTATCACCTTCCCAAGTGGCGGGGCTGAGATTGTGATCCAATGCCCGCATATCAACAGGCCCGCAAGGATTCAGGGGTTCACAATATTCAGCATGACCTTCGACATGTTCAAAATAGAGAACATCCGGCCAGACTGGACGCCGAGCTGCTAAGGCCCAGCGGCGAGGCCAGAGATTTTGAACGGGCGCAAGTTCTTCATGGACATAACCTTGTGGAAAGCCAAAGCCATTTTCACCACAGAGGTGAATTCCCTCTTTGCTACAGAAATCTTCAGTTAGATTTCCAGTGCAATCCGACTCCACACTGGTGCCATCGACTTCGGACTCTTTTTTGAAGATCAGGCCGCCCGCCGGCTCGATGAGAGTATTTTCATTTTCCGTAAGTGGTTCGATATCAGCAGGATACGAATTCAGCTGCTCGTAGGCTGAGTTGACGACTTCTTCTCCAGTTCCTGGTTCTAACTGAGCAGTCATGATCACATCAGCTGGCTGAATTTCCTGCACAGAATTCAGCTGGAGAGTTGACGTAATCCACTGATCAGGAACAACTTCTGACGCCTCGTAGGTTGTCTTCAACCACGGTTTTTCGTGAGTCAACGTGAACAGTTTTGGAAGTGCTTCTGGAACGGGTTGTTCTTGAGCATTACTTCGACTGCTGAAGCTGAGGAGGAGAATCAAACCCAGTCCCCAGCTCATCGAAAATTTGTGCTGAAAGTTATGGGGAAGATATCTCATGAGAAAAAGGTCCATCTTTAATATTCGCGAAAAAATGGCAGGCAGAATCTGAAACCTTAATCGTTTCCTGTCATGCGATTGTGGAATAACTCCTCTATCGTCATCGGACCAGAACAATCGAGAAGCTGAGAGAAACCAAAAAAACTGTTACAAACCGCGCATCCTTCCCTTTTTTTGCAAGGACTTTCGGAATTCAACCGGTAGAATACCGCTACAATCGATTGCTTATCAATTTTTTGCGGGCCATATCCAGAGTTGTGCGAGATGACTAAACGCCCTTAAACAAATGACAGATATAATAGAATACCTGTTTTCCCCATTTTAATTTCCCCCAGCCTTCAGTTTCAAATGACTGACAAACGACGGTTTGTTGGTTTTTCAGGCAAGTCGGGGTCGAGATTCATGATTTCATGGGATGATTTCATGAAAGTGGTTCGAGAATCGGTATTCGTATTCACCCGGGAATGCACTGTGCGCGAGAATCTGAACAAAAATGAGAGACCAATTCAAGGAGTGACCCGTCTCTTCGGTCAGGTCATCCGTCGTTGGATCAATACGCCCTCACGGTCCAGGCAAAATGATACAGCCGCGACGGAGACGATTGATTCTAGCCTGTTCACACGCTGGCTTCGGCGTCGTGCCCCTAAACTGCAACCCGCCTTTGCTCATCGCCCTTTGCAAAGCATTCGTCTCGAAGAACGTCG
>DOCI01000296.1:25798-36790 GCA_003503535.1 Planctomycetaceae bacterium
AAGAACGTCGCCTGCTCAGCGTGACGGCTTCATTTGCAGGCGGAGTTTTGGATGTGGTAGGAGATGCCGCGGGAGATGATGTGACCGTCCAGGTCTTCAATGATGGAATGGAAGATCGGGTTCGGCTAATCGATAATAATAATCCTGGCACTCCAATAACGATTGGCATGACTGCGGATGATACATTTGCACTTTCGGACTTGTCGCAAATCGATTTTGACATGGGAGACGGCGATGACATTATCAATTTCGATGTCCTGAATAATGTCACATTTAGCGTCGTCGATGATGCCGCTGGCGACGATGTTGTGAATTTGTCGGGTGTCAATACTCTAACAGGCAACACGATCTCGATTGTGTCAGAGACGACCAATCTCGATGGAGACGTCCAATTTGCAAGTGACATTGAACTGACGAGCAATGTGACATTGACAGCCAATACCTCATTGAGCTCCACAGCAGGAATCGTGGCGATCGATGGAAATTTGACTGGTAATACCGGCAGCGAAACGCTCGTCATCAATGCGATGGGAGATGCTTCGGTGACTGGCTCAATCACCGAAGTCAGTTCGTTAACCATCGATTCTGATGCTGGAATTTCGCTCAACAGCTTAAGCCTTACTTCCGATGACGGTATCCTGGATTTAACAGCGGGGACTACAGTCAGTGTTTCTGGTGGCATTTCGGGATATCAAACTATTGATGTCGATGCCACCACAACCGTCGATTTTCTCAGCAGTGTGAGCAATGCTTCTGCTGGAGCAGGGAGTCATCTGAATGTCGCAGGCAGTGATGTTTTCTTTGCCAGTTCGATTGATCAATTTGAAACCGTTTCAATTGATGCCGGGACGGAAGTTGACTTTCATGGCAATCTCGCCAATGTCGGATTGTTTGAACTGGTTGGAGCTGGTGACACACGTTTCAGTGGCACTAATCCTCAAACAGTCGCAGCTACAGATCTCGATATTCAGAACACATTGATTGTCGATCAGAACCTGCAGTTTGACATCACGAATGAAGCCAGTTTTACAGATATTCAGGCGACACTGGTCGATAGTCGAAACCTGACCATCAATGCGGCTGAAATCGGAATTCAATCGCTGACGGGTTTGAATTCTATCGTATTGTCAGCAGTCGCGGTTGGCCCTACGGACGGCAATATCAATGTCACTGGCGACACAACAAACAGTAACGCACTCTCATCAAGTGCGACACGCGAAATTAATTTTGGTGGTGCGATCACCGGCACAGATAACGGACAATTCGCAATCACAGCTGCGACCGATGTGCACCTCAATCACAACAGCGGGAGTTTGACAGGGTTTACCAGTGTTGCGGTGACGGCTTCCGGAGTCACACAATTTACTGGAGATGTGACAACATCGGGCAGTTTCACAACCGATGCGGCAGGTTCGACACAATTTGATGCCGTCAGTCTGGATGTCGGTTCGGCTGACTTTTCAGATAATGTGGTTATCGCAACCTCACTTACGATTGATGCGGATACCAATATCGATTTTGGAGGAAGCCTGGCTGGTCAGGATGGGACACAAAGCCTGAATCTGGCAAGTGTTGTTGATGCGACGTTCACGGGAGCCATTTCGGGACTCTCTTCGATTACAATTACATCAACTGGAAATGTCGATTTTCAAAATACGGTCACAGGAACAGCGGCCGGTCAACTGGATATTGTTTCGGCTCAGAATGTGACATTCGCAAATACTTTGACAACTTTTGCACTGGTCGATATCACCAACAGCACGTCACTGCGATTTTCGGGAGATGTCTCAAATCTGGATGTTTTGTCTGTTGATGGAGCCGGCACGCTCTTTTTCAATACGGCTAATGTAACGGTCGATGCTTTTGACCTCACAAATAATGTCGTCCTCGAACAGTCACTCCAGTTGAATGTGATGGGCGATGTTGATTTCCTGGGATCGATCAGTAGCGATGCTGATATGAATCAGGAAACGTTGACGATTATTAATGCCGACAACCTGACATTTACTGGAGGGCTGAATAATCTCGATGGTTTGAATGCGACCACTACAAATGACATCACATTTCCTGCTGAAATCACCGGGATTGAATACCTGACACTCAACGCCGGGAACGCAATTTCCTTTACGGAATCGATCACAGGAACCGGAGCCGCAGCTGCACTTCTGGTTTCCGCAGCCAGCACGGTTCAGTTTAGTGGTTCAACCAATCAAATTAGTGATTTTGGTTCTGTCACTGTAACATCATCAACCAGCACAACGTTTGAGCAAGGTTTCAGCAATGTCGTTTCATTGACAACAAACGGCACAGGGACGTCTTCATTCGATCTGGCAAGCCTGTCTGTCACGAACGTGACATTAAATACCGCTGCCGAGTTTGATCAGTCCGTCACCTTCACAGGAACTGGCGATCTGACATTCAATGGGACCGTCAGTGGTTCGGTTGCTGACCTGAACTTCAGCATCACCAATGCCGACAATGTGAGCTTTGGCGGAGCGGTCAGCGTTCTTGATCTGTTTGATATTACGGCTGTCACATCTCTGCAGATTGATCAGACCGTAAACGTCGAAACGATTCTGCTCGAATCCGAATTGATCACGATCAATAATGCCATTGAAGCGACCGTCGGCACTTTGGAATTCACTGCTGGCGATATTGATTTTGGAGTAAGTGGTCTGGCGACTGCCAATGCCGGACTGGTCATTCAATCAAACGATTTGACATCGACCATCGGCCTTGGCGGGGATACAGGTGATGCCGTTGTCGGTTCATTGCATCTGACAGAAGCCGAACTGCAGGCATTGGCTTCGACTTCGACACTGACCATTGGAGGTGCGACTCATACGGGAAGTATCAATTTCTTTGCGTTGGATTTATCAGCCGAGCAGTTTGATGTCGTTGTGATGGCAGCAGCCGGGAGTACTGTTTCGATCACTGAGCAGGTTACGCTGGGTGAAAACAGCTTTACGATTGACCCACCAACCGATGTCGTCATCTCCGCTCCGATGATCGTCACTGGAGCAGCGACAATTGATATCGAAGCGTTGAACGATATTACCTTCAACATGACCGGCCGCCTCGAATCCGAAACCGGTCAGATCGAACTGATCGCCGGTCGGGATATCATATTCGAGCAAACTGTCACAAATGCACTCACCTCTGTTGGTGGGATGCTTCGACTGGAGTCTGATCACAATGCCGACATGAATGGCGAGATTTTGGTCAATGCCACTTCCACCTTCACCACTGGGGCAGGGGCTGGCTCGATTGAATTCGCTGGCGATGTCAATTCAACCGCAATGACACCCGGAGCATTAACACTTGTTGCGGGCACGGGAGATGTCGACTTTAATCAAACGGTCAGCAATCTGGGTGGACTCGAAGTCACTTCTGCCAATGATGTCACGTTTAATATGTCGGTCGATCAAATTGATGGCACGACCATCAATGCATCGGGTTTAACGCAATTCCTCGCTAATGCCACGAATCTGGGCGATTTATCGATTGGTGGAGGCGGGACGACCGAGTTGACATTAACGCAACTCTCTGCAGACCAGATGATCTTCAATGACGATGTCACATTTTTGACAACTGCATCCGTTACTGCAGGTGAAAACATTGCCTGGAATGGAACACTTTCGGGGGCCGTCGGACTTCCGGATTTAACAGTGAGTGCCGCGACCGGAATTCTGCTGGGAGATAACATCAGCAGTTTCGGATTGCTCTCTCTGGAAACGACTGCAGGTAGTATTGAATTTCAGGGTGATGTCTCCAATTTGACCACATTACTTTCAAAATCAGCTACAACCATCAACACCGGCAACATCACCGCCGGCATCATCACCTTTGAAGACACAGTCACCATCGCCACGACCTCGACCATCGAAGCGACCGTCGGAGCGCTGAGCGTTAACTCGACCATCACCTCCTCGAATGCCAGTACTGATGATCTCACCCTGATCGGCGATACCGTGGAACTGCACGGTTCGATCGACTTGCTGCAGAGCCTGGATGTGACCGGCACGAACGGCATCACTCTCGAGGCGGCCACCATCACCACCGCTGATCAGATTCTGTTCAACAACGCCGTTACTTTATTGGCCGCAACCGACCTGAATGCTACGGACATCGAATTCGCCAGCACCCTGGCCGGAGCCTTCGGCGTGACCGCAGCCGGTGAGACCATCACATTTGCCAGCACGATCACCGATGTGACGGCACTCGAGTTGACCGCCTCCACCGAAAACCGGATCGAAGGTTCGCTCGTCAATGTCGGCTCGCTGACCACTTTCGATATCGGCGGACAGACTTCGATTGCCGGCTCGAATCTGGAAATTGGCTCGGGACTCTTCGGCGATGCTGTCGTTCTCGAAACCAATGTCACGATTGATGGAGCCACCTCGCTGCAGTTTGCAAAAACGCTCTCGTCCACGCCAGCCGGATTCGATCTGATTGTGGCCAATGCGGGGACCGTGCAGTTTGATGATACCATCATGAATCTGCAGGACCTGAAAATTTCGGCCAGCAGCACAACACTGTTTGATGGCAATATCGATCTCTCTGGATTGTTGGAAGTCGCCTCTACTGGAGGGGTCACGTTCAATTCTGCACTGGTCAATGCCAGTGAAATTGATTTTCAGAGTGCCGTGAAACTCAATAACGATATCGACATCACAGCTGACAATTCCATTGAGTTTGATAGCACCTTAACGGGTGATGTCGGGATTACTGTGACTATTGATGCGGGTCAGGATTTGACATTGAGCGGAATTGTTTCAGATTTTCTTTCGCTGGAACTGACGGCTGCCGACACGACGAACCTTGACGGAAACATTGCAACAGACGGGACGTTCATTGTAACAGCCAATGGAGAGACTTCAGTTTCGGCAACTACTATTGACGTTGCGGAACTCGACATTCGCAATAATCTGTCGTTCACTCAGTCGCTGATGATGACAGTTGATAATCAACTGCGGTTGGGTGGCACAGTTACAGGAACAGGAGCGACAACATTAACTGCAGTGGCTGATGACTTGATTGTTGTCGGTACGATTTCCACATTCAACGAACTTCATCTGACCGGGAATAACACAGCGTCGTTCAGTGGAGATATCAGCGGTGTTACATTGCTGGATCTGACAAGTGCCGCGGCCAGTTTCACCGTGGATTCGATTTCAGCGACAACCCTCAGTATCGATGCGCCAGTCACATTTAATAATCCCGGTGATGGCACAATCGAGATTACAGCAACAGATGCCACGTTCCAGCAGTCGATTATGGGAACGGGGGCGGAGACGTTAACGATCACAGCTTCCATGGAAACACGTTTTGGCGATGATGTCAGCAATCTGACGTCTTTGGAAACCGACAGCGCCGGAACAACGGTTATTGAACAGACTCAATGGACAGACATCACTACAGTACTGTTCAATGATGCTGTTGTACTGGAAGGCAATGTTACTTTTGATAATGCCGATTCCCTGACATTCGTAAGCACACTCTCGGGAAATTCTGCCACCGAAACCTTGACGATTCTCAATGGGGAAACGGTCGCGTTTCAGGCTGCGGTTTCCGATCTCGCTTCCCTGGATGTTTCAGCGAATCAAACCATTCTCTTTGACAACACGGTTACGGATGTCGATGCCCTGACCGTCTCGGCAGGCACATTGACCACTCTCAGATTCAGCAGCTTAATCCTCGATGACGCCAGCTTTGCAGGGCCGGTTCAGTTGGATCAGTCACTTGTTATTCAAGCCACAAACGATGTGACATTTACGGGAGAAGTGACGGGGCTAACGGGTGTTGAGGATCTTAACATCACTGCCGATACGATTTCTCTGGCCGATGTGAGTGATATCGATGTTTTGACTCTCGATGCGGCTACTGCGATCGCTTTCAATGGTACGCTCAATGTGAATGAGTTGTCGCTCGTCACAGTTGACTATATGTTTGGTGGCACACTGACCGTTAACAATGGTGTGCTGACGATTACGGCTGAGACCATTGAAATTGATACGGCTGCAACGTTCACTGCGAATGCGGGCATCATGCTGATTCCATTGGACGCGGCATCCACAATTGGTCTTGGAGGAATTACTGGAGACCTTGCCCCTGGCCAATTCAACTTGAGTGAAGCCGAACTGCAGGCTCTCTCTTCAACGGGTGTGCTGACGATTGGTCGAGCCGATCTATCGGGAGATATTACGTTTCACACTGCTGACCTCTCAATGGAACAATACGATCTGACGATTATTGCAGGAGCAGGATCGGATCTTTCAATTCTGCAGTCACTCCAGTTTGGTGAAAACAATTTTCTGATCGATCCACCAGACAACATCAACATTGCCGCTGCAGTTTCGGCGACTGATGCTGGCACTATTATGATGGAAGCGAATCAGGAAATCGCCTTCACCGCAGATGGATCAATCACCACAGAAGATGGTGTGATCTCATTAATCGCTGGCACCCAGTTTCGCTTTGCTCAAAATAATGCGGGTGTCTTAACGACTCAGGGCGGAAGCATCGTTCTCGATTCTCCATCAACACTGATTAATGCGGATTCGATTTTTACAACGGATACTGGAATCGGCTCGATCTCAATAACGGGAGCGATCAGTTCAGGGTCAATGAATCTGTTTGATTTGACACTGACAGCAGGGACTGGAGATGTGAGTGTCACGGGGAGTGTTGATTCGCTGGATGAATTCCTGATTACCTCTGCGAATGATGTCACTTTCAGCGATACGATTAATGATTTGACTCTGCTGGATGCGACGGCAGCGGGAACACTGCTGTTCCAGGGTGATATCGGTGATTTGACGGATGTCACAACGTTAACCATCGGCTCGACTGGCACCACGCGAATTGAGGCCGATGTGATCAATGTCGGTGACGCATCCTTTGGCAATACGGTGACGATTGTTCCTTCGCTCAATGTCACTGCATCCGGCAATGTCAATTTTGTCGGTTCTGTATCGGGTGATACGATCTCCGCTTCTCTGGATGTGATGGCAGGGGGCGATATCGATTTTGATTCGACGATCGGCACATTGACAAACCTCAATCTCGATGTCGCAACTGGCCAGACGATTACTCTTGGCGGAAATGTCACGAATGTGACCAGCCTGACTATTGAAGCCGAAGGCCAGACGAATTTTGAAACGGCATTGATTTCCGTCGGCACCGCCAGCTTTGGTAACCCGCTGTTTGTCGAACAGAGTGCCAGTATTGTCGCGACTGGACTGGTCAGTTTCCTGATCTCCGCCCCCGCCGATGTCTCCATCGACAGTACGATGTCGTCGACACTGCTGATTGATGCCAACTCGGTACAGGTTGCAGGGAAGATTCAGAATCTGTCCTCACTGACAGTCACTGCCCCAGGAGAAACCCTCTTTGATGGTGATATTTCTGGTGTGGGAACCCTCCTCACCAACGGTGGAGGAAATACGCTCTTCAACAACTCGAATGTTTCAGTAACCACGGCAACATTTACCGACGATGTTCAACTTGATTCTGACGTTACGATGTCAGCGACGGGAGACCTCAATTTCAATGGCTCTCTCAATGGAGTTGATGGAGATGAATCTCTTGTCATCAGTACCAGCCAGAACACGACGTTCGCTGGTACCGTCGATGATCTGATGACGCTGGATGTGACTGCGACTGATAACGTGCGTATCGAGCAGAACGTGAACAATGTTGACCAGTTGATTGTCGACTCCGGCATGACTACTGAAATTGCAGCAGCAAACATTTCGGTTGGCTCAGCGGATTTCACAGGGGATGTTTCTGTCGAAAACGATTTGACTCTGAACAGCGATACGACAGTTACGTTTAATAATAATCTGGCCGGGACAGCTGGCGACGATGTTCTGCTGATCGATGCTAATGGAGCCGTCCGATTTGCAGGGACTGTGCAAACCTTTGAAGAACTCAATATCGATACGCCGGCGGTGACACGCTTCGAGGACGATATCAGTGCGGTCGATTCCCTCAAAACATTCGGTGGTGGAGCGACTCAGTTCAATATGCTGAACGTGATGGTCGGAACCGCTCAATTTAGTGACAGTGTCGAAATCGAGCAGGTCGTCACTTTCGATGGGGATGGACTGCTGAGTTTCGAAGCTGCTGTCAGTGGAAATGCAGCATCATCCGAACTGGAAATCACAAATACAGATGATGTGACGTTCGGCTCGACGGTCATGTCACTCCTGAGGCTGGAGATTGATGCAACAGGGACAACCACGTTTGACGGCCAGGTGACAGATATCGGTCAGTTAATTATTGCCGGTAATGGAACCACTTCGATCGAAACCGATCTCATTGATGTCGGCTCTGCTTCATTCGGAAACGTCGTTTCCGTGATGGAGACGACACAACTCAATACCGCGACCTCTGCCGAGTTCCTGAACACGGTTGCCGGTCTGGATGGAAATCAGGAATTCAATATTGATGCCGGTACGAATGTGACTTTTGCAGATACGGTTTCCAATCTGGCGAAACTGGATGTCACTGCCGCGGGAATGGTCACTATTGCGACCGATATTTCCGATGTGACAATGTTGAGAACCGATGCCGATGACGGGACATTCTTCAATGTCGATCTGATGAATGTCGACCAAATCACAGTGGGATCTGCACTGTTTGTTCAAGCGGTGACGATCAATCAGGACACTTCTTTCATTGCGACGGATTCCATCGAATTCCAGTCAACTCTCACCGGAGATCCTGACACGGTCGCATTGAATCTGAAGGCGGAAGATACGATTACATTCGGCGGGCTGGTTTCCGGTTTTGGCATGTTGACAATCGATGCCGGTGTGACCACGCAACTCAATGCCAACATGACCAATGTCGATACGCTGCTGATTGAGAACCGTGGAATTACGAATCTCAATACGGCGATGATTTCCGTCGGCTCTGCCACTTTCCGGAATCCAGTCGTCGTGCAGGCTGATCTCACCTTGAATGCGACTGCAGATGTGGATTTTCAGGGGACAGTCGCGGCTGACGGAATGGGGATCGATCTGGTCATCGATTCTGATACCAACGTACTGTTCGAAGATGAAGTCTCCGATTTCAATTCTCTGCAGGTCACCAGCATGGGGACCACCACCTTTGAGCAGAATCTGAACAGCATTGGAACATTGAACGTCACTTCCTCGGCAATGTCGGGAACGATTTTCGGGACTGCGACCGTTGGTGAATTAACGGCTGATGTCACAATGGCCACATTCACAGGGAATGTTACGCTGTTGCAGGATGTGAGATTCACGGCAAACAGCAGTCTGCTGTTCAATAACAATCTGTCGGGTTCGGCTGGTACGGAATCGCTGTTTGTGGAATCGAATACAGGCACAGTTGATTTTGCAGGTTCGGTGATGAATCTGACGGATCTCACAATCGACAGCGCTCAGAACGTCACCTTCCAGTCACCTGTCGATTTGAGCGGAGACCTGATGATCACACAGGGAACAGGTTTGACGGAAATTCAGGATCAGTTCTCAGCCGGTTCTGTATTTGCGGATACGAACCAGATTAACGTATTGGGAGATGTCAGTACGGATACTGGTTCTATCAACTTGTCTGCAGATGATTTCATTCTTATCGATGCCACTCTCGATACCACAGCTGCTGGAGTAGCGGGAGATGTCGTTTTGAATGCGACAGAGCAGATTCATTTGACGTCCAATGGTGAAATCTTCAGTCAGTCAACCGGAGAAGTTCGACTCACTTCAGATGCTGGCGGTATGGCTGCCAACGGAAACATTCTGCTGGATGATGGTTCGACGATCCAGTCGACTTCTGTTGTGATTCTTGAAGCGGCTCAGGATATTGTTGTCTCAAATGTCGTCGCCAATAACAGTTTCGACAATGCCATTCAGGTGACCAGTCGTCTTGGTGGAATTGTTGATGCCGGGAATACTGCTCGCGAATTTATCACCGACGGTCGGCTCGTCATCAACGCCGCGACAGGCATCGGCTCTGGAGATACTCTTGAAATCGATGTCCATCAGATTGATTTCACGAATGCGGCTAACAATATCAGTGTTTCCAACGCCGGGGGCTTGGAGATTACTTCTATCGCTCAGAATGGAACCGGTTCCACTTCCATAGTGACGGAAACGGGAGTGCAAACTGTTCTTGATACGGGAACGGGAATCACTTCGCTGGGCGTATTGGTCACTCTTGACGCTCAGGGCGATGGCTCACTCCTGATTCAGCAGGCAGTCACCACCAATGGTGGCGAATTGGAGTTGTTCGCAGATACAGGAATTACAACGGAATTGGATGGAACTCTAAATACGACGGGTCCCATCGGCTCCAATTCTGGAGATGTCACACTCGATGTCCGCGGGACAGGCGATATCGCGCTGAACCAGTCGATCACGACTTCTGGCTCAGACAACGCTGGTGGAGCAGGTGGGAATGCCGGAGAGGTGACAATTACAACGGCTGGTGGACTCATCGATCTGGGACTGATCCTGACCAATGGCGGGGACGGCTTGACGACTTCCGGAAACGGTGGCGATGTGACGGTCGATGCCGTTGGAGGTTCGATTCAGTTTCACCAGCAAATCAACACTTTAGCAGGGACAACTGGATTCGTGGGAGTTGATGGCAATGTCCGTTTCACTTCAACCGATTCCATTCTCGACTCGAACGATGGTCAAACAAAAATCAATGCAGGCAATGCCTTTTTCTCAGCCGCAACTGCCATCGGTGAAATTGACAGCTTCGAGATGGCTACCGGAAATGCCATCGATCTGCAATTGACCGGAACACTCGAGCGGGCCGAAGTGACTGAGGTCGGTGGTACAATCCATCTGATGCACATGGGCGATTTGCTGGTTGCCTCGAATGGATTGATTCCAGATGTCAACGGAGCAGCTGACCTGGTAATTACTTCGACGGGGAAACTGGATATCGGCACCAATGTCGGTGCTCTTTTAACCTCTCCGGGAGATCGTGTTAATCTGATTTCGAACACTC
>DOCI01000296.1:36921-49334 GCA_003503535.1 Planctomycetaceae bacterium
AACACGACACTTATTCTGCCTGATGCTGGAGTTGATGTCGGCAATGGTCAACTTCGGTTGACAGGTGTCGAAGACATCATCGACCCGGCTGGTCGCGAACTGGGATTATTGCGAGCAGAGGATTTGTTCGTTGTGACGGGATCTGTTGGTGGAGCTACAACTTTACGAACTGATGTCACGACAATTGATGCTGTCGTCACTGGAGCAGGGCAGTCTCTGAATATAATTGAGTCCGATGGGCTCGTTGTTAATCACCTGCAGACCAACAATGGAAATGTCTCCATTGATGCGGCAACTATTGCGATGGGCGATATTACCGTTGTCGATCTTGATGCCGGAACTGCACGTGTTGAACTGACGACAACCGCTCAGGGTGGTGGCGTAATTGATGGTGGCAGCGGGAATGCGAGTATTCAGGCCGGTGATCTGGTGATTGATGTCACGAAAGGAGTTGGGAATAATGACCGATTGCTTGTTGATGTCGATCAGTTGGCAGTTGCTACGCAAACGGGCGACGTGAATCTTCTGGATCTTTCTGGCGGATTGACGATCACTGATATCCAGGCGGTTTCCGGAGTCAAAGTCAATAATGGCTCACCAGCTGATCAGATCGATATCCGCACGGTTGGAAATCTTTCCATCACCTCGGATGTCATCAATACGGGTGGAGGAAATATCCAGCTCTCAGCGACTGGTGCCGGCTTAAACTCACTGACTCTGAATTCTAAAGTTGCCGCAGAAGGTGGCACTGGAAATGTTTTCCTGACCGCAACGGACAGTATTGAACTGCAATCTCTGGCCAGAGTAGAAACCGATCAAACCGGCGAAATTCTAATCAGTGCAGGTGAGAACCAGGCAATCACAGGAACCGTCGATGGAGTGGATAATGCCGAAATTGTAATGAATAGTATGGCTCGGATTCTTTCTGAAGCTGGCGATATTTCTTTGCGAGCCTCGGGCGATGTCACTCTCGCAACGATCAATGCGAATTCTGATGGATTGGCCGGGCAGGGCGATGTGATCATCGAATCCGATTTTGCGGGCGTTCAGGGAACATTGGCCAAAGGAAGTGGTGGCATTCTTGAAAGTACTCCGGAAACGGTGACGAACATCACAGGCGATTCTCTGACACTCCTCGCTTCGACCGGCATCGGCAGCAACGACGACCTGCGAACAAATGTGACAGATGTGATTGCCACCAATACCGTTTCAGGAAACGTCCGGCTGTTTGAAGTCGTTGGTGCGGGAGACAATGCACTGATTATTAATTCGGTTTCTAATCAGCAGGGAACAATCGATCTGCAAGTAGAAGATGGCCTGCTCCAGGTGATCGGCAGCGTAACAACAACCAATGCGGGTGAAATCCAACTGATCGCTGGAGATGGCGATAACGATGGAAACGGCAATCTGATTCTTTCAGGCGACGTAACCGCAAATACCGGTGAGATTCATTTGGAATCTACTGGGAATGATATCGTGCTGAATAACAATTCTGTCGTCTCAACGATAACCGGTAACATTATCGTGCAATCGGGAGCAGTCGGAAATGGCCTGCTCAGCATGGCCGACGGGACACGAATCGCATCGACTTCGGGACTGATTGACATCACAGCCTTTGGTGATGTCTCGATTGGCCAACTCCAAACCGATTCCAATTCCACAACCGCGATTTCTATCACGACATCCGCAGCAGTCACTGATTCTGGAGATACGGGAGGCTCCGATTTGATTGCAGAATCCGGACGCGTTGTGATTAAATCTAATACTGGAATTGGCTCCGGAAATGCTCTGGAAACATCGGTTGGAAGTATTGACTTCACGAATATGAATTCCGGCAACATTGAGATCTCCGAGACAACGGCATTGAATATTGATCGAATCGATCAGCAATCTCCCGGCGAGGTGATCATCTCTGCGGTGAATACGATCACAGTTACGACTCCGGGAATGGGGATTCATTTGGCAGGTGGAGATCTGTCGCTGACGACCACGGGCACAGGTGGTCAACTCCTGTTGAATAACAATGTCGCCACAAATGGCGGCGATGTGGCCCTGAATGTTGCAAACTCCTTGCGACTTGGGCCGATGGTCGATTTGGACACGATGGGTGGCAGCCTGATGGTCTCAGCCGGAATGGTGGATGTGACTGGCCAGATTGATATGCACGCTACTTCCATCATCAGAACCGGGGCCGGTTTCGTCTCCATGAATGCCGCTGATGATATCTCTGTTTCACAAATTCGTACGAACAATAACATTGTTTTGGACTCTCAGGATGGGGAAATCAGCAATGCGATTGGTGGTGGCACTGTGAATCTGCGGGGAGATAAAGTTGCTCTCAGTGCGGCTCATGGAATTGGTTCTGGGACCTCATTAAATACATTCGTCAATGTGCTGGCAGCTGAAAATTCAACCAGTGGGGCGATCAACATTGTTAATCAGAGTGGAAATGAATTGTTTATCGGCAGCTTCTCTGGAGTCTCTGGACTTTCCAATCTGGGAAATGGTACAGGAGAAATCGGGGTTCGCCACAACAGCTCGTTAACAGTCAATGCACCTATCGTCAATCTGACAGGTGGCGAGATTTCCCTGATTGCAGCTTTGAATTCGATGACAGACGACTTAACGGTCAACGCACCCATTTTTGCGGGAAGCAACGGTGCGATTGAATTTCGATCCGGCCATGATTTAATTTTGAATGATACAGGGGTTATGTTCGATATTATGGGGGGATCGATCACTGGGCTGACAGGAAATGAAGTCAAGATTGACAGTGACGTCGTCATCCGCAGTGCCACCGGATCGGTTGTTCAGGATATTCCTCTGCTGGAAAACATTTTTACGCCACAGGTGCTCGCCACAGGATTCGCTTCTGTTTCTGGTGACTTTGGACGTCTTTTTGAGCAGAACTTTACAATCTTTGTCGACTGGGGCGATGGCACGATTGATACAAATTTTGAAGGGGCTCCAACACCGGACAGCTTCACTTATACACACACTTACTTTGGCAATCCTGATCCCAACAATCCGGCTGCCCCGATTCCAATCACTGTGACCATTATCGATGATCCCAACATTTCCTTCTTTGAAGCTGGGGTCCAAACAGGGATTGAGGTAGTTCTCCCGCCAATCATTGAATTTGCAGGTGTTCCAGGAGAAGGATTGGCCTCGGGCATTGCCTTCGATTTGAAAGTCGAAGTTCCTGAACTGGGTACGGTTTCCAATGGTGATACGGATACCAATATCTCGGAACGTTCTGAGACCATTCAGGCTGAGGAAGCCGCAGAGAATGTTCAAGTTGTTGAAGAAGTGACTACGTTTGAGGAACGTCTGGTCAAATTACGAATTTTCAATGCAACAGGTGATGTGACTGAAGAGATCACATTAGAAGGCGAGCAGGCGTTGATGATTCTAAACGACTTTGTCGGTTTTGTGGAAAAGTACGATCTGCCGGATGGACGTTATCAAATTCTCCAGCAGGAACCGGGTGAGACCACCTTACGTGTCGTTTACGATTTACTCTTGAGAAATGGACGTCCCGCCGACAACAGCGATGGTCTGCAGGATCGTCCTCCAACAGCTGATGAAATGATGCCCAGCGATGAATCTGCAGGCAAAGGGGAACCGGAATTAACCCTTCCTGATGGGGGTATTATTCCAGAAGAGAACAGTCAACCAAACTCTGAATCGGAAACGCCAACAACGCCGTCTGTTCCCTGAGATTTAACGATTTGAAATAACTCACCCAAGACCATCACACGAAATCAAACATTGTCGCTCCAGGTGAAACTCCCGAAAAACTGAATTGAATCAATCGTCATGACTTCCAACTCCGATGAAGAACTACCGGAAAAGAATCCAGATCCGCAGAAACCATCTGCCGGAGATGAAACTCTACAGGAAGAGGACTTCCAGATCGATGAAGTAAATCGTGAAGGCGAACGTACCATTCAGATGGATGATGATGCGGATTCGCTCGATGATTCCAGCGAAGATTCTGGGACTGGTCAGCAGACAATTATCGATGAGGACCTCTTTGGGGTGCATCATCAGGCTGGTGATCAGACGATGGTTGAGATCCCTGAGGGACATTCAACCGGTTTTCCAGACGATCCGGGAGCTACCTATGTTTCGGATGACGATCTCGTCCCGGATGATGGTGGGCGTACATTGGAGATGTCCAACGATGAGCCGACCGCTGATGAGAGTCGTACCATTGTCGATCTCGATTCCGCCGATACTGATGGCATGAAGACGATGGTCGATGATTCTCAAGTCGGAGACGATTTCGACTTGAGCAAAACCTGGGGAGTGGAAATCAATGCGATTACCGATCCCGGCATGACCATTTGAGCCGCTGAAATTGAGCAGACGAGTGGTCCCGGAAACCACTCCATTCCTCGACGCGAACTGATTGAAAGTGGTAAGCAGGACTTTCCTAAGGGAGAGTATCAGTTGCTCAATATCCTCGGTGAAGGAGGTATGGGCGTTGTCTGGGAGGCTCGGCAAAAAGCGATCGAGCGAAATGTAGCGATCAAGATGATCAAAACCCGCATGGCGAAAAAGCCAAAGCAGGTTGAGAAATTCATCGCGGAAGCAGTTGTGACGGGAGATTTGGCGCATCCGAATATCGTACCAATCCACGAACTGGGACAGGATACCGAAGGAAATTATTTCTATGCGATGAAGCATGTCCAGGGAACGCCCTGGAATAAAGTGATTCGCAATAAATCGTTGCACGAAAACCTCGACTATCTCCTTCGTACTTGCGATGCGATCGCCTTCGCACACGCTCGCGGCATCATGCACCGCGATCTCAAACCCGAAAACATCATGCTGGGAGATTTCGGAGAAGTTCTTGTGATGGACTGGGGGCTGGCATTACCAACCGAAGAGTTCACAAAAAAAGATTTAATCTGCAGCACCCACGGCATGGGAGGAACGCCCGCCTACATGGCTCCTGAAATGGCAACCGGACCATTGGACCGAGTCGGTTATTCGAGTGATGTCTATCTGCTCGGTGCGATTCTCTACGAGATCATCTCCGGATACCCGCCTCATCGTGGGAAGTCATCGCAGGAATGTCTGGCTGCGGCAATGCGAAATAAAATCGCACCAATCGAGCAACACAACGAACTGGCAGACATCGCATTCAAATCGATGGCGTTAAGCCCTTCAGACCGATATCAAACCGTCAAAGAATTCCAGGGAGTCATCCGCGATTATCTGGCTCATGAAAAAAGTCTGACTCTTTCCGATCGTGCGACGAAAGAATTAGACAAAGCCACCACGACGCGAGACTATGCTCAATTTGCACGCAGTGTGTTCGGGTTTGAAGAAGCGATCACACTTTGGCCAGAGAATGAAGAGGCCCATCAGGGACTTCGCTCTTCTCGGGCCGCCTATGCAACGACGGCTTTGCAGAAGCAGGATTTCGACCTGGCTGAATCGTTAATCAACGATGCAGAAGAAGAAAACCAGGATCTGCTTACCCGTATTCGAGTCGCCAAGCAGGATCGTCTGACACGAAAACGGATGTTTCAAATTGCCAAAGGGGCGGTCGCTGTCCTGGCAGTCGCTATTTTTGTCATTATTGGAACGTCCTACTATCTGATTAACGAAGAATACCAGCGCGCCGTTCTGGCAGAAAAAGAGGCGAATATTCAAAAAAACATTGCGATTGGAGAAAAAAAGGAAGCTGACCGTCAACGCGGGATTGCACAAATAGAACGTGATAACGCGGAAGAAAATCGGGTGCTGGCGGTCATGGCTCAGAAGACTGCCGAAGAGGAAGAAGAGAAAGCTCTGGCTCAGAAAAAGATTGCAGAAGAGCAAACAATCATTGCTGTCGAACAACGAAGCGTTGCAGAAAAAGCCCGTAAAGAAGAGCAGTATAAATCCTATATCGCCAGTATTGGTTTGGCTGCAGCGAAGGTTGAAGAGAATGCGTTTTCGGATGCTCTCTCCCTGCTGGAGGCCTGTCCACCCGAGTTGAGACACTGGGAGTGGGGTCGACTGATGTATTTGTGCAGTCAAAGTGCAGCCAGCTATCCCTGCGGTGCCCCTGTCGACGGTTTGGCACTTTCTCCCGATAATACTCAAATGGCAACTGCCAGTTGGGATGGTCAGGTTCGCATCTGGGATGTCGCATCCGAACAGGTATTGCATTCGATGGCTCACGATGGAATTTACGTCCATGCGGTCGACTGGTCACCCACAGCCAACCTGATTGCCAGTGGAAGTAATGATAAAAACGGAAACCTGAAATTCTGGAACCCGGTTACTGGCGACTTAGTCGGCTCATTTAAAGCTCATAGCGATGATGTTGTCGGAGTTCGTTTCAGTGATGATGGTAACTGGTTGATGACATGTTCATACGACAACACGGCCAAGCTCTGGAAAGTGATCGACAATCAGGAAGTTCAGGCTGTTTGTACTATGCGTGGCCATACCTGGTGGGTTTGGGATGCCGCATTCATCCCTGGGTTCGATCCTCAAGACCCAGAGAAAAATCGTGTTGTGACCGTCAGTCAGGATGGAAAAGCAATCATCTGGGAAATCGCAGCCGACGCACAGTCCGCAGAACCGAAAGTTGAATACCTGGAACATAACGGACCTGTTTATACAGTTGATTATCATCCACAGGGGCAAGCGGTCGCGACAGGTGGATATGACCGCACAATTCAATACTGGAAACCTGCAGATATCCAGCCGTTCGATTTTGGTGCCGCCGTGAATGGCGAGCAGGTTGAAACACAGCAGCACATAACATTCAACGAACATACTGGGCCTGTTCGATCCGTCCGATTTTCTTACGATGGCGAATTGCTTACAAGTGGTTCCCAGGACAATTCCATTAAAGTCTGGGATTTGAAAGCAAGCTCTGCAATTAAAACATTTCGTGGTCACGACAGCGCAGTGCGTGCCTGCGTGATGACCCAGGATGGACGCAGTTTGCTTTCCTGCTCGGAAGATCAGCGGGCGATTCGCTGGTCGGTCGATGATTATGCCGAAATTCAAACATTAAATGGTCAGGAACTCACAGGGCATCGCGATGCGATTCTCTCTGCCCAGTTTTCGCCCAACAGTCAACAGGTGTTGACCGCCAGTCGAGATCGCTCGGCCTGGCTGTGGAATATTCAAACGGGGAAGCCGGATGTGATTTTCCAGGAAGGCCATCAGTATCTCAGTTCCTCGGCTCTCTTCCTGAAAGATGAACGAATTCTCGCAACCGCTGCGGCTGACAATTCCGTCCGTTTCTGGAACACATCGACAGGAGCGGAGATTGTCCGGTTTCCCTCGACAGGACGTTCAGGCCTGGTAGCGATTTCGTCAGATGAAACCTTAATGGCGACTGGCAGCGAAGATGATCGCATTCTGATTTGGGATCTATCCAATATTCTCAGTGATCCCAAGCCCCTGCTCAAGCAGGAACTCTCAGGTCACCAGCATTCAGTAACGGCACTGTGTTTTATTCAGGGAACTCATCAGCTCGTGTCTGGGGATGCTCATGGTCGCTGTATCAAATGGGAAACTGATCAGGCCAGAATTCTGTGGAAAAATCGGGATCATACTTTGAAGATCTCTGAAATTCGTCAGGCAGACAGTCCTCCCGTTTTGTTGACTGCGAGCCACGATCGCACGATTGGAGTGCGCTCGATAGAAACAGGGGAAGAAATCGTTTCGAGAGTCATGAAGCACGACGGTCCTGTGATTTCCTTTGATGTCTCTCAAGATGGCAAAACGGTTGCTTCAGTCACTGCGATTCCAGAATCAACACAGGAAAGTACATCCTCAACGGAATTGTCGATTTGGAAATTAACCGAGAAGCCAACCGTGAAACAATTCATGCTGACTGGAAACGTGGTGAACGACATCATCACCGCTGAAAACGGCCAGGTCTGTTATGCAACGTGTGGAAATAACACAGTCCAGCGAATTGTAACGGCAACAGGTCGATCCGAATTGTTTATCGATGGTGCCGAACATGGGGGATTGCTCTGGTCATCACTGATCAGCCAGGATGGACGTCGACTGCTCACGATTGGCGGTATCGATGCCCGATTGTGGGATGTGAGCACGCGGCGGGAACGTATGTCGTTTGGCCCCCATGGAGCGGTTGCTTCTGCGGCGATGAATCCAAATGGGAAAACAATTGTAACCGGCAGCTGGGATCGTTCACTCAAATTCTGGGATGTCGCTTCCGGTCAATCACAGCGGAAAATTACCAATGCCCATCAGGGATATATTAATGATGTCGAGTTTTCGCACGATGGTCGCTATTTCCTTTCCACGGGAGATGATGGCCTCGTTATTCTGTGGGACTTTCAAGAAGCGACTGAAGTGCTGCGGATCCCTGCTGATCAATCCGGAATTAATGTCGCGGTATTCTCACCGGATGACAAACAGATTCTCACCGCTTCAAGGAATCGAACTTTGAAATTGTGGAATGCGGAAAATGGAAAACTGATTCGCGAATTCGATAAGGCTCATGAATGGAGTATTCTCTCTGCACGATTTTCACCCGATGGCACACGGGTTATCTCAGGGAGTGAAGACAATAAAGCGATCTTGTGGGATGCGAGTACTGGCAAACCGATCTCCGAATTAAAGGGACACACCGCCGCCGTCACTTCAGTAGCCTATTCTGTCGATGGGAAACGTATCCTGACTGCAAGTCGCGACAACACCGCTAAACTCTGGGATGCAACAGCTGGCAACGAAGGTAATGAAATCCTGACGTTGAAAAAACATCAGCAGGAAGTGACCGCCGTCGATTTCTCCAGCAATTCTCTGGAGGTACTTACTGGCAGCCGGGATGGAACGGCCATCATCTGGCCCGCCATCAACTGGGGGATGAATCCAGCTGTAATCAATGTCGTTACTGAAGAGTAAAAACATACTCTCCCATCGACTCACTCGCTTGCGCTTCGTGTTTGGATTTACTATCGATACATCAGGACAACTTACGACTGATGATTTCTTTAGCTTCTTCGCAAAGAGCGGTGGCCTGATCATTTTCCGGAGCTTCGGCGATCACTCGAATGATCGGTTCGGTATTGCTGGCTCTGACTTGAACCCAGCGATCATTCCAGTCGAGTCGTAAACCATCGCCTTCCGTCGCAGTGGCATCCCGATAGTGTTCTCGCAGTGCTTCGCATGCCTTGCCAACTGCTTCCTGTGGACATGTGAGTTTGGACTTCACAATGGCATATTTGGGAATCGTTTCGACCCACTCCGAAAGAGAACCTCCTTTACTGGTCAAGCCAGCCAGGACATATGCCATCGAAACGAAACTATCCCGAACAAAGCCGACCTGAGGTTCGATCACGCCGCCATTGCCTTCTCCACCGATCAACGCATTGCAGGCTTTCATCTTTGCGACGACATTGGCTTCGCCAACATGCGAGCGGTGAAATTCGCAGCCATACTTCGCTGCCAAATCTGCAGTCACCCTGCTGGTCGAACCATTCACAACGACTGGTCCCTGATTTCGTTCCAGCACATAATCGACGGCTAATGCCAGTGTCAGTTCTTCTCCAATGTAGTTCCCCTGCTCATCGACAATGGCCAGTCGATCGGCATCGGGATCCTGAGCAAATCCGACATTGGCTCCTTCTTGGCGAACACGTTCGCTTAATGTCGTCAAATTTTCTGCCAATGGTTCGGGTGTGTGGGCGAATTGTCCGTCTGGTGTGCCCCCCATCACAATCACTTCGCAGCCAAGATGCTGGAGTAATTGGGGAGTCGACACCGCTCCGGAACCATGATTGCAATCCAGGACCACTTTAAATCGCTGTTGACGAATCGCTTCGACATCGACCAGGGAAAGCACACGTTCAAAGTGAGGACCAGCAGGGTCTTCGAGCAGTTCGACGGCCCCAATTTGATCGTAAGTCACATAAGAAAATTTACGGGAATCGAGAAGTGACAACAGTTGTTGACCTTCTTCTGAATTGTAAACCGATCCCTGGGCGTTGAATGGTTTCAATCCATTCCACGGCACCGGATTATGACTGGCGGTGATTTGAATTCCACCCGCCGCTTTGTGATGGGTGACCAACACACCACAGGTGGGAGTCGTGGCGATCCCGGCATCAATCACCCGACAACCCGTCGCCATCAGGCCAGATAGAACCGCGTGTTTCACCATCTCGCCAGACGAGCGACCATCGCGGGAAACGACAATACTTCCCCCTTTGGCAATTGTTCCCACTGCTGCCGCAAACTGACAAAGAAAATCGGGATCTAAACCTTCACCGGCTACCGCGCGTAAGCCGGAAATACTGAGAATTCTTTGCATGATCGAGATTCAGTTCATGATTTATAATGGCGTTTGATGTAGAGGGTGTCGGATTTCTAACCCTTCCCTGATGAACAGAGAGAATATTGCATAGGCAAGGATTTGATAACCTCAAATACTTAGGCAATAAAGGCATAATAGTAGAAGATCAAGCCCGTTACTGAGGTGAGAACCAGATCGATCGTGCTTAGCCAGGCCAGGGTTATATGGCGTTTACTGTACGGGCCTGGCTTGATCGGATCGGGAAAGCGGCGCAAGGCTTCGTAGGTTGTCCAAATCCACAGGATCGGCGTCGAAATGGCAAAGATCAGGTGAATGCGAAGGATTTGAGAAACGTCTGCGAGTTCCGCGGCCGACATGCGGGGAGCTGCGGGATCTTTATTGATGATATTTTTCCAGCCACCATGCAACTGCATATCAATTTCAAATAAGCCAACTGCTGTCAGCAACAGCAACCCCATGAGTAACTGTGCGACTTTATGCTTTCCGTATTTGTGCCGATATTTGACCAGCCAGATACTGTAAACCAAAAGCGGAACAAGAAGGATCAGTGCACAGACAACCACATCGAGCATAAAAGAGGCATCGTAACCTAGAAAACCCCGGTTCATGCTCAATTCCTGTCCGTAAAATTGCTTAAGAGTGCCTGAAGTCGATCGGATCTCTATTTGTATATTGAAATAGGAGAGAGCGTTGTAGCGAGCAGGCTAACACCAAATTTCAAATTAAGATCTCAATAAAAAAAGCCGCATTCAGAAATGCGGCCTGATGTATTATTTGACTGAGACAAGCCTCAGTTAGACACAACGGGTTCAACGTTAATGCGTCGACCTTTTTGATCGAAGTAAACAGTCCCTTCGGTCAATGCAAATAAGGTGTAGTCGCGTCCCATGCCGACATGCCGCCCCGGGTGCCATTTGGTACCACATTGACGAATGAGAATATTGCCAGCCAGTACGGATTCTCCGCCGAATTTCTTCACGCCCCGTCGCTGTGCGTTGGAATCGCGTCCGTTGCGACTGGAACCCTGTCCCTTCTTATGTGCCATGGGAAATCTCTGTCTGCTTGTAAACCGTTGTGAAAATTGAAGTTATGTCCGACCCACTCAAGTAGGCATTAATCTTGAATTCAAGATCATATCGGCTATTCCAGTCGGTTTCAAGATCGCGCGTCCTTTCATTTTTACAAAGTTTTGGTCTTTTGAGAGTCAAACTGATCGATAGGGAATCGATCCCGCTAAAAATGATGAAAACCTGTGGAAAACTTTCGAACTTTTTGAGGAGCCTGAGAAGTGGGTTTATTCTGCCTTTAAGGAAGGGGAGATGAGCCTGCCTGTTAAGCTGTGAGAACTTTGACGACTGTTCCGGTTAAGGTTGCCCAAAATCGATGCCATCGTTCACTTTTCGTTAAGTTGCCTGAGTATCCTGAGCTATGCTTGAGTCAAAATCAGGACATTGCGATGAATTCCTGCAATATCGATCGGAATGAAGGAATGATGTTTGCAACGTGCTGGTTGATAAGTTGATAATGGATGTTCAAAAAAAAGTAAAAATTCAGGACGTCAAGCCGCAGGACGTTGCTATGGCACAACAATAATGATCTACGCATCTGAGAGGGGAGAGATTTCGATGAGAAGGATAATCGCTGCAATCGCGGTGACGGCGATGTTGGCATCAGCCGGGGTGGCTCAGGCAAGGGGACTGTGCGGTGCCTGCAATTACCACTGCTGTCCACCTGTTGCCTGTCAGCAGACCGCCTGTTACACCACTTGTAAAGTTGAACGAGAGACCTGTTATCGTACTGTGTACGAAAACGTCTGCGAGCCTCAACAATACACGGCTTGCCGTACTGTTTACGACACACAATACGAGGATGTGCAGCAAACCTGCTATCGCACTGAGTACCAGCAATTGTGCCGCACGGAAACCTATCAGGTTCAACGACCCGTTTACGAAACCAGTTTCCGAGAAGATCGCTATACGGTCCAACGACCTGTCTTCGAAACTTCACAGCGAGAATGTTCGTATCAGGTCCAGAGACCAGTCTGGGAAACTCATCAGCAACAGGTTCAACGAGTGGTCTGCCGTCCTGTAACAGAGACGATCAACCG
>DOCI01000296.1:49422-52535 GCA_003503535.1 Planctomycetaceae bacterium
CTGTAACAGAGACGATCAACCGTCAGGTCAATCGAACTGTTTATCGGACAGTAACCGAAACAGTAAATCAGACACGTTGTTATACCGTGATGAAACCTGTTACCACCTATCGACCCGTTCAGAGAGACTGTGGCCGATATGTTTGCCAGCCTGTCCAACTGCCAGGTCCACTTGTTCCACGTATGGTATGTGATCCTTGCGGCTTGCCTCGCGTTTGTATGGTTCGCTGCCCTGGCATCACTGTTCAGCGTCGGGTCTGGTGTCCGAATATTGTTACGCAGCAGATTCCCTGTACGCGGTATGTCCCTCAGGTTGTGCAGCAGAATTGTCCGGTTCAAGTTTGCCGTGTTGTTCCTGAAACGGTCTGCGAAAACGTTCCTTGTCAGGTGACACGTCTGCAGCGTGAAGTCGTAACAGATTCCGTTCCTGTTCGGACCTGTCGCTGGGTCACCGAAACGAAAACTCAAATGGTCCCTGTTCGAACTTGCCGAATGGTTTCTGAAGAGAAAGTCTGCCGCACTCCAGTGCGAACCTGTAAAATGGTGACTGAAGAATGTTCTCGTCAGGTTCCCTATACGGTTTGCAAGCAGGTGCCATATACAGTCACTCACCGAGTCGCGAAATGTGTGCCACGCCAGGAAAACTATACCTGCACTCGCATGGTAACACGCACAGTGCCTCGTCAAGTTGCCTATGAAGTTTGCAGATTAGTTCCCGTAACCGTCTGTAATGAAAGTCCCTGCAACAGTGGCTGTAGCGACTGTCAGAATTCAGGAACTTACGAGTCAAATCGTATAGTCCCTGGAACCATTCAAAATAATGGTGACCTTCAGCCGCAACCCGATAATATCGGTGGCGAAGAGATTTAATTTCACGATTACATCTTAATGATAAAGCGAATCGAGCAGACGACTTCAGGGTCGTCTGCTTTTTTATTGGAATTATGAATCCTTCTGAGAAATGCAAAACGGGTTGATTTCTATTTGATCCCTCTCGACGGTCAATAGCTGAAATTGTAAACTCTTGAACGATATATGATCTTATAGAGGGATGTTCTCGTTAAGGAAATAGTACAGGTAATCACCTTATCTTAGTCGATATCTTTCCGACACCAGATCATTCCAGTAATTCCTATCTGAAAAAGATCCCCTATCTATGGAATCATCAGAGTTTTCTTCAGAAATGAAGCCTGACGTGAAATCGAATAACTCCTCTGAATCAGAGATGTCAATTCTTAAGGGAGAATTTCCGGGGATCACAGAGCGTTCACTTCTCAATAATGTTCTCCAGCATTCGTCTTTAGTTTTGTGGGCACTGGATAAAGATGGAAAGTTCATCCTCTCCTGTGGAGCCGGACTGAAGTTAATCGGCTTATCCGATGGTGAAACTGTCGGTCTTTCTCTCTTCGAGATGTATGCCGATCACCCTAATATTTGTGATAAAGTCCGAAGTGCACTCAATGGGGAAGAAGTTCAGGACTTTGTCGAAGTCTCCGGACAGGCCTTCGAGACCTGGTATCGCCCAATCCGGACCGAAGGGGCTCACATCAACGGCGTCGTCGGAATTTCAAGCGTCGTTACTGACCTGTATCAGGCACGCAAGGCGTTAGAAAAAAGTGAGAAACGCTTTGAGAAACTTGCCCAGATGGCTCCTGTCGGAATCTTTCAGTGCAACCTCAAAGGTCATATCATTTTCGCCAATCGATACTTCTGGTCCTGCTTCGAACAAGGGGTATTCTCGCAATATTCACAGGATACAATGGACGCTGGAAATTTAAAAACCTCCGAACTGAAGTGGATGGAGTTATTCCATGCAGAAGGCAAGGGTTCCCTGGAAGAACAATGGAAAAAAAGTCTGGAAAGAGGCCAAGCTTATGAGTCTCGTCTAACGCCCTTGCAACCCGCTCAGGATATCAATCAGGTTTTGTTACGTCTGGAGAAAACGGAATCTGACCGGTTTGTCGGAATCGTTGTGGACATGACGGCTGTCCAGAAAGCGGAAAGTGTGTCAGCACTTCGTCATCAGGAATTAGAGAAGGCCGTTCAGAACCGAACCGTCGAACTGAAAGAACTCTATACCAAACTGCAGACAGAGATGGAATCGCGAGTCCGTGCAACGCAGGAACTGCAGCTTTCTCAAAATCAGATGAAGTCAATCCTGGAAAACACTGTCGATTCCATACTTCAAATTGATCGCGAAGGCCGTCTGGAATATGTCAATCACACTCGATCTGAAAACCCATCCGAGGAGGTCATTGGATCAACTGTCTTCGATTGGCTAGATCCTGCTGATGCTAAAATTGCACAAGAGACCTTGCGGCGCGTCATTGATAACGGAGAACAGGTCGAGCAACCTGCACTGGTGAATCTCCCTGATGGTAGCCAAGCCTATATGACTGGACGGTGGGGACCGATCTGGCATGATGAAAAAGTCATTGGCGCAACGATTGTCGCAACGGATGTGACCGAAATGCGAAATATGGAACTGGAATCCAAACGCCGTCAGGAAGAGTTAACACATATGTCTCGTCTGAGTTTGATCGGCGAAATGTCTGCCCGCTTGTCACACGAATTGAAACAGCCCCTGTTTTCCATCGGGAGTCTGGCGACTGGCTGTCTGAATTATGTGGAAGCAGGCAAAATTGACCCCGCAGAATTAAAAGCCATGCTTCAACGGATTGCCAGACTTTCCAATGAATCCCGAGACATCGTCGAAAACACCAAAGATTTTGCCATAAGAAGGCCATTTCAGAAAAAGTCCGCTCAGGTCCAGGAAATTATCGAGCGGTCTTTAGATCTCGTCAGTGGCGAATTCAAAAAATCTGAGATTCTCATTGAGCAAACGTACGAAGATCACTTACCCGCGGTGAATGTGGACCCGATTCAAATCCAACAGGTCTTTGTGAATCTCATCATGAATTCCATCGATGCGATTCGCGTCAGCCACAAGCAATCGTCCCATCGAATTACAATTTCTGCTAAACCCTTAAACGAAGAATACGTTATCGTCAATGTGAGTGATACCGGTGATGGATTTCAGGAAATCGAACCTTCAAATTTATTTGAAGCATTTCGATCGACGAAAGAAAACGGATTGGGAATGGGGCTGGCAAT
>DOCI01000296.1:52660-57905 GCA_003503535.1 Planctomycetaceae bacterium
CATTATGGAAAACAATCTCGGCGAACTGAAACTCCTTTCCACAGGAGAGGAAGGAACTTATTTTCAGATTAATTTGCCTATATACACACCGGCCAGTAAGGTTTGATTTCCAATCTTATCTCCGAGAATGTCTCAAACGTTTTCATGAGAATTCACTTTTGAGATCGTAATTACACTCCAGAACATAGCTTCCCGCAAATATTTCGTTTAAGGTAAAGATCTCTCAACCAGACAAACCCAGCGAAATCTCGCGGAGCTTTTATGAAGATCATTCCCGTTCTCGATATATTGAACGGAGTGGCGGTACATGCGGTGGGTGGTTTGCGAAGTTCCTATCAACCACTCAAGTCGAAGTATTGCGAGAGTCCATGTCCAGTTCAGATCTCAGAGAATCTGAAAAGTCGATTTGGCATCTGTGACTGGTATATTGCGGACCTCGACGGCATTGTCCACAGACGCTGGAATCTGGAATTGCTGAACACGATGGCTGGAAGTCTGGGGCGAATTCGTATTGACTCCGGGATTCGTCAAATTGAAGACCTCTTCGAACTCGGCTCGCTAGTCTGTTCGAACCGCTGTATTGTTGCGAGCGAGTCGTTGACAGACTGCTCGGTGCTCGATTCCCTGGTCTGTATGTGCGAACCAAGGCAGTTTGTGTTCAGTCTCGATCTGGTCGATGGCCAATTGAATGCCCCAACCAGAGCCTGGGGAACTCGTTCACTCATGGAAATTGTCGAATACGTCGCCGATCTGGGAATCCAGGAGTTAATTGTCCTCGATCTGGCGTATGTCGGTGGCGAGAAAGGGCCGGGAACCACTGAGCTTTGTGCAGGCATCCATCGTGAATTCCCGCATCTGCAAGTGATGACTGGAGGTGGAATTCGCAACTGCGATCAGATCAAAAGGCTCGAGCAGTCCGGTGTCGATGCTGTTCTCATCGGAACGGCTTTGCATCACGGATTGCTGAATGAAGAGATCATATCCCGTTATTGTTCGGGAGAATCAGGTAACAATTCGAACACAAGAGGGTGATCAGAATTCGGGTCGGAGACGCGGAGTGATATTTTGCCATCCAGCAAATTTTCGAGCATTTCTCCACACAGATTATATCGCCAGCCGTGAGCCAGCTTCGGAACGTCTGATCCCTGATCTCCCAGATACCAGCGGACGAAATCCCTCAAATCGTTGGACGTTGCGACAATGGCCGGCGAAAGATCGGCCTCTGCACAGCAATTTGCCAGTGCAATCGCCAGCAGTTTGCCGAGGACATGCTCTTCCTGCTTGGAATGATCGACACTGTCTGACTTGAGTTTCTCCGGCAGTTCGTGTTCGGGAGTTTGACTCGCTTCCTGAATCACCCTGATAATTTCAGCTGCGTGTCGCTTGTAGTTTCCTCGTTGCATATCGCGGGACGAAAGGACTTCAGCTTCTGTTTTAGGATGTCGATGAGCCAGGTCGACGAGCAGGTCATCTCGCAAAATGGTCCGAAAAGGACGATTGGTTTTATCGGCAACACCTTCCCGCCACCGAAATAGATCGCGGGCAATACCCAACTCGAGTTGAGAAAGTCGTCCCAGTTTTGGAAGCTTTACCCAGGCATCGCCGCGGTTACGCTGGGCGTCAACTAGGGTGTCAACAAATTCCTGACACTCCTGATCAGCCCATTCTGTCCGCTTCGTCGATTTGAGTCGACGTCGTTGCTTAGCAGCGATGTCGATCAGATAACGCACATCTTCGACAGCATATTCTATTTGCTTGGCCGACAACGGACGTTTCGCCCAGTCGGTGCGAGTTTCTTTGCCATGAATCCGTTTCCGCATGACTTTCTGCACAATGGCCGAGTGGGAAAGCGGAAAGCCTCTACTCAACAGCCCCTGAACAATCTGCACATCGACTAGATTCCCGGGAGCTTTTTCAATTGCGTGCCAGCAAAAGAGAATTTCTTCTCGCCCGCCATGCACAATAATTCTTGTTTCCTCATCTGCCATGATTTCCCACCAGGGAGTCAAATCGAGTCCATCGAGCGGATCGACGGCGACCATTTCTTCCTTAGTTCCGAATTGCAGCAGGCAAAGTTGGGGACGGAATGTATGTTCGGAGACAAATTCGGTATCGAAAGCGACTTCGCCACAGGCGTGCATACGCTGGCAAAGTTCATCGAATTCAGATTGAGACGTCAACAATTGTGGAGGCATAAATCAGCGATGCAGATTCGTTGGTGCAATAATATATGTAGGTTACGACTGCTTAATAACAGGACAATCAATAAAATCATAAAACCGCCAAGACGCCAAGATCATTAAGACATTGAAAATTTCCTATTGGATTTTGACCAGAAACAAGTCTCTCATTGCTGAAGAGGATGTCTCTAAGCAAGATCTCTTAACATTCTTGGCGGTTAAATAGAAATTACATTCTTCCAGAAGTTTCGATTCCAAGCAAGTTCAAGCCCTGTTTTAATGTGCGAGCGGTCACATCGCACAACTTGAGTCGACTCATACGAACCGCTTCGTCGTTCTCTTTGACGACCGGGCAACGATCATAAAATGTGCTGAAAGCATTGGCGGTTTCGAACAGATAGTTCGTCAGCAGGTTCGGTTTCAAATCCTGAGCAGTCGCAGAGAGAGCTTCTGAAAATCTCAATAATTGCAATCCTAGTGCCCGCTCAGCTTCGTGAGCCAAACGAATCGGCACATCATCCCGCTGCCGAATGTCTTCGCGTTCGACGTCTGCTTTGCGGAAAATCCCACAGACCCGTGCATAGGCATACTGCATGTAAGTCGCCGTGTCGCCTGTCATGGAGAGCATTTTATCCCAGTCGAAAATGTAATCGCTTTCCCGATTGTGATGCAGGTCGGCATATTTGATGCCCCCCAACCCCACAATTTCGGCAATCTGCTTTCTCTCGGCTTCATCGAGTTCCGGGCCATTTGGCTTTGCCTCATCGTTTGTCGTGATAATCGCCAGTGCTCGCGAGATCGCTTCATCAAGCAAATCTCCCAAGCCTACGGTATCCCCCGAACGTGTTTTGAATGGCTTACCATCCTGTCCCATCACCGTGCCGAATGAAACATGCTGCAGGTTCAGATTTTCATATCCCCAGCGACGAGCTGTTCCAAACAGCATCTGAAAATGTTCTCCCTGACGCGCATCGACAACATACAGAATCGAAGTCGCTTCCAATTTTTCGACGCGATAGCGAATGGTTGCCAGATCGGTCGTCGCATAAGTGAAGGCTCCATCCTGTTTCTGCACAATGAAGGGAGCTTTGAAATCGGGCAGGAAGACGCACATCGCCCCTTGACTTTCCTCGGCCAATCCTTTCGCCTTCAACTCTTCAACGACATCCGCCAGTTGTGGCTGATAAAAACTTTCCCCCAGTGAGTAGTCGAACTTAATGTGTAGCCGGTTGTAGATGACATTCATCACATCCAGGCAGGCCGGCAGAAATTCATCCCACAGTTTTCGATTCTCGGCATCCCCGGCATGCAGTTTTGAAGTTTCGAGACGAGCGTCGGTATGTATATTCGGATGAGCGGCTGCAAGAGGTCCGTAGATTTCATCCTGCTCAATCTCTGCAATCAGAGACTCCGCTTTGGTGACCGATTGTCGAATCGATTCGAGATCGCTTCGCAGCTTTTTGAGTTGTTTCTTCCCTTGCTTATCATCCTGCTCAAACTCAGCCTCGGCAGCGTTCACTGCCTGCTCGGTTTCGCTCAACTTCCATTCCAGTCCAGGCAAAGTTTCGACAGTTGTATGATACTCACTCAGCTTATTGACGAGTCGGTACAGCCGCGACAATTCCGCAACCGGTTCCTTTTCATACGCTTCCTGATCGACAAAGTTGCGATAGCCGTAGAGAATCATGCCGAACTGAGTCCCCCAGTCGCCGATGTGATTATCACTGGTCAGATCATGCCCGAGAAACGAGAGGATCTTATAGAGGGCATCACCAATGACCGTACTACGCAAGTGTCCGACATGCATCGGCTTGGCAACATTAGGCGAAGAGTAATCGATGACAATTTTCTCAGGCGACTTAACCGGTTCAACGCTCAGTCTTTCTGAAGTGAAAACTTCGGCAAATTCCTGTTCGAGAAGATCTGTCTTCAGTTTCAAATTGATAAACCCTGGCCCCGCAATCTCGGGTGGTTCACACAGATCACTGACATCAACTTCAGCAATCAAATCGGCTGCAACCTCACGCGGCGGCTTTCCCAAAACCTTCGAAAGAGGCATGGCGCAGTTCGCCTGATAGTCTCCAAACTGAGCATTCTGAGCAGGTAGAACCATCGCAATATAACGACAGGGATCTTCGACTTTCTTTTGGAGGACTGATTGAAAACGATTTCGAAGGACTTCAAGTAGATTCATGGGAGACTCGAGCAGTGCCTGTTCGGGCAATAAAGATTTCGGTGATGTTTATTGTTTTAACAGTATTTTAGCCGTTTTGTTCCTGACCCGAAACGTAAGAGAGGGGAAAGCGTTCAGAAAATATGACGCTTTCCCCTCATGAAGGTTCGGATTAAGTGCGAAGACTAAATTTTAGACTGCTAAGAGATTACTCTTCCGTTTCCCGCAACTTGGCCAGCACGGTGAAATCTTCCAGAGTCGTCGTATCACCAGCCGACTCCCGTCCTGCGGCAATGTCTCGGAGCAGACGTCGCATGATTTTTCCAGAGCGGGTTTTCGGCAACGCGGCTGCGAAGCGGATTTGATCGGGAGTTGCGATCGCCCCAATCTGCTTGCGGACGTGCTGGGTCAGTTCTTTTTTCAGTTCTTCGGAGCCGCCATCTTTGGCTGTGACGAAACAGCAGATGCCCTCGCCTTTGAGTTCATGTGGGAATCCAACGACAGCCGCTTCGGTCACCTGTTCGTGAGAGACCAGAGCCGATTCCACTTCCATCGTACTGAGACGATGTCCGGAAACATTCAGCACATCATCGACACGCCCCATCACCCAGTAATAGCCATCTTCATCCTTGCGAGCACCATCGCCAGCGAAGTAGCAGCCATCAATCTTGGAGAAGTAGGTATCGACGAAACGTTCGTGATCGCCATAGAGTGTTCGCAGCATGTGCGGCCAGGGTTGAGTCATGACCAGCAACCCACCCTGATTATCGCTAACTTCCTGACCAGACTCATCGACAATCGCTGGCACGACACCCGGTAGCGGTTTCGTACAACTTCCCGGTTTTGTCGGAGTGATACCCGGCAGAGGGCTGATCATGATGCCGCCGGTTTC
>DOCI01000296.1:58054-58562 GCA_003503535.1 Planctomycetaceae bacterium
TGCCACCAGGTATCGACGATCGGACAACGTTCGCCGCCGATGACCGTATGATACCACATCCAGGCTTTCGGATTGATCGGCTCGCCGACGGTTCCGAGCAATCGCAGGCTGGAGAGATCGGCTTTCTGAGGGAATTGATCGCCCCATTTCATGAAGGCGCGAATGGCAGTCGGAGCCGTGTAGAAGAGGGTGACTCGATATTTTTCGACCAGTTCCCAGAAGCGGCCTTCATCCGGCCAGTTGGGAGCCCCTTCGTACATCATTGTGGTCGCCCCGTTTGCGAGCGGACCGTAAACGATATAACTGTGGCCGGTAATCCAGCCGATATCTGCCGTGCACCAGTAAGTATCTTCGGGAGATAGATCGAAAACCCATTTGGTAGTCATCTGAGCGCCGAGCATATATCCGGCAGTCGTATGCATCACGCCTTTCGGCTTTCCGGTACTTCCCGAGGTATACAGAATAAAGAGCGGATGTTCGCTGTCGAGTGATGCAGCAGGGCAATCGG
>DOCI01000296.1:58711-59009 GCA_003503535.1 Planctomycetaceae bacterium
GGCGGATTCATTTTCCATCAGCTCGTGCCACCAGTAATCGCGATCGGGAACCATCGTCACATCGGCTCCCGTTCGTTGATAGACGATCACTTTCTCAACCGTCGGCGAGCGTTCCAGACTTTCATCGACAGCGATTTTCAAAGGCACTTCTTTCCCACGACGCCAGCCGGCATCGGCAGTGATGACCAGTTTGGCTTCGGCATCGTTATTACGATCCGCCACGGCATCGGCACTGAACCCACCGAAAATGATCGAGTGTGTCGCACCAATCCGGGCACAGGCGAGCATGGCGATGGCC
>DOCI01000296.1:59134-61602 GCA_003503535.1 Planctomycetaceae bacterium
CACAGGCGAGCATGGCGATGGCCAGTTCTGGAACCATCGGCATGTAAATTGTGATACGATCGCCGGATTCAATGCCCATGCGTTTCAGAACATTGGCAAACCGGCAAACTTCCCGATGCAAATCCTGATAGCGGAGCACGCGGGTGTCGCCCGGTTCCCCTTCCCAGATAATAGCCGCTTTGTTGCCATGCCCGGCTTCAATGTGCCGATCCAGACATTGATAGCTCGCATTAATCTTGCCTCCTTCAAACCACTTCGTTTCTGGCATTTCGCCAGACATCGTCGAGGTGAATGGTTCGAACCAGGTCAGATTTTCCTGAGCCAGTTCGCCCCAGAACTCAGCAGGATTGTCTTTGGCATGATTCCACGCCTGCTCGTATTCCTCTTCCGTCTTGAAACTGACCCGGGGTGTGAATTCGGCTGGAGGTGGAAAAACGCGGGTTTCGTGCAGAACACTTTCGATATTGCCAGATTCCGAGGCGGACATACGCAGCTCCGTTATTTTGTCTGAATGTCAATCTAAAGAGATTATAAAAGTCGTAAGCAGTCGATCAGGCTGTGCCTGACGTACGGACTAATCCTGAATTGAAATCGGTAGAATTTGATCTATCGACCGATAGTAAAGCGATTGACCGCAAACGTCAACGAAATCCGCTTAGCCGCGTGGAACACAAATGACTACACAATTCAGGAATCACGCTAACCGGTAAAGCCCGCACCACTTACCGGAGCTTATATAACAGTGGGAGACGGGCCCGCTCCGATTCAGCGGAAGCCCCAAAGTTCTGGGCTGTTCTTCGAGATCGCCCCATCACACACTGCACAAAAACAGGCAATCAGCTTCAATTCGTACTCCTAACGATATAGAGCTTAATATCCTGTAATAATTTAGAGTATTCTGATTCGCTGAGTTTTCAGGAATTGGACGCTATGGCGGCTAGTAGCGAAGCTGATTCGTCAGTTGAGCTTCATCTCACGAAAAAAACCTGGATATTATATGGGACGCGATATCGGCAGAATTCGCAGAGGAGCTTTCAATCGGCCAGTTGATTTGCTTCGACGATTCGCCGGCGAGTGTCTTCGGAAATCGCATCTTCCCAACTCAACTCAATGTCGCGTTCTTTCGCACGCTGCAGAGTGATCAGAGCCGTTTGAACATCGGCTCCCTGGATGATGGCTGATTCGATATAGTCATTGCGAATGTCGAGCCCGCATTGCCTGGCCATGCAAATCATATTGACGACATGCTTGCAATCCGAACGTCGCAACTTCATGCCGACTAGATTTAAGAGTGAGACTTTTGCTCCGCACATGGTCGCCTGGAGCCATAAGCGAAACAAATTGGCGAACAAAAGAAGAATGATCAAGCCTATGATCAGCACGATCACCAAAAACACGATCATCACGATTTGCTCAGGCGGCATTGTGATTTCCTTTGCTGATTGACGAACAGTCAAATGTGTTCAACTGCCCATCACTATACCAGATTGTCAGGAAATATCTCCCCAGAGTATATCATTGGCAGGAAAGACCGGCCCCTCGACACAGGAGCGGCGATAGTCCCACGAACCCTCGCCCGTCTTGATGGGCACGACACAACTGAAGCAGGCTCCAAATCCACAGGCCATTGGTGTTTCCAGAGAGGCCCAGCAGCGGACATCATATTTCGAACAGAGTTCTGAAACCGCCTGCATCATACGCAACGGGCCGCATGTCAGTACGACTTGATCGTCTGCTGATCCGGATTCGAGCAACGGTTCGAGCAGATCGGTCACGAGTCCATGATGACCGGCTGTTCCATCTTCGGTGCAGATCTGAATATCGAGATCGTTCAAATCGGAAAGGTCATCCATATTCGCCTGAAAACAAGCCGAGCGAACTCCGTAGATGAGGGAAGCTCGTTCTGCTCGAATTCCTGACCGTTGAGTTTGCCCATACTCTTTATGCAATAAGGCTTCCCGGCTGACTGCGACAAACGGAGTATATCCAATGCCACCAGCGACCTGAATCAGATGTTTGGTCCCCAATTCTGGAAACCCGTTTCCAAGTGGTCCCCAGATTTCCAGGTTCTGCCCCGGCTGAACGTCTTCTAGAAGTGCGGTCATTTTCCCGACGACATGAAATCCGACATCGATCCCAACTGGTTTGCCATTTTCCAGATACGTATCGTAAAGAGCGAACGGCCGGCCGAGCAGGGGATCGGTACGATCGGGAGAGCGAAGCATGAAGAACTGGCCTGGCAAAATGACGGTAGCCAGTTCTGGACATTCAAGCCGAACGCGATAGTTTTCCTGAGATAAAGGATCGAGCAAAATCACTTTCGCCTGACTTTGTATTGCACAAGTCGATTCGCTCAACATTCGCTGCTCAACTTTCCGATTCGCAAACTCTCGTGACATCCATAGGTCAGGCAATGTCTGACCTACTTCTACTTAAGGGTGGCACGTCCCAGAACGAAGTGATGGGCG
>DOCI01000296.1:61757-62521 GCA_003503535.1 Planctomycetaceae bacterium
AGAACGAAGTGATGGGCGTGGAGGTTGTCGAAACCCACTTCCTTCGCATTGCTCAGAGAGTATAACCACCAGCAATCCATTGACTTAAATTTTTTGATCCCAAAACACTGCTGGGCAATGCCTGACCTGCGCCTATTTCTTCGGTCGGAAATAGTGTGTCGCCTGTCCGAACAAACCTTCTGCTGATTCCATCACGGTTTCCGAAAGGGTCGGATGAGCGTGAATACTTTCCGCAATATCGCGAGCAACGGCAGCCGTTTCGACAGCCAATACTCCTTCGGCAATCATTTCGCCTGCTCCTGGGCCGACAATGCCCATGCCGAGAATTCGTTCGGTTTTGGGATCGAAGATTAACTTCGTTAATCCTTCCGTGCGTGAAATTGTTTGAGCACGACCAGAAGCTGCCCAGGGAAAACGAACAACGGTCACTTCCCGTTCATCGCGTTGAGCTTCCGCTTCCGTAATGCCACACCAGGCGAGTTCGGGATCAGTAAACACGACTGCCGGAATTGCGATGCAATCGAACTCAGCCGGCTCTCCCAGAATGACATCAACTGCGACTTTTGCTTCGCGTGTCGCTTTGTGAGCGAGCATCGGTTCGCCAGCCACATCGCCGATTGCATAGATGGCAGGATCGCTTGTCTGCTGACGTTTGTTGACTTCAATAAAGCCTTTATCGGTCACTTTGACTTTTGTTTTATCCAGACCAATATTACCGGCATTCGGACGGCGACCGACGGAGACCAGAACACGGTCAAACGTCA
>DOCI01000296.1:62636-63513 GCA_003503535.1 Planctomycetaceae bacterium
CATCCGCCCCTTCGAGTTCGGCGACGATTCCCTCTTTCGTTGCTTTGAGGCTGTTCACTTTCGTCGATAGATAAATTGATTTGAGTTGATGACTCAATCGTTTCTGCAACGGTTTCACCAGATCCCGATCAGCTCCCGGTAACAAGCCATCGGTCATTTCGACAACCGTCACTTCGGAACCGAGGGCCGCGTAGACGGAGCCCATTTCGAGACCGATGTAGCCGCCACCAATGACAAGCAATTTTTCGGGAACATCTTTCAACTCGAGTGCACCAGTCGAATCCATCACCCGATCATCACCAATGTTGAATATACCGGGCATTGCCGGCAGCGAACCTGTGGCAACGATTGCGATATCGAAGGTGAGCTTGCCCGTCGAGCCATCTTTGTATTTCAGCTCCATCGTATTGGAATTAAGAAAACTTCCTCTGGCTTCGACCAAATCGACTTTGCGAGTTTTGCAGAGCGAACGAATCCCACCTGTTAATCCAGTCACGACTCCATTTTTGAAGTCCCGCAGTTTATCCAGATCGACTTCCGGCTCCGCAAACTTAATGCCCCAATCGGCTGCTTCTTTCGATTCATTGAGCAACTTAGCGACATGCAGCAACGCTTTGGAAGGAATACATCCCCGGTTGAGACAGACGCCACCGGGTGCGACATCGTCATTGACGAGAATGACTTTTTTCCCTTTATCGGCTGCTTCGAAAGCGGCGGGATATCCCCCGGGACCCGCTCCCAGAACGACAACTTCGGCATGCAAATCAGAATTTGACATCTCTCGATTTCCTCAACGCGACAACATCAGCCGCTCTGTAAGATCCGCAGTGCGGATCGAATTTGATATTGATCTGGAAAATTCAATCCGGGGTGGCGG
>DOCI01000296.1:63646-68612 GCA_003503535.1 Planctomycetaceae bacterium
TTCTCTTCGAGTGCGCCCCCGCCGCCCTCATTTCATTATAAAGACTGGGGTGTAATCAACGCATCAGCATTCTGAGAGCAGGGTGAATGGATCGGAAAGTAATGCGGACAATTTTACGATAAATTTCGCAGCATCGGCTCCGTTAATCACTCGATGATCGTAAGAGAGTGACAACGGCAGGATGAGACGTTCTTCAAGTTCTCCGTCGAACAGTTTCAGTTCTTTCTGTCCCCGGGACATTCCCAGAATCGCCACTTCCGGGTAGCTGACAATCGGCGTGAATCCGGTTCCGCCAATGCCACCCAGGTTCGTGATTGTGAACGTGCCACCCTTCATCTCATTCATGGAAAGTTTGCGATCGCGTGCCTTAGTCGCCAGATCGGTCACTTCCAGGGCGATTTGCAACAGTGACTTCTTATCGGCATCCCGCACGACAGGCACGACCAGACCGTTTTCCGTATCGACGGCAATGCCGATGTTGAAATAGTCTTTGTAGACGATTTCGTTCGTCTGTGGATCGAGACTCGAATTGAATTTCGGGAATGTTTTGAGGGCCGTCACTGCGGCTTTGACAGCGATGGCGGTCATTGTCACCTTCGGGCCATTTTTGCCGGTTCCCTGCAGGAACTGCTTGCGGGCCAATTCGATATCCGTGATATCAGCCATGTCCTGCTGGGTGACATGCGGAATGACATTCCAGGACATCGCCAGATGCTGAGCGGCCATCTTGCCGATTTTGTTCAATGCCTCACGATGCGTATTGCCGAATTCACTGAAGTCCGGCAATGGCGGAGCGACTGCAGGACCGCCACCCGAACCACCTGTTGCAGCCGGAGCTGTCAGGCGAGCTTTGACATAAGCCTGAACATCTTCCTGAGAAATTCGCCCACCGGGACCACTCCCATTCACCTGATACAAATCGACGCCGAGATCGCGGGCCATTCTGCGAGTCGCCGGGCCAGCTGGGGCAGGGAGACGATTTTCCTGATCGCCCGATGTGGCCGAAACTTCCTTTACAGGAGATGGCGAGGCGGATTGAGCCGGCGGAGTTGGGGCAGATTTGGATTCTGGAGCCGATTTGGGCGGTTCTTTCGTTTCCGGTTCCTGCTTTGCGGCTGGTTCCTCTTTTTTCTCTTCACTCTTCCCGCCACCGCCACCTTCTTCAATGGTGAACAGCGTCGCACCGATTGGCACGGAATCTCCGGCAGAGACGTGAACTTTCACGATCGTTCCCGCATGGGGACATTCAATTTCTGCGAGTGCTTTTTCAGTTTCCACTTCGGCGACAACCTGATTGGCTTTAATCGTATCGCCCTCAGAAACGTGGATTTCTGCAATATCGGCAGAGGTCACACCCTCGGCAACTTCCGGTAATTTGAATTCAATAGCCATCCGATATGGTCTTTCTAAGGCATAGTCTGAGTTGCAACACCACGATGCGGCATGGAATTGTCTGGTCTCTCAGTATAAATTCCGCTCAATGGAGCAAATTAAAAATGAGGTTTCTCTTTAAATCGAACTCAAAGTCTCGACTCTTGATCAAATCTCATTGATTCATCTTCCAGAACATATTCAAAAATTAACTGCAGCGTCCAGCAGGAGCAAACACCGTGTTTTTAGGACATTTGGTGTCCAGGCGACTGCAGAAACCATTTGAAAATGGTCTAAATAATAATTCATCGTCTTAAAGAAGTATAACTACCATAACGCAGACGAAAAGCGTGTCGACACAGAACCACTCGGCTTCCCATTCCAAACTGTCCAAGTCAGATGCATCTTGCAATCACACTCACATGCGAATATATTGATTGATCGTTTGTCGACATTCAAATTTTAGCCATTTCGGTAACGATATATTATGTGGAAAGCCGCTTTAAAAGCCAAAAACTTGAGACTTGCAATTGCCTGCAGTCTGATTTTGGTTTGGATGCTGAACACTTCCGCAACACTCTCTGCCGATGATTTTTCGGAATCATTCCTGTCACTGACCCAAAAGCATTGCGTAAAGTGCCATGGGGCAGAAGAAGAGATTTATGGCGAAGTCAATCTCCAGAAACTTTCGCTCGATGATCTGAAAACGAACAGTGAACTGCTACGCAGTCTGATCGACGTCCTCGATCTGCAGGAAATGCCCCCCGAAGATGAGCCTCGATTATCGGCTGAAAATCGACAGTTGCTGGTGAATCAATTTCAGAACATGCTCCACAAATCACTCGCCAGTGAGCGCAGCTATCGGCATGCGCCGATTCGCCGCATGAACCGCTTTCAGTACAACAATGCGGTTGTCGATCTATTCGATTTGAAGTGTATCGTGTTCACTCTTCCAGAAAAAATGATGCGAGATCACAAGGGGTATTTTCAACCCGAAACAGGAAAAATGGCCGAGGTAGTGACTGTCGGATGTCGTCCGCTTGGGAAGTCTCAAATGATCGAACCACGGCTGATGGGAGTGGCCGCGTTTCCGCAGGATCTTCGAGCAGAGCATGGTTACGACAATCGAGGCGATCATCTTTCACTATCCCCACTATTGATGGAAGCATTTCTGAAGCTGGGGCAGTCGATCGTCGAGAGCCCTGATTTCAAACCGAAAAACGTGGGCATCTGGCGAGAGTTCTTTGCCGCTCCCGCTGAGGAAGTTGATCAATCGGCGGAAGTGAGGCTTCGGCTCAAGAAATTTCTCTTCAAAGCATTTCGACAGCCAGTTGCTGAGAGTCAACTGGAGCGTTACATCGGCTACGTGCAGCATCAGCTTGAATCAGGTGTTCCCTTTCCTGAGGCGATGAAGTCCGTCGCAGCTGCCACCATCGCCTCGCCGAACTTTCTTTATCTTTACGATAAAACGGATCCCATTGAGACTTCGGCACCTCTCGACGATTTTGAACTGGCCTCAAGACTTTCCTTTTTTCTCTGGAGCAGTTTGCCCGATGAGACGCTCCTCGATCTGGCGACGAACGGAGACTTGAGCAAACCTGAAGTCCTCGACGTCCAGGTGGAGAGGATGCTCAAAGATAAGAAAATCAAACGATTCTGCGACAGTTTCCCCTCTCAGTGGCTACAGTTGGAGCGGATCATTTCTTCGGTGCCGGATCGAGGGAAATATCCCGATTTCTATTTTTCAAAGTATCGCGACAGCATGCACATGATGCTCGAACCGCTGCTGCTGTTCGAAACGGTCCTCATTGAAAACCAGCCGATTACACAATTTATTGATTCCGATTTCACTTACCGGTCGATCTTACTGGAAGAGGCTTACGGGGAACTCGCGACCGAGCCCGTGGATAAGAAACGGGATGAGGTCACAACATTAACCTTCCATCGAGTTCCTGTGACTGATCGCCGAAACGGCGGCTTGATTACCAATGCAGCAGTGATGACGATGACTTCTGGACCAGAGCGAACTCAACCGATTACCAGAGGTGCGTGGATTGCCGGCGTGATTTTCAATAATCCTCCCGAACCTCCGCCCGCCAATGTGCCTGCCCTTGGTGAAAAACCAGCCGAAGGCGAAGAACATTTGACCTTGAGAGAACGGCTCTCGCTGCATCGGGAACGTTCCGACTGCAAGGGGTGTCACGAGCAGATAGATCCTCTCGGTTTTGCGTTGGAAAATTACAATCCGATAGGTGTCTGGCGCGATCAGTATGAGAATGGTCGAGAGATCGACATGCAGGGCACATTATTCCGGCAGCATCAGTTCAACAATGTGATCGAATTCAAGGATGCGATCCTGACGGAAAAAGATCGTTTCACCCGGGCACTGGCAGGGCACCTGCTTTCGTACGCACTGGCCCGTGAACTCGGAGCAGCCGACCAGATCGCACTCGATGAAATGACACAGTCGGTTATCGCAGATCAGTATCGATTTCAATCCCTGATCAAACAGATTATTTTCAGCGAACCGTTCCAAAGCAAATCCAGCCCGAAGGCTCATGTTGCTTTGGAATAGAACTACAATTAAGTCGAGATCATAAAGTGGGTGGCGGGCGCGCTCCGCATAAGCGGAAGCCCCCGAAGATTTCAAACCAAGAGCTGCTCTTCAAGAGCGCCGCCACCCTCAAACGAAAAGACATTCCTATGAGAAGAACGACACGACGAAATTTTCTTCGCGGCATGAGCGGGGCAGCTTTGTCTCTGCCCTGGATGGAGAGTCTCTGCACCGCTGCTCCATCAAAACCTGTCGCTCAACGGATGGCTCATTTTTATGTGCCGATTGGAGTTGTTCGTCGTGGATTTTTTCCTGGAGAAGCAGAGGACATCATCCCCAAAGGGAACCTGGGAAATGTGATGACCTCTCTCGGAAAGCAGGATCCCAACTTCAGCGTCAAACCACTTACGCAATTGACTCCCACAATGCAGCCGCTGGAGGGATTTCAGCAGAAGATCAATCTGATTACGGGCATGGACCGCACTTTCCAGCAGGGGACTGACGTGCACGCCCAATGTGCTTCGTGTTACTTGAGCAGTGCCGAACCTTACACCATTGAAGGGACGGCCTGGCCGTTGAATCGGACTCTCGATCATCTCGTCGCCGATCAAATCGGGACTCAAACTCCATTCCCGACACTCGAATTCAGTTGCAACAGTCATCGCGATAACAAAGAATCGATCTATTTCGACAACATCTCCTGGTACGGCACCGGACACCTGGCTCCTTCAATTCGCGATCCCCGCAAAATGTATCGCCGTCTGTTTTCGACTCAGGAAATTGATCAGTATCGAGACATTACCGATCTGGTTCTCGAAGATGCCCGCGCGATGCGAAAGCAACTGGGCTCAGCCGACCGGGAGAAATTTTCCGAGTATTTTGAGTCGATCCGTACCATTGAATTGCAGATGGATCGACTGGAGAAAATGAAGGCGGAACTCTCGCTGGTTAAACTGGATGAACCTCCCGAAGCGTACCTGCCGCGTGGAGAATATATTCGTCTGATGGGGGACTTGATGGTGGTTGCTCTGCAGACCGGAT
>DOCI01000296.1:68759-69742 GCA_003503535.1 Planctomycetaceae bacterium
GTGGTTGCTCTGCAGACCGGATTGACCAATGTCGCAACCTTCATGGTTGGTCCCGAACGCTGGGACACGCCTTATAAATTTGAAAGTCTGTTTGATACCCCTCGCAGCCATCATCAGATGTCGCACAATCAAACCAAAATGATTGACGACCTGCTGAAAGTCGATCGCTTTCACATGGAACAGTATGTGTATCTGCTCAAAAAGATGGACTCAATTCAGGAATCCGACGGCTCCACATTGCTCGACAACACCCTGTTCACATACGGCTCCGGGCTGGGAGATGGTTCCACACATCAATACAACGACCTGCCGATTATTGTTGCAGGAGGCGGAAAACGCGTTTATTCCGGTCAGCACATCAATATGCCAGAGGGGACGCCGCTTGCCAACCTCTGGCTGACACAGGCTCAACTGCTGGGGCTGCCGATGAAAAGATTCGCCGACAGCACCGGCCCGATTGCTACACTGATCGCCGGATAAATTACTTCAAAGGGTAGCACGTCCCTAAGCATCGCCAAGAGTGTGGTCATCCGTTATTGCCACTACCTCACTTCGTTCTGTGACGTGCCCCCAGGAACTTGCTTACCTAAAATGCATTTCACGCAACAACTCATTGCATTGTTCAACTCGCCGTAGGTCAGGTCGTGCCTGAACTACGGCGACTGGCAGTAAGTCGGCTAACCGTTAAGATGAATTGTACGAGTCAATAATCCGTCAATGTGCTTATAGGAATATCGTTTCCAGATTCTGATCTGGCACGAGGTCATCGCGAGTGAGCCGACAACAGAATTTATTTGAGGATGCTGCCGAGCTGAAATGGCAGCGGGCTGATCGGGAGGATCAGCTGTTTGCGGCGATCGTGTTCAATCGGCCGATGGAAACCGTGTATCACTATCTCGTTCCACCCGCATTACGGGAAATGATTCGTCCCGGTCAGCGCGTGCAGGCTCCGTTTGGTCGTGGAGATCGTCCGACCATCGGCT
>DOCI01000296.1:69955-72432 GCA_003503535.1 Planctomycetaceae bacterium
TGGCTGCGAACAGGGCCCCCCCGAAGCCATTGCGAAGCGGAAGAATGTCAAAGAGCTGATCAGCATTCTCGATCGTGAACCGATCGCCGACGCAAAAATGCTCGGCCTGACAAAATGGATTGCCGAGTACTACCTCTGCTCCTGGGGACAGGTGCTGCATGCGGTCATTCCTGCCGCTGTCAAAAAAAGTGCGGGGACGCGTCAGGTTAAACTCGTGGAAATCGATCCTGAGGTCTTACCAAATCTGGAAGACTTGAATCTACCTGCCAAGCAAAGAGCGGTGATCGATGTGCTGCTCGATGCGGGAGAACCATTACCAGTTGGCGAGATTGCCCAGTCGGCTGGATGCGGCACGTCTCCCATCAACACCTTGCTCAAGAAGAACATTCTCACCGCGATTCGTGAAACGCGTATGAACTACGAGCCTCCTGAAAAACTGGTGGCTCGGGAGGCTGACTTGATTCTGGCCGATCAACAGCAAGCGGCTCTGGATGCGATCACGCATGCGATTGATCATGGCAAGAAAACCAAAACGCCGGAAATTGAAGAGGTCGCCGATCCAAGAAAAATCGATCATTACAAGGGCGATCAAACATTCCTGCTGCATGGCGTGACAGGCTCGGGGAAGACGGAAGTTTATATTCGCGCCATTCGGCACGCGGTCGATTTCGGACGGCAAGCGATTGTGCTGGTTCCGGAAATCAGCCTGACGCCTCAAACGATCCGCCGATTCCGCAGACGTTTCGATTCGGTCGCCGTGCTGCACAGTCATCTGACCGACAGTGAACGCCACTGGCAATGGCAGCAGATCGCCTCTGGAAATGTGCAGGTGGTGGTCGGTGCCCGCAGTGCGATTTTTGCTCCGACGCCCCGGCTCGGTTTGATCGTCATCGATGAAGAACATGAAACGACATTCAAGCAGGAAACGGTGCCGCGATATCATGCTCGCGAAGTTGCCCGCAAAAGGGCGGCTATGGAAGGAATTCCGCTCGTTCTGGGTACAGCGACTCCGATGCTGGAATCGTGGTGGCTGGCAACGCAGAAAAGTTATCAACTAATTAGCATGCCGAAACGGATTGAAGAATTACCGATGCCTCCGGTCGTGACTGTCGACACGATGAACGATCCCCTCATCAAACGAGGTCACAATATTGGACGGGCGCTCAAGAATGCGATTGATCAAACCCTGAAAAACGATGGGCAAATCATTCTATTCTTCAACCTGCGAGGATTTTCACCCGTATTGTGGTGTCGTTCGTGTGGAGAAAAGTTGAGTTGTCCGCATTGCGATACCAGTTTGACATGGCACAAAGATCGCAAGCTCTGTGTCTGTCATACCTGCGATTACACAATACCTATGCCCGGCCAATGTCCAGCTTGTAAGAAACAGGGACTTCGGCATTTTGGAGCAGGAACGCAACGTCTCGAAGAAGAAGTCCGCAGTAAGTTTCCTGGCGTTACCGTTTTACGTATGGATAGCGACTCGATGCGGAAGCCGGGGAGTCATGACGAGGCTCTCGAACGTTTTCGTCACGGCGAAGTCTCGATTCTGCTAGGCACCCAGATGATTGCCAAAGGGCTCGACTTTCCGAATGTCACGTTGGTGGGTGTCGTCGATGCCGATACCGCTTTGCATCAGATTGACTTCCGGGCCTCGGAGCGAACTTTTCAATTGATTTCCCAGGTCGCAGGCCGGACTGGTCGCAGCTCACGGGGTGGCCGGGTGCTGGTGCAGACGATGCAGCCGGATGCCGAGGCAATCCGCTTTGCCGCCGAGCACGATTTCATCGGCTTTGCGAACCGGGAACTGGGACATCGTCTGGAACGTAAGATGCCGCCGCAAGCGGCGCTCTTGCGAATCATTCTCCGCGCCAAAGATGAACCGCTCCTCGACACTGCCGGACTCGAAATGGTCGAAGAACTGCAAAAGCACGCGGAAAGTCTGCCCGACAAATACCGCATCCTCGGCCCGGCTCCTGCTCCACTGGCGCGACACAAAGATTACTATCGCTATCAGATTCTCATCACCAGCACTTCCCACACCGCCATATGCGCTTTGATCGAAAAGTGCCGTAAACAATTTGATAAGCTGACGATGATCGAATACGCACTCGATGTCGACCCGCTGCAAATGCGATGAACACTTCAGACGTTACATTCTTGAGCATATTCAAAAATCACCTGCAGCGCTCGGCAGGAGCAAACTGAGTGTTTTACGGTCATTTGAAGTCCAAGCGACTGCAGAAACCATTTGAAAATGGTCTAATGGACTGTTCCAATTTAAGCTTCGGGTTGTGTGCCTATGGCTCCGCCAGTGCAAGTCGAGACTAACACAGAAGTTACAAGCCACTGGCAGCCTAATATTTAGTTGGAACAGGGTTTAGTGCTCTGTTCCAATTGGAAACCTGATTTCCTTATACCTCTTGAAAAGGTCTTCCGGGGTGGCGGGGGGGATTCTCTTCGAGAGCGCCCCCGCC
>DOCI01000165.1:0-291 GCA_003503535.1 Planctomycetaceae bacterium
AGGAAGACCTGCATCATCACGAGTCTCCTTCACCAAAACCTGATTCTTCATCAGCAGAAAAGCAGGCCTCCCGTATGACTCTTGAAACCGAAGACGGTAAAGTTCACCGAGTCGATTCCGAATCAAAACCAGAAGTGAATTCGACAAATAATAAAGACCAGTCTTTACGGAATATTCCGCAGAACAACCGCCCATCGAAGGATCCATTCGGTGATGGGATCATATGATATTTCCCGTTAGACCATTTTCGAATGGTTTCTGCAGTCGTATGGACATCAAATGGCTTAAAAC
>DOCI01000165.1:407-3180 GCA_003503535.1 Planctomycetaceae bacterium
ATGGCTTAAAACACCGAGTTTGCCCCTGCCATACGCTGCAGTTCATTTTTGAAAATGCTCTAACAGCCGAGTCCGTTATGATTCGGGAATGATCGGAATTTATTCGACTGAGTCTCTGAATACAGTCGCGAAATGATTGTGACAAAACTCCTACCATTACTGACACGGCTCGCCAACGGTTACTGTAAATCGGCAGCAAGTTTCTCAACTACCGATTTCCACTTACCCCATTCCGCTTGTCGATAAAGCTGCATGGACGGATACCAGGGAGAGTCCTTGCGGTTCAAATGCCATCGCCAATCTGGTGTATGAGGTAGCATGTTCCAGACTGGGCGTTGCATTGCCCCCGCGAGATGGCAGATGGCGGTGTCGACGGTGATCAATAAGTCAATTTCCTGGAGAATTGCTGCTGTGTCTGCGAAATCTTTAACATGATCTTTCGCAGGAATGATCTCTCCTGGCCATGTCTCCAATTCATTTTCATCGGCATCCATTTGCAGACTGACCCAGCGTATCCCTGGAATTTCGCTGAGTGGAAATAACGTTTCCAGAGTCATCGTCCGAACGTGATCCTGTGCCTGGGCTGCATTCCCACGCCAGCACAAACCGACTGTTTTCTGGCTATTCACCGATGTGCTTTCCAACCATTTGATGATCTGTGGATTCTCAGGAGATTGCAGATAAGAGTTCTGCATCCCGATTCCTTCAATTTCCAGATCGAACTGTGACGCTGCGCTCATCAGAGGAAACATGCAATCGGCTTGAGGCAACGGTTCATCTTCTGAAACAAAGATATCAGCGAGTGGCAAGCCCTCCACTCGGCTCGCATTGAGCAACCTCAGCATTTCCGGAGGTGCCCAAAAAATGGTGACGGCATCGGAGCGCTCTCGAATCAAGGGGAGAAAGCGTGCGAACATCAATAAGTCTCCAAACCCCTGATCGCACACAATGAGTAATTTCTGACCAGAGATTTTTTCCCCAGACCAGCGTTTTAATCCGTTGAGTTCTTCAGGCTGTGGTATCAGACTCAAGCGACGTTCATAATCGACCCAGCCAGCCTGATAATTTTCAGTCAACAGGAGTGTACTCCCGCGATTGAATGTCGCCAGAGGCAAATCCGGATTCAGTTCAATCGATTTGGAAAACGCTGCCAATGCCTCATCCATTCGATGGGCTGAGCGATAGGCGACTCCCAGGTTATTGGCGATTTCAGCCGAATGTGGAGCCTTGTCCTGAGCCTCAAGACCGGCTGCAATTGCCTTGTCGATTTCGCCAATATGTTCATAGAGATAGCTGAGGTTGGCCAGAATCGTAATATTCTCCGGCTGCCGGGCCTGCACCTCTTCGCTCAAACGGGTCGCTTCCACATAATTGTGCATTTGAGCCTGAACAAAGGCAGCTTGTGTCTTCCATTCAATCTCGGTTTCAGAGTTGAGATCTTTCTGCTGCAGCAGTTTCTCAATTTCCTGAGCCGCTTCGATCCATTGTTCGGTCGTAATCAAGGCCTGGATCCAATCCTGACGACAGGCTTGATCGTCCGGCAATAAACGGACCGCTTCGCGATAGCATTTCTCGGCTTCGCGGACATGTTTCATTTCAAAGAGAAGTTTCCCAAGATTCTGCCAGCCCTGTGGGTAATTCTGGTCCGCTTTCAGAGAAGCCTGAAACGCTTTGACCGCTTCCTGTCTCTGATTGAGCGTTTGGTAAGCGACTCCCAGATTATTATGCAAATCGGTCGATTCTGGATGTCGCTCCGCAATCGGCTTGAGATGTTCCACTGCCAGAGCAGCATCCCCTTTCTGCAGAAGCAGAGTTCCGAGCAAGTAGCCGACATTGTCATCCTGATGGGAGTCCAGCAATTGCCTATACAGTGCTTCGGCCGCATGGAAATTTCCCTGCTGATGGGCATTGGTAGCTTGGGCAAGTTGTTGATCGCGAGTTGATTCCGGGGGTGTCATGGAAGATTTCTTCTCAATATGTATGATGGCTGCTGAAGATCGATTCTCCAGCAAAAAGTAGGATAAGCTTCCGGCTTGTCTTCATGTTGGTTACCACAAACTTCGTTTTCGAAAAATAATTAATTTTCTCGCACATCATAACTCATTCAGGATTTCCAACAACATGCTGATGATTGCTCGCCGAATTCATTGGACATTCCTTTGTAGTCTCGTTTTATTTGCAGGTTGCCAGGATCCTGCGGTAGAGAACAGTTCATCAAAGGAATCCGAATCGAATCAGGCTCCTATGCGTATCGCCAAAGCGATTGATGGAGAGCCTGAGATTTCCGTGGCAACCTTGCGTAAGAAGCTGGGAGCTAATGATCAGGCGGAGTTTACGAAAGCGGGCGGTAAGGTGATTGCGGTCAATCTGGCTCAATCGGGCGTGACTGATATCGCGGCTCTCGAAGGTTTGCCGATCAAGTATTTGAATCTGATGCAACTGCCAATCGAATCGATCGCACCCCTTCAGGGAATGCCTCTGGAGGAACTTTATCTACTGGGGACAAAAGTTTCTGATATCACCCCGATCAAGGGATCTCCCCTGCGTGTTCTCGATATTACGAATACTCCGATCGAGAATCTGCAAAACCTTGTTGGTTTGAAACTGCAGGAACTGTATCTGGAAGGGACAAAAGTCACAGATTTATCACCCCTGAAAGGTATGCCCCTGCAAAAGCTGCGGATGGAACATACACCAGTGGTCGATATCTCCCCACTCGAAGGCATGCAACTGGATCAACTCGGATTGTTTGATACGCAAGTGACCGACATTT
>DOCI01000165.1:3258-8889 GCA_003503535.1 Planctomycetaceae bacterium
TTTCACCAATTCGCGGCATGCCCCTCGAAACTTTATGGCTGACCGAGACTCAAGTTCAGGACATTACCGTCCTGAAGGGGAATCCCGTGATGAGTCTGGATATTGAAAAAACTCCGATATCCGATTTGAGTCCACTCTCAGGGAATACGAACCTGAAGCGTCTTAACATTGCCGATTCCGCAGTCACCGATTTGACTCCCCTGAAAGGTTTGAAACTTGAGCGACTGATCTTCTCACCAGAAAAGATTGAAAAGGGTTTGGATGTCGTGATGTCAATGCCGAGCATTCAGCAGATTGGGCAAACATTCGATACTGTCACTCAGCCTGCAGTGTTCTGGTCTTCTTTGCCTCAGCCGACTCCTGAAAAGAGCGAAACGCCTCCCCCTGCAGGCACGACTGAGTAATTCCAGATCTGTAGGTCAGGTACAGCCTGACCTGAGCTTTTTTTTCATTTAAAGTTTATCTGCTCTACACTCCCCAGAATTGAAGAACATTATGCCACAACGAAAACGTCCGGTTCGCTCTCAGGTTCGTAAGCAACGTCAGAAACAACCTCCTTCAATTCCGCGGACGATTCGTCATGCCGTCTATATCCTGATTGAACGCTATCGCACAACCGGTCAACTCGTGCGGGATCAGCTTCTGGAATTGTTCCTCAACGATGAGATTCGCCCCCAGGCGGTCGCCTGGTCGGAACGCTTGATTTTACGGCAGCGGACAATTGACCGTGTTCTCAAAGAATGTGTCAGCCGGCCCGTCGATCAGGTCCAGGCTTCTTTGTGGACAATTTTACGAATGGGAGCAAATGAATTGCTGTTCGGCCCAGCCGACTCTCAACACGCCGCAATCTCCGAAACGGTAGAGATCTGCCGGTTGCTCACACATCCGGAATGGACCGGATTTGTCAATGGTGTGTTACGTGGAGTTCAACGTTTATTGACGGATCAAGTGACGAACGAAATCGCCGCGAATGCATACCCGTTCGAAAATCATGAATACCGTGTTTTGAACAAAGAGATTTTCCCCGATCTGGAAGCACACTTTCCAAGTTATATGGGGTTTGCGTTCAGCTTGCCAGAACCACTGATTCGCGAATGGGATCGACGATATACGCGAGAAGAATTTATCGAATTATGCTGGTCGACACTGGAAGCTCCGCCGATGCATGTCCGACTCAATCGGATTGCCGTCGAACCAGCCCAGTGGGTGGAACGATGTCGCGAAGCAGAGATCGCAGTATCGACAACTGACGTTCCCGAGTCGATTCGAATTGATCAGAAAGTTCGGCTCAGTAACCTGCCGGGATTTGAAGCGGGGGAATTTGTTGTCCAGGATATCGCAGCTACGCATGCCGCGAAATTATTGAATCCGTATCCAGGACAGCGGGTACTTGATTTGTGTGCTGGTCCAGGAACGAAAACGACTCAATTGGCAGAACTGATGCTCGATCGTGGAGAATTACTGGCTACTGAAGTCAGCCCGCGTCGAATCGAACAGATTGAAGAAAACGCAAAACGTTTACAAATATCGTGCATCAAGACCTTATTGATTGATCGAGAGGATCCGTATATATCCGATGAACCTTTTGACGCGATTTTGATCGACGCGCCGTGTAGCAATACGGCTGTGTTGGGGAAACGGGCCGAAGCGCGCTGGCGATATTCGATCACCGAGTTGCATCTATTGAACGACATCCAAATGCAGCTGCTTGATACCGCTTCTGAGTTACTGGTTGAAGATGGTCGGATGGTCTATTCGACATGTAGTATCGAGCCGAAAGAGAATGAGCAGTTGATTTCGCGCTGGCTGGAAAATCATCCGGAATTCACTTGCTCAGAAATGAAATCAATTTTGCCGAATGCGAACCGAGATGGCGGTTTCTGTGCTCTTATTGAGAGACGCGAGGATTCTAAGGAAATTGAAAATGTTGATGGGATGAGTTGAGCAGGATGATTGATGGCTTCAGAAGAATCCGTTTTCCAAGCGGTCGTTGAGCGATCAATCTGGCTTGTCAACAGCCCAAATTTGATTCGAATGAAAGAAAAACAATCTTTTCAAACAGTGAAGAGTATCTCTGGAAAATATTTATGAAATGATTTCGCTTGTTAATCACAGGAAAACATGCTTGATAAATAAAGTTATCCGGTTAATTTCCTGGGTTCCAGTTGAACTGGCACAGTCGTTGCAACTATCTGCTGTCGTAACGAAAACTTTCAACTGGGAGACTATAATAGTGAAAACACTAACCACACCAAAATCAAAAAAATCCTCCAGCGGCTGCAATGTTGCTCCTTATATTCCCACTCCTGCAGAGATTCGAGCTGAGTGCAGTGATATTCAGCAGTCCTGGAGCGAAGAAGAAATGATGCGACGTCAGCGTGTCACACGTCCGACGAAATTTGCCAAGCAAGTCTATCGAATTCATTTAGATTCGCCGGATATGGAATCGTATTCTTAATATCAATCGATGACCGCTTGCTGGGACTCAATCATCTCAGTTGAAAAGCATCTGCTCATGAGAACCTTGACTCCATTGGTGTCAAGGTTCTTTTACTTAATCGCTTCTTCGTTCCAGGTTGAGCAGGCTGATTTCTGGTCGGGCACCGATTCGCAGTGGATGTTTTCCTGAAACACCACGTGAGACGTGCAAGGTCGTTGGCGGTTCATGAAAGACGCCATCGGCGTAGTGTACACCAAATCGACTGGGCGAATAGACTGGCCCCAGGATTGGTAGCTTGATCTGGCCGCCATGATTGTGCCCGGAGAGCATGAAATCGATCTGGTTCTGTCTCGCCCATTTGATGTTATCGGGCGTGTGGCTGAGCAGCATGCGGAAAGTATGCTCATCAACCTGATCGAATTGAGGAGCATTTCCCATCCAGGGACGTTCATCGCCAGCGATTGCAATTTGTCCTGATCCCTTCGTGATGAATTCAGGTTTTTCTCCGCAAAGTTGCCAGCCGAGTTTAGCCATTCTTTCCCGGATGGGATCGCATTCGAGATGCCAGTCGTGATTTCCCAGAATGTAATAACATCCCAGTGGAGCATGCATCTGTCCAAAAGTTGTGTCAATCCACTCGATCTTTTCCGGTCGATCCAGCAAATCTCCCGTGAAGACGATCATGTCCGGACTCCACTGTTGCGCCTTCTCAAAAACAAGTTCGTAAAAAGGTCGATCAATAGTTCCCAGAAAATGGACATCACTAATATGGAGAAGCTTTGTACCGGAAAACTCTGCAGGCAGACGGTCGAATGTGAATGTTTTCTCATTAAACTCCGGCGAAAAAGCCTGATTGCCGGGAACTCTCAGCAACTTTTGGTAGGGACCTTCACCGCGTGATTTTTGTCCGAGGATCTGTTCCGTATGAACGATTTCCCGATGGTCGACAGAATAGCCGGGAGGCTTGCTTCTCAAAAATCTTTTCAGCAGCGTCGTACTGAGCATGATCAAGCCGACTCCTGAAAGCAGCCAGGGTGTGAAAAGCCAGATTTCATTTTGCTGAGGAAGAGCAATACCCGCAATCTGATAATGCGATGTCATCGAGACACGAATCAGGCTGAATAATAGTGCGAAAGGGACTGTGAGGATGCCGATGTCGTGCGCAATTCGATATTTATCGAGTGTCTCCGATGGTATCGGCAAACTGTAAACCCGATTTGTATACGACGTCCAAAACCAGGAATTTCCCAGCACACCCAGGAACAGCAATCCAATTGCAGTGAAAATTTCCATGATCAGATTCACGATGGCCAGAAACATCTGGACTGAGAGGCTTCAACTCTGCAGGCTGAAAGCAGATTTCATTTCATGCAAAAAGGCAAACATCCTGCCTTTTCAGAACTCGGATCGTATCAGTGTCGGAAATATCCAACAAGACAGCTTTGAGCCTGTAAAAATGCCATATTTTATCGGGTTTACTCAGCGAGTCGGATTCTCATACCAAATGACTCCGAGATTATCCCGTTCTTCGCAGGTGAGCAAATCCAGATCGCCGTCGGCATCCAGGTCGATCATTTCGATCAGATCGTACTTGATCCCTTGTTTCGTCCCTGAGATTTCATGAAATACAGGCTCGGTAATATGACGGGAAGAATTCTCAATCTTAAAACCAGAGAGCCAGTAGACCCCATGCTTTTTCTCAGCATGTTCGCAGGTTGCGATCAGATCGAGTTGATGATCCAGGTCGACATCCACCAGCCTCGCACATTTGGCCGTTCCGACATTCTCAGGATAGGGCAAGGAGACCGTTTTGAATGTTGGTGTCTTTGACGTTTTCGTTTGTGGGGGAACATTCCAATAGATTTCAAATTCTCCATTTTTTACCGGGCAGACAAAATCGATCAGGCCATCATGGTTTGCATCGCAGGTCGTCAAAAACATGACTTCTTTTCCCTCACCACCGATAGCGATTTCCTGCCAGTTGGCCGGATCAGTGCGATCTCCCGGATTAATGCGACACCAGCAGCCGCGCCGGGGGCCTTTGCGATCAGAATAGAAAATGTCCAGATCTCCATCCAAATCGATATCGACCTGATCGAGCGTCATAATCCAGCCAGCTGGGCCGATGGGATGCCAGATTGCTTCAGCTGGATTTTCTGGTTTGGGATCATACCAGCCGATTTGTCCATGCGGATCTTTCGAGCCACACAGCAGTTCCCAACTCAAATCCTCATCGAACTGTGCAGCTTGACCGAACATCCAGCGGGTTTTCTTTTGCGAATCGATTATGGCCTGAGTTTCCCAGTCAGAGGATTTCAATAACTGAGCAGGTCCGAACGGGCACAAATGCACGAAGAGGGCCTGCTGATTTCCTTCGCAGCAACTGACGATATCGAGCTTACCATCGCCATTCACATCCGCGAAAAAAGCATCTTCCGGAGATTTGACTTTGCCGACAGTCACCGCCGGCCAGGGTTGTTTCACGAGAGAGCGAGCGGGTTGAATATAGAGGCGAATCTGTCCTCCTTCTTCCCATCCGGTGGTGATATCAAGCAGATGATCGCCATTCACATCCGCCAGCTTCACACCATCTGCACCACGCGAGGTGTTATCGATGACGTGCATTTTCCAGGGTTCTGCCAAGACTCCAGTTGCGAGAGATAAAGAAAGCCATGTGAACAGAAAAACGTGTCGCAGATCGATATTCACAAGAAGCTCCTTGGCTCATCACAGAGTTATTGCTCGCACACTTTCGCATCGTCGTGGGAATCCGTATTGTAACAGAGTTGATTCATATGATTACAGCTCCGTACCAAATTCTAAAGATTTTCAAAACAGCAGGTTTTTCATGTCACTCTTTCATTCTCGAAGAACTGCTCTCAAGCAATTGGCAGCCGCAGGTCTGGTTCCATTTGTCTCACTGGAGCAAATCTTCGCGGCTCCTGCCGAAAAGCTGCCGCCCGTTCGCACGATCACCAAAGGGCCCAGGCATCACTGGTTTGGCTATTACGACAAGCTGGAATTTGATCCAACAAACAGATACGTCCTCTCCAATGAAGTCGAGTTTGAACATCGGACCCCGCGAGCAGATGACCGAATTGCAGTCGGCATGGTCGATACCCAAAATAATGACAAATGGATTCCTCTCGGCAAAAGCAATTCCTGGGGCTGGCAGCAGGGGTGTATGCTGC
>DOCI01000165.1:8994-9910 GCA_003503535.1 Planctomycetaceae bacterium
TCGAAATCGGAAGTTGTCTGGAATGATCGGGAAGGGGATCAGCATGTCTGCCGAGTGAAAGATATCCGAACGGGAGCCACGCGAACATTGCCCCGGCCCATTTATACACTCAGTCCGGATGGCAAATGGGCCATCACTGCCGATTTCTCCCGCATTCAACGGATGCGACCCGGCTATGGATATGTCGGGCTGGAAGATCCCTGTCGAACCGAACGGGCACCGGAAGAATCGGGTGTCTGGCGGATGGACATGACCACGGGCGAAACGCAATTGATCTTCTCATTGGCCAATGCGGCTGCCATTCCGTTTCAGGGCAAATCGTTACAGGAAAAGTGGAACTACTTCAATCATCTGTTGATCAGCCCGGACAGTTCACGATTCATCGTGCTGCATCGCTGGCGGGAAAGTACCGGAGAGGGAACTGAGGCTGAGCCGACTGGTCGATTCGATACACGAATGTTTACAGCCGACATTAATGGATCGAACCGCTACATTCTCGATCCTTCCGGCTACACCTCTCACTTCATCTGGAGAGATCCCAAACACATTTGTGCCTGGACGAAACCGGAAGGGAAAGACTCGAAATTTTATCTCTTCAAAGATCAGACCAATCAGGTGGAAGTTGTGGCTCCCGATGTCATGACGGTCAATGGTCATAACACCTATCTCCCGATTGCAAATGGCGACTGGATTCTGAACGATACCTATCCCCAGGGCAGCGAGCGATTGCAGACACCGTACCTGTATCACGTTCCCAGTGGACGCCGATTCAATCTGGGGCATTTCCATCTCCCATCAAAATATAAGGGAGAATGGCGATGCGATCTGCATCCCCGTTCGAGTAATGACGGCAAAACAATCGCAATCGATTCCCCTCATACGGGAGCAGGTCGGCAGGTGCATTTGATAGATGTCA
>DOCI01000078.1:0-826 GCA_003503535.1 Planctomycetaceae bacterium
GTGCGTCAAGACGCACCCTACAAGTTGATAAAATATTGTTCGGCGTACGAAGGAGTGTCGCCATGACATGGAGTCAGCGTTGCGAGCAGTGGGCACGGGAGATTCATGAATCTCAGGAACTCCAGACCTGCTGGTCGATCGGAGTGACCTGGATCACCATCGGTCTGCTGATGCTCTCGGCTCGCATTCTTGGCGGATTGAATCCGCAAGCCGATCTCATTCGGCAGGTCGGTTTGAGTATCGCGCTGCTCGGCATGGGTGTGATGTCGATTGGATATGTGCTGCGGAATCGCCTGCTGGACAATTCTGAACGCGATCAGGTGCTGTGCATTGCCGGATTGATAAGCTGCGGAATATTCTGTGGATTGATTTCCAGCTTTCCAGCGAGCAGTGTCTGGGCATTCTGCCTGATGGCATTGATCACAGTCGGATCCACGCTTTTGATCGGTTCTCGTCTGTTAAATTTCTTTGCGACAGATTCCTCAGCTGAGATCACCTCTGCTCCACAAATTCAACCTGCGATAAAAACGAAGAAGACGGAATCAGTTGTTGAGGACGAGCAGGTTATCCAGTGGCTTTCCCGTAAACGGCAATCCGATGGCTCGGAAGTTCTTGAAGGGATGCTAAGACTGGAAATGGCAGCCGGGCAGAAACAGATGTCTGCCCACGCTGTGTTTACACCCTCACTGGCCAGCCATCCAGAAATCGAATGCGAGCCGCTCGGCGATGCCGATGTCGAAGCGACGATCGGCGAAGTGTATCCGCATGGATTTCGGGTCGATGTCCGCCGTAATACAAATGCAGACAAACCGCTGGCGGTGGAAAT
>DOCI01000078.1:898-2658 GCA_003503535.1 Planctomycetaceae bacterium
ATTGGCTTTCAGGCGGTAGCCGCTGCGAACAGCAAACATGCTGCGTGAAAACTATGCCTTCTTAACTTGTTCCCAAGGAGGACATTGGGAACGAAAGCAGTATGCTGCATGAAGCTTAATATTTTTTCTGAAAACTCGGCTTCCGCCAGGTGCGGCCTTCTCGTGTGAGTAACCGATCCGCTTCGTCAGGCCCCCAACTGCCGGCCTGGTAGAATTCGGGATCTTTTGTGCGGTTCTCCCAATGGTCGAGGACAGGAGTCACAAATCTCCACGCGGCTTCGAGTTCATCGCTGCGGGTGAAAAGGGTGGAGTCGCCCCGCATCACATCGAGCAGGAGTCGTTCGTAGGCTTCGGGCATATCGATTTGAAATGCATCGTTATAGGCAAAGTCCATTGTGACCGGGTGGATCTGATACTGCATGCCTGGACGTTTGGTTGAGCATTGCAGCATGATGCCTTCGTAAGGCTGGATGCGGAACACCAAGGTATTCTGCTGAGCCTCAACCATTTCGCACATGTCGCCATCGCACTCAACGGTTGAGAACAGATTCAGCGGAGGCAGCTTGAATTTGATCGCAATTTCAGTTCCACGAGCGGGCAGGCGTTTGCCGGTTCGCATGTAGAAAGGCACGCCTTCCCAGCGCCAGTTGTCGATTCGGGCTTCCATCGCAACGTAGGTTTCCCGACGGGAAATTTCCGGGATCCGTTCTTCATGGCGGTATCCTTTGAGTACCTGTCCATCTTTCTCGGCAGCCGTGTATTGGCCGGGGATCGCCCAGTTGTCGATGTTATCGGGATCTCCGGGACGGAGTGCCTGCAGCACTTTCAGTTTTTCATCGCGAATATTTTCACCACGGAATAACGAAGGGGGTTCCATCGCAATCAGGCAGAGCAATTGCAGAACGTGATTCTGTAAGACATCCCGCAGTGCCCCCGATTGATCGTAATAGCCGCCGCGACCACGTTCCATCCCCTGCGATTCCGCCACGGTAATCTGCACATTGTCGACATGATTTCGGTTCAGGAGCGGTTCGAAAATCGAATTCCCAAAGCGGAACAGCAAGATGTTTTGAACGGTTTCTTTACCGAGATAATGATCGATGCGATAAATCTGCTTCTCAGCCAGCAGTTTGCTGAGATTGGCGCTGAGTTCCTGGGAGGATTTCAGATCGTGACCGAATGGTTTTTCGACAACGACTCGCAGCCAGTTGGGAGCATCGGGTGAGGGAATCATCCCGGCTTTGGAAAGGGCTTCAACGGAAGGTTGAAACAGTTGAGGAGCGGTCGCCAGATAGACGATTCGTTGTCCGCCCAAACCATTTTCTTCTTCCAGTTTCTCCAGCGAAACTTTCAGAGCATCAAACTGCTCCGGTTTTTCCAGATCGACTTCCCGGTAATGTAAAGACTGGGAAAAGAGATCCCAGTTTTCCTGAGTGACTTCCCCGGTACGTGACGAAGTTTTGACCGCTTCAAACATTTCGCTGCGATAGGATTCGTCCGTTTTTTCACGTCGAGCAACACCAACAATTTGTGTCTTTTCTGGCAGATAACCTGTTTTCCAAAGCGTATACAAAGCAGGGATCAGTTTTCGAGCCGTCAGATCGCCCGAGGCTCCGAAAATGAGAATGGTGGCTGGCTTCGCTAAAGCCTCTGTCGGTGTAGATGCGGAAAATTGCATGATGTATTGCCTGGCGAAATCGTTGTCGCGTGTGAAAAAATTCACAGGAATAAAATGAGTGTCGAGCGGCTCAAAAGATGAT
>DOCI01000078.1:2734-11678 GCA_003503535.1 Planctomycetaceae bacterium
TGATTGGCGGAATTCGAATTCAGCAACCGTTCAATCGTAGATGCAGCTTAACGCTTTCGGGCGACAATGTCAGCAATCCGGCAACATCAATTCCAACGAGTAATTTCGTTGAACGCCTGAGTGATCTGACCGCGTAGCATCGGCTGTTCGAGTTCAGGAGCCACCGAGACCACTTTTCGCAGCAGAGCGAGTGCTTCTCCTGGGTAACCGGCTTTGAGCGAAATTAAAGCCAGGTCGCGCCGGGAAGCGTACTGGGAAGGATTGAGTAGCAGGAGACGATTTTGCACACGCAGGGCATGCTCCCACTTCTGTTGTTCGATATAGAGCACTTTCAGATTGTTGAGCATGCGTGTGACAATAGTGCGATGACCGACAGGTTTTAGACCGGATTTTGCTTCGCTGCGGGAAACATCGGCTATCGTCTGCACCCAGTCGACGCATTCATCGTACTGCATGTATCGGCCGGGAGTGTAGGCATCGAGAAAGACAGGACCTTCGATGGTTTCGAGTCGTGTCAGAAAATGAGCCGGTGCAGCGACACCTTCCAAATCGATGCCTGCGCGTTTTGCCACAACCATATATAGGATGGACAGACTAATCGGGATGCCACGGCCGGTTTTGATCACACTATTCATAAAGCTGCCATCGGCGGCCTGAAAAGCGGCGTTATCGCCGCGTAATCCGTGCCTTGTTCCGATTGTCTCTGCAAGAAACTCGATCTGCGAATACGGTTTCTGGAAGGAAGATGTTTGTTGACGAATTTCGTCTGCCCGTTCATCGATCCAGACGAGGGAGTGGTCGAAGTCGAGATCGGGAAAATAGTCGCGAGCCAGTTCGAGAGCCGCGACAGACAGATCGATCTCTTCGTAACGATCACAGAGTTTCAAAAACTCGGTGTCTTCAACAAATTCCTGGCGTATTTCTTGTAGATTCATCGGTCCAACCGGAAATTTCAATCCTTGAATAGTCTTGTCACATGCTTCCTGAATAACGTTCAAGGTCACTTCAGGGGGTGACATCCATAAATCGCATCCTACCCGGACTGGCACGAGAAGACAATCGGAATTTGGAGAGTGTAAATCATTCTCAAATGTGAGTCAGAAATCGCTGTTGCTAAACCACTTAACGAATTAGAAATGTTGCAGAGAGATGTGAAAACGATGTTCTGTCTTAGCAATGAACCGAGCAAAATCACGAATATTCTTAAATACAATGTTCGTCACTGCTACAACTCAGTGGCTCCCAGTTTCACCGTCAATACTTTCACTGCGTTATTCCGACGAACGGTAATTTTGATTTCGTCCTCGGGCTGATTCGATTTCAAAGCCGCGACAAGGTCTCTGAAGTTTTTCACGTTCTTGCCATCGCACTTTGTAATAATGTCTCCCGGTTTGACTCCCGCATCTTCGGCTGGGCCATTCGGGCTGACTTCGGTGATGATACAACCACTACCGGTGGCATCGCGACCGCGAATTCCCAGATAAGCCTTTCGTGGAGGAGCGGGTTTGGAATTGTTATCGGAGTCTTCATCGTGTGTGTCACCTTCGTTCAACTCTTCCCAGTCTTTTAAGTAGACTTGAACGGGGACATGATAATTGATGCTGTTACTGACACCGATACGACTGTGAATCCCGACCACGCGACCATTCAAATCGAAGAGTGGTCCGCCGGAATCTCCACCGACGAGAGAACAGTCAGTCTGAATTGTCCGGGGAGTGATTGAGAGAGTTCGACCGAGCCGAATGACAGGAAGTCGACTTGTTTCGTATCCGTTGGGATGACCAATCGCAACGACCCAGCGTCCCGGTTTTGCGAATTCATTGGTCGCCATCGGAATAAATTTGTAGGGGCCCTTGCCATCGAGTCGCACAATTGCAGCATCGGCTCGAACATCGACACCAACAACAGTCGCGCGATGTCGGCGTCCATCTGTAAACACAATGACGACTGAGTTTCCAACTTCACCCACGACATGAGCGGCTGTCAGAATATGCCCCTCTGGGCTGATCACCACACCGCTTCCCTGACCGCCTCCAACTTGAATATTAACAGTGGCAGCCTGATAGTCAGGGATTAATTCAATGGTCGCTTCTTCGAGAAGTTTTAAATCCTGGGGAGAGAGTGGCAAATCATCAAATGGGATTCGATCTTTTTCAGGATCGAGTTGTTTAAGGGCCTGTTTCGGAATTTGATCTGCAACAAGATCATTCTCGGCAACATTTGCATCGGTCGCAATCTTCAGAGCGGTGCGACTTGTGCCAAGAGATTTGCTACCCAGGTCTGAAACTCCCTGAGCCAGACTCGATGAAATCTCAACGACCAGCAGGGATGAAAACACGATCAATAAACATCCAGCCTTTACTGTTCCATTGCAGATCTTTTTCATAGATTTATTTCTCTCGATGTTTTGTTATGTTGTGAACGCAATGGCACCCGCGTCATGATATCTGAGTTTTGAAAAGCGGCGAGTGATTAATCATTCTATTGCAACGCAAATTCTGCTGAAAATCAAATGGAATCTTATCGACAATGAAAATTCTCCCAACCTCCATCGCTGATTGCTCGATTGTGGAACTCGATGTATTCGGCGATTCCCGAGGTTTCTTTATGGAAATGTATCGTCAATCCAGGTATGCCGAATTCGGAATCGATGCGAACTTTGTTCAGGATAATTATTCCCGTTCACGGCTGGGAACTTTACGTGGATTGCACTATCAATTGAAAAACCCACAGGGGAAACTTGTGCAAGTTCTGCAGGGGGAAGTGTACGATGTGGCAGTCGATTTGCGGGAAGATTCTCCCACGTTCCGGCAATGGACGGGTGTGCGATTGAACGCACAGACTCCTCAGCAGCTTTACGTGCCCCCCGGCTGTGCTCATGGGTTTTATGTTCTGAGTGACTCTGTCGATTTTCTCTACAAATGCACCGCTGACTACGATGCTGCCGACGAACATGTCCTGATGTGGAACGATCCACAAATTGGGATAGCATGGCCTATGACAGGAGATCCGATCCTTTCGGAAAAGGATAAAAAAGGATTACCTTTTACTGAATGCGCGACTTACCCCGCAGTTTGATCGGCTGCTCGCTCGAACAGTTCCTGCGTCTCGAACATCGGCAAGCCGACGACATTTGATAAGCTGCCTGAAATTTGCGAGACAAATATATTGCCCAGCCCCTGAATGGCGTATCCTCCCGCTTTGCCGCGTGGTTCGTCGGTCTGCAGATACCAGTCTACCAAGGTTGAGGAGGCCTGCTGCATTTGCACAGTAGTCGTCACAAGTTTCTCGAATATTCTCTGATTTCGATTGCGTATCGTGACAGCTGAAATCGCCTGATGGGATTTGCCAAGATAATAATTTCCAAACCAGAATTTGACGGTGGCAGCATAATCCATTTCTGGAGGCTGCCCGAGTACGAGATAATGATTATTCGTCGGCTCGACAACAATGACCGTATCAGCAGTCAGCAGGTAATCATACTTCTGGCCTTTGCATTGCCGGGCAACGGTTTCATTTTTAAGACGTGAGATGCGTTGAATCTGCTGATGGATACCTTCGAGGGAATGGATTCCCTCAAACGACAATTCATCTGGATCATCGGGTGGTAGAATTTCGATCCTTGCTTCAGGATAGAGTCGTTCGAGCAGTTCCCGGCGTTGCGGTGAACGCGACCCGAGAATGATCGTCTTGCCTGATTGATCTGACATATTCATGATTATTCTAACGATCCTCTGAACAGACAAGCTGGAAGCCTGTCCTGCAATACCCCTCAACCATTACCCTTTAACAGTACTGTAAAATTACATCGTAACGTTTTATCTGATCTCGATCGAATTCCGTATTGGAGATTCTCAGATTCATTTTATGATGCAGATCACATTCAAAGCATCTGGTATTGCAGCCGCATACGAAATATCGACTGATCCTTTTATTAACTCAGCATTAAGCACTGCTGGGCATGCCAGCAGTGGCACACAATGAGAAGCCTGAATTGGAACGATCTACTATGGAGCGAATTCGTTAATGCAATTTTCTGTATTGTATTTATTTGCGGAATGGATTGTCCGCATCCTGGTCATTCCAGTCATCGCCTACCGCTATCGCCCACCTTCGGCGTTGGCCTGGATTGCCGTGGTTTCGTTTCAGCCGATGATCGGCCTGGCCTTGTATATCATCTTCGGGGAAAACCGTCTCCCTCGTCGACGAATTGCCGAACACGCTCGGCGTCGTCGTGCGCTGCAACTGGATATGTGGCCGATGCTCCAAAAGTACTGCGTCGATCCTCAGTCTGGAATTGATGGACAATCCAAACATCAGCTCTCAGTTCAACTGGGCGAGATGCCGGCCGTTGCCAACAATGATTTTCAACTGATCGACGATACTTCCGAAGCGATTGATCGGATTATTCAAGATATCAATGACGCCAAGGTCAGTGTTCATCTTCTGTTTTACATCTGGCGGGATGATGAAATCGGTCGGCGTGTGACCGATGCCATTATTGAAGCGGAGAAGCGAGGCGTCGAGTGCCGCGTGCTGGTGGATGCGGTTGGCTCCCGTCGCTTTTTGAAATCGCGAGCCAAAGATTTGCAGGCCGCAGGCGTGGAAATGTTTCCGATCCTCCCGGTGAACCTGTTCCGCAGACGTTTTCACCGGATTGATATGCGGAATCATCGCAAGTTGGTCGTGATTGATGGCAAGATCGCCTACACCGGCAGTCAGAATATCGTCAATCCCGACTACGGCACCAAAAAGTTGATCTGGCACGATTTGATGATGCGTCTGCAGGGGCCTATCGTGATGCAGTTGCAGGCTGTCTTCCTGACCGACTGGTATGCAGAAACCAATACGGAACTCGAAAAAGCCGAATGTTTTCCGACGCCGGAAGCTGCGGGTGAGGAAACGCTGCAGTTATTTCCAAGTGGTCCTACTTATCACACAATGAATCTGCATCGACTGATTGTGGCAATGTTGTATCAGGCCCGCAAAAAAGTGACCATTACAACTCCTTATTTCATTCCCGATGAATCGTTGCTGCAGGCGATTGAAGTGGCTCGTTTGCGTGGAGTACAAATCATACTCGTGTTGCCAGAGAAGTCTGATCAGATTCTCGTCAGTGCGGCCCAACGCTCGTTTTATGCTCAGCTGCTTGAGATGGATGTCGAGATCTATCTATTCACAAAAGGATTATTGCATTCCAAAACACTGACCATCGATAAAACATTTGCACTCGTCGGCACCAGCAATATGGATATCCGCTCGTTTGCTTTGAATCTGGAAATGAACTTGATCCTGTTCGATGAAGAAACGATTCAAAAAATCTCAGATCAACAGCAGAAATATCTCGAATCGGCTTATCCAATTCATCTCAATCACTGGGGCAATCGTGGCTTCTTCAAAACATTCGGGGAAGCAATTGCCCGCTTGATGGCTCCGCTTCTTTAATAAAAAACGAGGTACGGCAAAACTGCCATACCCCGTTGCCCCATTTTATTATTACCGTCAATTTGACGTTTATCGTCGGGAGTTGCTCGACGATGACGCCTGACGACCATTGCTGCCAGCGGCATAGTAGATAGCCGGATCGTCAATGATGAATTCGGTAGACCACGTTTTCCCATCGTCGTTGTTCACGTTGTTGAAGAACATCGTTGTGAACGTGTGGGCCTTGTATCCATAAGGATACTGAGAGGTAATCAGATCTGCTGAAGTCAAATCGTCCACGCCTGGGCTGGCGTAATAATGGACGGCTCCATCTGGAGTGAAGGACATTCCCAGAGTCCACCAACCTGGTTGACTGATGTGAGGACCGGGGATTACGTTTCCTGTGTGATCGCCACGCACGACAATCATGGCAGAGTCATTTTCAAACTTGCCATCGGTCTTGCTGTGGAATTGAATGAACATGCCTGGCCAGTAAGGCTCGACAGTATCGACCATAGCGGTGCGGAACAGACGTCCGAAGAGACCACCACGGTTGCTCCGACCGCCATCTCTCGAACGAGGATCTGTAATCGGAAGATCCTCTTCTTTCTTGATCGTTGTTCGCAGGTCGGCACGGACGCCGAAGTGAGATCCGGTACGATCTTCCCACTGATCCCATTCAGGCAGATAGATGCGAACGACACAACTTGGCGACCAGGAAACTGGAACGGGACGAGTGTTGATCAATAGATCGTCCTGCTGTTGTTCGTAAGTCACACGACCGGGAATCCCAGTGTGCAGTGATTTCAAAGACAATGCGTACTGGCTGCCTTCGAGGCCACCTGGTGGAGTTTCAACGCGAACGACGTGATCCGGAGTTCCCCGTTTAGGGCCTTCTCGCCATTTTTTGTTGCTTGAATAAGCCAGAGGACCACGGACTTGTTCGTCCTGTTCCCGGCTACTTTTGGGCATGTTGTAATTGAATTTCCAGTTTCCGGTTTCAAAGTCGTCGCTTTGCGTTGTCGACTTCGATCCAGTGCCCGGAACGTGCTGAGCCTGCACAAGGCTGCCGTAGCAAAGTGTGATAGCAGTTGCAAAAGCCAGACTGCGAAGGACTGGTGAAAGCATCGGTATTATCCCCTCCCTGAGATTGGACTGTGTCATATCATCCGTCGAGAGCGATTCCCCCTGCCCTCGGATCACTACGCAGAACTCCGCCTGACATAATGAATTGAACGGTCTTGTCGCGGTACAACGCCATGCGCATGTACGGCTCCCTATCAATGAATATCGGATAAACCAATTTCCCTGATCACCATAAATCCAACTTTAATTCATATTTTCGTTTTCCCCGTTATTAACAGATCAGTACACAACGCCAATCGCGTTCGTTACAGTCGGAATCAGGAGTTTTCACATCGCAAGGAGTCAATCATGCAAAAACTACAATGCCGCTCGCTGTTGTTTGCCATCACCCTTTCCTTACTCGGTTCCCTGACGTCTTCTGTTCGTGCTGATGGACCTCAGGATAATATCCCGGGAGAAGTCCGAACCGTACCACCTGTGGGAATAACACTGAGTGAACAGGACCATCAGGAATTAACCGCAGGTGTCGACCAACTCGATGGAATGATCGAGCAATTGCGAAAACGAAAAGATGCCCGCACCCCGGCTCTCCTCCCTGATGTTGAAATCTTCGCCCGAGCGTTACGACAGAATATCAGGCACTCGGAACTCTATTCGGATAACGAAGTCAAAGCGGCCAAATCGGTTTTAGCAGAGGGAAAGCGTCGAGCAGAGGCGTTACTGGAAGGGAAGGCTCCCTGGACGACTCAAACCGGTATGGTCGTCCGCGGCTATCGTTCCCGCATCGATAACACCGTTCAGCCCTACGGCCTTGAAATTCCGCACAATTATTCCTTCGGACACAACGATAAATTTCGACTGGATCTCTGGTTTCATGGTCGCGGCGAAAAAACGCTTGAAACGAGTTTCATCAACCAGCGGATGAACCGTCGTGGACAATATCAGCCTGTCAACACATTTATTCTGCATCCCTACGGACGCTACAGCAACGCCTTCAAATTCGCTGGCGAAGTCGATGTGCTCGAAGCTCTTGAGCATGCGAAACAGAATTATCGCATTGATGAACATCGCATCGCCGTCCGCGGATTTTCGATGGGCGGAGCAGGTTGCTGGCAGATGGCGGTGCACTATCCCGATCTCTTCTTCGCCGCCAATCCGGGAGCAGGTTTTGCCGAGACTCCCGAGTTCCTGAAATCCTTCCAGCAGGAAACGCTCAATCCAACCTGGTACGAACAAAAGCTCTGGCGAATGTACGACTGCACGGATAATGCTCTCAATCTCTATCAGTTACCCGTGGTTGCTTATAGCGGAGAACTCGATATTCAAAAGCAGGCCGCAGATATTATGGAACAGGCGCTCGCAAAAGAGAATATGCGACTCACGCACATCATCGGTCCGGAAACCAAACATGCGATTCATCCCGAATCGAACAAGATCATCACCGCAAAACTGGACAGTCTCGCAGAACACGTTTCGCTCGATCCTCCCCAACAATTACGATTCATCACGCACACATTGAAGTACAACAAACTGCACTGGCTCACCGTCACCGGACTGGAACAGCACTGGGAACCGTCCCGCGTTTATGCCGAACTCGAACCCGAAAACAAACGCATTCTGGTTTCCGTTCAGGGTGTCACTGGACTGGAATTAAACTTCCCGGCTGGAACGTGCCCCTTTCCGCTGGATCAGAAAATCGAAATTCATCTCACCACCAAATATCAAAGTCGCCCATCGCTGCACAAGCAAATCCTGGAGTTGGATCGCCCGGGGACAGATCGTTCCTGGTCCTGTTCCTTGCGATGGGCAGGCCGACAGTGGGTTCAGCAGACCGTCGAACCAGCCGGGCTCAAAAAGAAGCACAACCTGCAGGGCCCCGTCGACGATGCCTTCATGGAGTCGTTTACCGTCGTATCCCCCACCGGAACCAGCTGGCACGATCAGGTTGGCGACTGGGCAAGCTCCGAACAAGAGCACTTCGTGCAAGAATGGAGACGACACTTCCGCGGCGATGCAGTCGTAGTAGACGATACAAAACTGACCGACGACAAAATCGCCAACTCCAACCTCATTCTCTTCGGCGACCCGTCCAGCAATCAGTATCTGGCAAAGATCATCGACCGCCTTCCACTGGAGTGGACCGAAGAGAAATTGCTATTCAAAGGCAAATCCTACGATCCAGCCATCCACGCCCCGATCCTCATTTTCCCAAACCCTGAAAACCCGAGCCGTTACGTCGTCCTCAACAGCGGATTCACCTACCGCGAATACGCCTACCTCAACAACGCCCGCCAGGTCCCCAAACTCCCCGACTGGGCAATCATCAACCTCAACACCAAACCGAATGCACTCTGGCCAGGGGAAGTAGTTGAGGCAGGGTTCTTTGATGAGTATTGGAGATAACTGAGAACTAATACGGATTCTAATAAGAAAG
>DOCI01000326.1:0-8115 GCA_003503535.1 Planctomycetaceae bacterium
GTCAATCAAAACCGAACCGCCCTCGCACGGAAACGGATCTTGTCCCGCGATCCCAAAGGGATCCTCGCATTACTCGAACAATGGAAAAAGCCTGAAATGGTCGTCGAAGCAACTGCCAGTTACGAAAAGTTTGCTCAGCTCGCCGGTCCGCAATAGCGACAAGCTCTATGCCCAGGCGCTGGCCGCGTTTCTTGTCCAAGAGATTTCAGGTGAATCAACTTCGTATGTCAAATACTGTCTGACATGATCAATCCTGATCGGAGTTCTTCAGGTGAAGTGGCATGATCCGCTGTGTCGACCAGAATGCGATATTTTTATCTGTGCTGATCCGTGCCTATCTGTGGTTCTTTTTCATAATTTGAATTTTGCACTTGTTCAGTTACCAGAGCATATTTAGAAATCACCTGCAGTGTTCAGCAGGAGCAAACACAGCGATTTAGGACATTTGGTGTCCATGCGACTGCAGTTACCATTGAAAAATGGCTAATCATTGGACTCTCATTAACAGAACTCGTCGTACGACGTCCCCAGTTTTTGTTGGAGAAGTTTTTGAACGGTCGACTCCAGTCTTTTTACGATTCCTTCCATCAGCACTTTACCTTTTTCAACTGTCGCCAGATCCGGTCGCCCCGTGCATCCCTGTCGTGTTCGCTGCTTCATATCTCGCGAGACGAATAGTCCGTCTAACTCATCAGGAATAAGTTCTCCCGCATTGGCAATGAGATCCTGCTGAACCAGTTCGGGACGCAAGTGCATGATCAATGATGTCTCAAATTCACAGGCGTGGCCAACGAACTTATGATCTCCTGTCAGCGTTTCGTCGATCAGGTCTGAAGCACTTGCCCAGTAAGAACCACCTGCAAGCAATGCTTCTGGAAACTCTAACTGAAGTTGACGCAACGCGACTTTGAGGGGATCAATATTGCCCCCATGCCCGTTAAGAAACAGTACTCTGCGGAATCCATCCTGTAGAACTGACCGAGCGATGTCCTGCAGCAACTCCATGTAATTCGTCAAACAAGTATCAAGCGTGGCCCCAAGACGCAAGTGATGTGCACTGGCTCCCAGCCAGAGCGTAGGAGCGAGCAGAATGCTATCTGATAAACGCCCCTCAAGTAATTCTGCAATCGCAGTACAGATGATGGTATCTGTCCCTGTCGGTAAATGTGGACCGTGTTGTTCAACGGCAGCGATTGGAATAATGACCAATGTTTCACCACGCTCCACCTCAGCCAGTTGAGGAGATGTCATCTCTGCAAATTTCATAGATTGTTTCCAATTCGATCGTTCTGTTTCACTGGTGACTTTATGATGCCTGAGTATGACAAACGCATTCCCCTGATCCATCAGTCTTTGCTTTGTGCAGCCAATTTACAAGCCGCGGCCAATTCTCGACAACAGACACTGACGTTCATCATTCAATTTGCATTTGTAGTAATTTCAGAATGCCAGGGATTATTCTCCTCACAGACTCGACACTGGCTCCTCTCATCGCCAAGAATCTATAACAGACTTGTTTACCTCCAAGAACGCGGGCAACTCCATGCATCCTCTCGATTTCGCTGCTGTCTTTTTCTATCTCGCTTCCATGCTTGCAATGGGGATGTTTTTTGGGCGCAATCAGTCGCGAGAGGAATTCTTCGTCGCCAGACGAACCATGGGCTGGCTCCCCGTCGGCTTAAGTGTGATGGCGACTCTGTTTTCTTCAAACAGTTTTGTCTTCTATCCCTCAGCAGCCTTTGGAGACAGCCTGCGTATTGGATTATCGCTGATCTCCTTCGCTTTAATGACACCGGTCGTCATCTGGATTTTCATTCCAGTATATTCTCGTCTCAAGTTGGAAACCGCTTATGAGTACCTGGAATTACGCTTTGATGTCGCCGTGCGCACACTGGCCAGTGGATTGTTTATTCTGCTGCGAATTGGCTGGATGGCCTCGGCGACATATGCCGCATCGGTCGTCGTTGCCAGTGTCACTGGTCTCCCTCAGACTGGCGTGATCATCGGCTTGGGGGTTGTCTCGGTCTCTTACACGATGGTCGGTGGGCTTCGAGCTGTGATGTGGACTGATGTTATTCAGTTCTTTGTGTTCGCTATCACAATATTAGCCACCCTGATTCTGATTGTCTTTTTATCAAACTCAGGCCCTTTGGAGATTTTTGAGACTTATTTCTCGGGAAGAGAAAACCTGATTTTCGATTTCACCCCATCAATGACATTACCATATGGCAGCTGGGTGATTTTGATCGGTATCTTTCTGGAAGCGGCGTCCGCATTCGGAGTCGATCAAGTGGCCGTGCAACGATATCTCTCCGCGCGAAACGAGCGAACCTCTCAGTGGGGTGCGCTGGTCAATCTGATTGGTATGTGGATCGTCATGCCAGGTTTGCTGCTCATTGGGGTGGGCCTGTATGCCTACTTTACACAATTCCCAGAACAACTCGGCGATGGAACACTCACACAAATCCTGCAGAACGACCCCCATATTGCTGACCGTGCCTTACCGGAGTTTGTCAGAATGAATTTCCCTCCGGGTCTCGCTGGACTATTTCTGGCCGCACTGATGGCAGCCATTATGTCCAGCATCGATTCGGGAGTTCACTCGGTCTCGACGGCTCTCATCGTTGATTTCCGGGATCGCTTATTCCCTCGACTTCGACCAAAAAACGAAACGCACGAAATTCGCTGGATTCGAACTCTGGTCATTATCATCGGGACGATATCAATCGCACTTGCGTGTTTCGTCGGTCCGCTGGGAAATGTTTTCGACGTCGCTAAAAAATTGACGGCCGCCTTCGGTGGGCCTCTGCTCGCGATATTCGTCCTCGCATTCTTTTCACGCAGAGCAAGCTCAGCAGCAGTGCTATTCAGCGTCTCGCTGGCAACGATTTTGACACTGATTCTGATGTATACACAAAACTGGTTCTCGATCTGGTATTGGCCAATTGGATTTGGTACAGCAATGGTTTTAGGCTATGGAATGAGTTTTATTCTCTCCTTATGCTATGGTATTCAACCAACGGCCTTCACCTACTGGCAAATTATGAAATCTAAGCCACACAAGGTCGCAGAGTCACAGCAATAACGTTCAGACTATCGTCAATAACGCTCAATCGAGGATAGAAATAATGCACCAAACAGCTATGCGATGCTCGCTGATTCTCATCGCAATAATCATCACGAACATTTGTCTTCATCAAAATGATGTCATTGCCGATGATGCGAATGAGCCGATTAAGATCGATCTGTTTGAAGCCGGTCACGGAGGCTACAAGCTCTATCGAATCCCTGGCATTGTCGTCACCAAAAATGGAACGGTGCTGGTGTACTGTGAAGCTCGCAAGAGCGATTCGGGCGACTGGGGACAGATCGATGTGCTGATGCGTCGAAGTACCGATGGCGGTAAAACCTGGCCCCCTCGTCAGCAGATTATCCATATGGAAGGCAACTTGCCGATCAATCCGGTCGCCGCTGCTCAAAACCTTGATCAACCGGGTGAGAACACTGTTAATAATCCGGTCGCAATTGTAGACCATGAAACTGGAACCGTACATTTCCTCTATTGCCTGGAATATATGCGATGCTTCTACATGCGAAGCGAAGACGATGGCGCGTCGTGGAGTAAGCCAGTCGAAATCACATCGTCTTTTGAAGACTTTCGCCCGGAATATGATTGGAAGGTGCTTGCGACGGGACCAGCTCACGGCATTCAATTGACACGAGGGCCGCATCGCGGTCGGCTGGTCGTTCCGGTGTGGTTGTCTCTGGGAACTGGTGGTCACGCTCATCGTCCCTCGGTGACTGCAACCATTTACAGTGATGACCATGGCAAAACATGGCAGCGAGGTGAGATCGCAGTGCCCGATACTCCCGAGTTTGTCTCTCCCAACGAAACCGCTATTGTTCAATTGGACGACGGTCGTGTGATGCTGAATTCGCGGACGGAATCAAAACAGCATCGACGTGTTATCACAACCAGCCCTGATGGTGCAACGAACTGGTCCGAGCCGAAATTTGACAACGCGTTGCTTGAACCAATCTGCATGAGCGGACTGGTTCGAGTTAGAGAACCTCAGGGAAATGCACCTGGAATTCTTGCTTTCTCTAATCCCGATAACTTGACTCGGCAAGACGGTAAGGAAATTCTCGGCAAAAGTCGCGATCGAAAAAATGTTTCGATCAAACTGAGTTACGATGAGGGAAAGACATGGCCCGTCAAGCGGACACTGGAAAAAGGCTTCAGCGGCTACAGCGACCTGGCAGCTCTTCCCGATGGGACAATCCTCTGTTTCTACGAACGGGGCAGTACGGATGGAAAAAGCAATTACCGAACGGGCTTGCTCACAGTGGCTCTCTTTGACGAAACCTGGGTTAGAGGTGGAAATCCAAAGGAGAATCGTGCTTCTCAATTTAACGAAACGATAAAAGCTGACATCTGTGTTTATGGAGGCACCTCAGGCGGTGTCGTTGCTGCGGTCCAGGCAGCTCGAATGGGAAAACACGTCGTGTTGATAGAGCCGGGATTGCATCTCGGCGGAATGACCAGTGGCGGATTGAGTGCCGTTGATATTGGAGATCCCCGCAGTGTCGGTGGACTTGCCCGTGAGTATTTCACTCGGCTGGTTGCCAGTTATGGAAAACAGTTGAACTGGGGAGAAGCCTTTCAAGGACATGGTGGCCCGGCTACCGGTGGTGCTTATTCCATTGAGCCCCATGTCGCCGAACGGGTTTTTGAGGAAATGGTTCAAGAAGCAGGTGTTACTGTTTTAAAAAATGCACAACTCAAATCCGTCAATAAAAACGGCTCTCTTATTCAGGAGCTCACTCTTAAAGATGGCCGAACGATTCGAGCAAAGATGTATCTTGATACAACCTATGAGGGCGACTTGATGGCTGCGGCTGATGTGAGTTACACATTAATACGCGAAGGAAACGATCAGTACGGCGAGAAATACAATGGCATCCACTACACAGATAAATACAAACCCAGACTCAATCATCTGAAGCCCGGCTCCAATGGACGAGTCCCTGGCGGACAGGGTGTGTGGGATCGCGACTTTCCACTCGATCCCTTCGTCATTAAAGGCGTTCCCTCCAGCGGTCTATTACCACTCATTAATGAAGGTGAGCCGGGGGTCCAGGGGAAATCTGCCCCTGGTATCATGGCCTATTGCTTTCGACTTTGTCTCAGCACAGCCGACGATCGACTGCCGATCTCTCCACCTCCCAACTACAATGCGAAACAATACGAACTGGTCGTCCGCTTTATTGAAGCATGCGAAGCCATAGGCGATGACATGGACCTGCGCTGGTTCAGTAAACACGATCCCCTTCCAAACAATAAATGGGATTTCAACACCGCAACTTTTGGTGGCAATCTCCCAGGAGCCAGCTGGGAGTGGCCGGAAGCAAGTTATGAGCGACGTGTGGAAATCGCTCGGGAGATCGAAAATTATCATCGTGGGCTCCTGTACTTCCTGGCAACCGATCCCCGAGTTCCGGAGAAAGTCCGCAGTGACATGCAACGTTTTGGTCTTCCCAAAGATGAGTTCCCGGATACGAACGGATGGCCTCATCAACTTTACATCCGAGAGGGACGTCGCATGGTCAGCGATCTTGTGCTGACTGAAAATCACACGTTCGGACGCATGACCGCACCACATTCGATCGGATTAGGTTCCTATGGGACCGACGTGCACGAGATCCGACGTATTGTTAAAGACGGAGTAGTCACTCGCGAAGGCAAAGTCGCGGGCGGCCGGGGTGGGTTTGGCCCCTACCAGATTGGCTATGGAGCGATTGTTCCCAAAGCGGAGGAGTGCGAGAATCTGTTCGTGACGTTTGCCTTATCGGCAAGTCATACAGCATTTGCCAGCATACGGATGGAACCTGTTTTCATGGTCACCAGCCAGTCAGCTGCGACAGCGGCATGTCTGGCGATAGAAGAGAATGTTCCCGTGCAGGATGTGAATTACGACCATCTCAAAGATCAATTATTAACCGATGGGCAGGTTCTGCAATGGCCATTGATTTCGGCTCCTGCTGGTAAGACCAAGAGATAGTCCTATTTTACATGAACTGCAGAATCTCTTCCTGCAAGAATGCATTATAAATCGAAAGTAGAAATATGATGAGATTAATCGCGCTCACTCTATTGATAACAGGATTGCCTGTTTCGGTACTTTGTGCTGCAGAAAACAGTCCCAAAGCTCAGCCGAATATCATCCTCTTTCTGGTGGATGACATGGGTTGGATGGACAGTTCCCCCTACGGCTCGCAGTATTACGAAACGCCGCACATGCAGGAGTTGGCCCATCAATCCATGCGATTCACTGATGCGTATGCCATACCGCTCTGCTCGCCAACTCGAGCTTCTATTTTAAGTGGTCAGTATTCCTCAAGACACGGTGTGACTTCTGCAAGTGGACATCAACAAGCTGCTCCTGAAGATGCTGATCCCTATCCCCCAACTGCACCCCCCAACAGGAAATTCCTGTATGCCAACAGCAAGAATTATCTCGATCCCAACCTGGAGACTTTAGCTGAGGTTCTCAAAGAAGCCGGGTATCGAACCGGCCACTTCGGGAAATGGCATTTGGGTTTGAGTCAGGAGCACTGGCCTGACAAGCACGGCTTCGACGTGGCGTTTCACGCACAGCCGAGCCCCGGTCCTCCCAGTTACTTTTCACCCTATGGGGTTTTCAAAGATGGCAAACCCTCTGGCCGTCATCATGTTGGCACAATTACCGATGGTCCCGATGGAGAATACATTACCGATCGACTCACCGATGAAGCGATTCGGTTTGTCGAAGACAATCAGAACAATCCGTTCTTTCTCAACTTCTGGCATTATGGTGTGCATGGTCCCTGGGGTCATAAGGAAGAGTACACCAGACATTTTGCTGAAAAACAGGATCCGCGAGGCGAGCAGCGTAATCCGATCATGGCTTCGATGCTCCAAAGTGTCGATGAAAGTCTTGGCCGATTGATGAATCGACTGGATGAACTCGGCTTGACTGAAAACACACTATTTATTTTCTATTCAGATAATGGTGGAAACGTCCACAGTCGCACTTACGACGATCCTAAGCTCGCCAAAGTTAAGGAAGGTCATCCTCAGTTCGAGAAAATCCAGGATTGGAGAAAATGGGCCGGTGGAGAACCGCCAACCAACAACGCTCCACTCCGAGAAGGCAAGGGACGCATCTACGAAGGTGGACAACGTGTCCCTCTGATGGTCCGCTGGCCAGGACACATCAAACCTGGAACCACGAGTGATGAAATTGTCGGACCGATAGATTTGTATCCAACAGTACTTGATGCCGCTGGTCTGAAGACGCCAGAATCTCACATCGTCGATGGAGAGTCGCTGATCCCAGTATTGGAACGAACAGATCACCTCAAACGGGAAGCATATTTCACATGGTTTCCCCACCTGATTCCTGCAGTCTCAGTCCGTCAGGGAGAATGGAAACTGATCAGACGGTTTGAACCACACTCCATTTATCCTGCAATTCGTGAGCTATACAATCTCAAACAAGATGTCGGCGAGTCGAATAATCTGGCGATGCAAAAGCCAGACAAAGTAAAGCAGTTGGATGCCCTGATCGACCAGTTCGTGAAAGAGACCGGGGCACTCTATCCGAAGCCGAATCCAGCTTATCAAGTAAAAAAAGAGGTTGAGGTTACTGAAGGACTTGTTCCCAGGAGTTGCAGATTAGTCAAAGTGGAGGGAGCGATCCGTATTATCAGAGAAGGACGGTTTCCATTCCTGGGGACTGCCAGTGTGAAGTTAAATGGGCCGTTGAAACTTGATCTCACCGTCCGCAAAACTGCTGGTGGAGAAGGCAGAGTGCAGTGGAAGACGAGTGATCAACAGTATTTCCCTGAGACAGGCCAGTCCGTCACTTTTAAACTGCCAGCTATTGAGACATGGCAAACGATCACCATCAATCTTCCGATTGAAGGTCAGTCGCAGATTGTCCGAATCTATTTCCCTGTGCAGGAGACGCCACTCGAAGTTGAGCTCATTCAGTTTCAGGACGATCAAGGCCGTACTAAAAACTGGGATTTTCATGAAATCATTCCTCGCTAATCGTGTTCGCCAATAGTAAC
>DOCI01000326.1:8255-9812 GCA_003503535.1 Planctomycetaceae bacterium
GTTCGCCAATAGTAACGAAAACAATGCACGAAGGATTACCAACCGGAGTATAATGCCCTGTGAATTCAAGTCCGCCTGTTTTTTGATCAACCTTAAAAACCGTCACATTATCGGCGCGTTGATTGCAGCAGAAAAGAAACCGGCCTGTCAAATCGAAATTGAAACTGCGAGGATAATTCCCTCGAGTCCATTCGTTTCCCACTTGCTTAAGTTCGCCTTTCTTTCCTACTGAAAATATTCCGATGCTATCGTGCAGTCGATTTCCTGCGTACACAAATTTCCCATCGGAGGAAACCAGAATCTCCGAGCAAAAATTACTTCCGGCATAGCCGTCTGGCAGTGAAGAGACCGTTTGACGCGGGGATAAACGACCCGTTTGGGTTGCGTAGTCAAACAACACGACCGTAGAGCCTTCTTCCTGGATTGAGTACAGCCATCGACCATTGGGATGAAAATGAAAGTGACGTGGACCATCGCCAGGAGGTAACGAAATCGAAGGGGGATCATTTGGTACTAATGTTCCTGCCTGATCATCGAACTTCCAGACAAAGATTTTATCGAGTCCCAAATCGACATGCAGGACATATTTCCCGGCAGGATCTGCCTGGATCATGTGTGCGTGAGTGCGATCGTGTCCACTGAAGGCGAAACTGCCCGGTGGAGCATGAGTCGCCTTGGTGGGACCAATTTCGCCGGCATCATTCTTGATATCAGTGGCTTTCCCCAAACGGCCATCAGCCAGAATTGGTAGTACTGCAACCGAACCGCCAAAATAGTTAGCGACGAACAGAAACCGTCCCGAGGGATGTAGACTCACGTAAGTTGGGCCATCACCACCAGATGAAACCGTATTGAGCAAAGTCAAATGTCCGTCGGCTTTATCAATAGAAAACGCGCTGACGGTCCCTTCCCTGCCTTCTCCGACACGATCAGTTTCGTTACTGGAATAGAGCCTCGTATGCTCTGCATTCACGACGAGACAGCTTGGACTGGTCCCCATTTCGTAAAATCCAGCTGTTGTCATCTTTCCAGAATCGTGATTCACCTGGAAATAATGGATACCACGACCATTTCCAGGCGGAAGGTCCACTTGAGTTGGTAAGACATCTCCCAGAGGAGAGCTGAAAGTGCCGACATAAGCCATTATTCGTTCAGATTTGGTTGCTGGAACGTCTTGAGGCTCCGCCAGAAGTACTCCGTTTATCTGCATGACGAATACGGTCAAACCAAGAATAGCCAAAAGCGAACGTCGAGAAATGGAATTGTTGCTCATGTATAAGACTTCAAATGGCTTGCGACACGATAGAGCATATCTGAATGCTATGTTTCGGGACGTAAAGCTGCTTGTTCAGGGAGTAATCGAATGATCAATTGCAATCACACATTTCTACAAGCAAGCTTCCCACACCCAAGTTACAAACTATCGTGCAGGAACTTCAACTGCAGCAGACTTCCAATCCAGCAGCGAGCATCAGATTCAGGGAGTCTGGGAGCCCCTAATTATATTCTTATTTCAAGTCTTTTGTAAAAAGTCATGAAAACAAGGGTGGCGGGGGC
>DOCI01000326.1:9891-13520 GCA_003503535.1 Planctomycetaceae bacterium
GGGTGGCGGGGGCACTCTCGAAGAGAAGCCCCCGAATCATGAAACTTCCGGGGGCTTCCGCTAACGCGGAGCGCGCCCGCCACCCCATATTGATTTTTCATGATCAAGTATTCTCAGGCGTTCAAAGTGAAACTTTCACAAATTGAACTCACTCACCCGAATAACGCAGCAACAGGTTTCCCCTGATCTGTAATCGGCACCGGTCGTGAGCCAGCATAGAGTTCCTGAGTGGGATCAATACCCATCGCTGCGTGGATTGTGGCGTGATAGTCGGCAACAGAGACAGGATTTTCGAGGATTTTCTTGCTCAGTTCATCGGTCACGCCGTAGGCTCCCTGATGATTCAATCCGCCACCTGCCAGTAATAAGCTGAAACATGTGCCCTGATGTCCGCGTCCACCGCGACCATCGTACGCAGCTGGTCGTCCGAATTCAGTGCCTAATGCAATCAGTGTTTTATCGAGGATCCCCTGCTTTTCGAGGTCGGTAATCAATGCTGAAAGAGCAATGTCGAGTTCTTCAATGAGCACGTGCTGGTTTTGCTGACCTTCGTTATGAGTGTCCCAACCTGTGCCGTTGATGAAGTTCAGGTTGTGAGAGACTTCAATAAAACGAACCCCCGCCTGGACGAGCCTGCGAGCGAGCAGGCAGCGCTGTCCAAACTCTCCGCCGTAGGCGTTCCGTAAATCACTGGATTCTTCCTGGAGTTGAAAGTGACGCATGAAATCGGGACCCGCCAGTCGCATCGCTTCCGATTGAGCTTCGCGATATTGCGCAATAACTGAGGACTCAGGAACACGATCCGTTAAAGGTTCGAGCAACTGTTGACGACGAGCAAGACGCTCTGATGTGACATCTTCGGGCCGTGAAAAACCGGAAGGTCCGCTCTCAGTATCGACGAGATAAACAAAACCAGCCTTTGCCCCCAGGAAGCCAGGTCCGCGACTGACATTCGGATAGCCAATCAGCATGTAAGGCGGAACATCCGGGTTTGCAGCGCCGCGCAAATGACCAACAATCGATCCAATTGACGGGTATGTAATACTGCCCGTTGTGACACGCCCCGTATGAACGAAGTTTGTCCCGAAGGCGTGTTCGTCAATCAGATGGTGATTGATTGTCCGCATCGCTGTCAGACGATCGGCGAGCTTTGCAGACCGATGCAAATGCTCGCAAAACTCAACACCGGGAACGGCTGTCTCGATGGAATTATATTCCGAACCGGAAACTTTAGGAGACGCTTTGGAATTGCCTTTGCGTTTGGGATCGAACGTGTCGATTTGGGCCATTCCACCACCCAGCCAGATAAATATGCAATGTTCTGCTTTTCCCTTGGGAATATTGATTGCAGTCGAAGAAGGTGATGCCAGCAGTGACGAACTGGTCAAAGCAGCACCAGTTAATACACCAGATTGTTTGAGAAATTGTCGACGTTCCATGGTTTTGATCCTGTCTGTTATTCGGTTGATTTGATGTCGGGTGGCGGGGGCGCTCCGCGTTAGCGGAAGCTCCCGGAAGTTTCACGATTCGGGGGCTTCTCTGCGAGAGTGCCCCCGCAACCCAGATGTCTATAATTTTAAGGTGTATAAATCCATTCGGGGGCATTCAAAACAGCCCAAAGAACATCTTCCATTCGCAGGCGCCAATCTTCGTTTAAAGCATTTGTCGGTGGATCTCCCTGTCGAGCTTCGGCTTCTTTCTGAGACGCAAGTACATTTGCTGCACCGTCCAAATGATTCGACCAGGAGACATACCGAACCGGTTCACGAGGACCACGTTCTGGACTCACCCGCTCCGATTCGGGAATCACTCGATCGCTATAACCTTGTGATAAAGTACTGACATAGCGTTGTTTTTCTTCAGCCGATGGCAATCGAGTCAGTAGTCGGAGGAAGATTCGATCAACAAGCTGTTCAACGGGTTGATCTTCCAACGCGAGTAGCGTCATTCCGTGACGATCACTCAGACGAGTGAGCCAAATACTCATAATCCCGTTTGCATAAATCGCTGGTTGAAGAATATTGGGATCTGTTTCGCGAATACTGAGGGGATCCTGTCGAGCCCCACGCCAGCCAAAGGTTTCCAACACGTTCGCCACCGCAGTAATCCGAGGCAGGGAAAGGCTGGGACGATCGCGTTCATTGGACGTTGAGGCCAGCATCCACGATCGACGGGGCTTGCCGAGCGTTATCGAAGTATTAGTCACTCTTACACTGTCCACATCCAGACTGACTTCTTCCAAATCAAACGGAGTCCCCGTGGCATGGAACACAGAATCGACGATTTGTTCCGCAGTCAACCGGCGTGGAGCCGGGGAAATGAAGAGCGGACTCGTTTTCGCCAAAGTCGTGTCCGTGGCTCGCTGATAGGCATGAGAACTCAGAATGAGTCGACTGACAGCTTTGAGATCATACCCCGATGCCACCAATTGATGACCAAGCCAACGCAACAACTCGGGATGTGAAGGCTCACTCATTTCCCAGTCGGAGACACTCTCGACCAAACCACGTCCCATCATTCTTTGCCAGAGTCGATTCACCATGACCTGAGCAAAACGCTCATTCTGAGGAGCGGTAATCAGGGCGGCGAGTCTGTCACGAGGGTTGTCAGGGTTTTCTGCCAACTCATCGGCGACTGCCTCATCGCAATAACGCTCGAAAGGCCAGACCGGTTGAATTTCAACACCAGGTTCGAGTGTCACCTGAATCAGAGGTTTGCGGCCTGTATGTTCCAAGCGTCCCGCAGGAACGCTACTGGTCTCAGGCAGCTTGATGGTTGTCTGCTTTAACAAAGCGGCGACTTGCAGCAAATCCTCTTGCATTGAGACATGAGAAGGAGCATCGTGACAACGCGCACATTTCATCTGCACACCAAGAAAAGCAGAACTGACGATAATTCCCTTGGCAGCCATCGGCAAATCGTTCTGGGAAGCAGTCGCAAACCCAGCCGGTCCGCCAAAACGTTCACTCCCTTCCATGCGAATCAGTTCGGTTGCGAAGAGATCAGCAGGTTTATTGTCGAGCAACGATTCGTAAATCCACCAGCGGAAAGGTCCAGTGTTGTTTAATGTCGGATTGATGATATTCGGATTCTCAGCCAGCACATCCAGCCAGTATCCCGTCCAGTGATCGGCCCAGCGGGGATCGGCCAGCAGGCGATCAATCGCATTGATCCGACGAGTTTCAGGACTATCATTCTGGAATTCGGCAATCTCTTCTTCTGTCGGTGTGACACCAACCGTATCGAGCGTAACACGACGGAGAAAATCGAGATCTTCCGAGAGAGGAGTCGGTGTGAAACTGGCGACATCAAATTGGGGCCAAACAGCTCCCCCTTCGATCCAGCGTTTGAGAATCGCAATTTCCTCATCGGAGAGCCGATCCCCTTTAGGCGGCATCACCATGCCATCATCTTCTGTGGTGACACGTTCCAGCAAAATACTTTCATCAACTTTGCCGGGCACAATCGCAGGCTCCTCAGATTCGCCACCAGTCAGCATCGATTCATGATTATCAATCCGCAGTCCTCCCTGAGCCTTACCACCTTGATGGCAGTCGTAACAATGCTTCTCCAGGATCGGGCGAACTTCCCTGAAATAGTCAACACCACCAGCTTCGACCTGACTCGAT
>DOCI01000326.1:13610-14021 GCA_003503535.1 Planctomycetaceae bacterium
CCTGACTCGATTCTTTGGCTACCGTTGCAATTCGGGCGGCAATGAAATGATCGATCGCATTATTGGCGGGATATCCCTCTGCCAGTTCCGGCACCTTCACTTGCTCGATACTGGCCAGCCAATCAGCAGCGAAAGAATGGCGATGATTCCAATAATCGCTATTGTTCGCCAGACAGTTGGCTCTGGCTTTGGCATTCATTTGAGCGAGCCATTGACGTCGCTCAGCTTCGTAACTGGCCCAACCTTCATCGGTATACTTGACCTGTCGATCACCAGGAGAAAGCAGCGACCAGGATTCACGTCCTTCCAATGAGACTGCGACTACCGTTTCCCCAGGTTCAGAGCGAAGTTTGTTCTTACCAGCCAACCCTCCCACGAGAGTTTCCAGAATCACAAAATGTTCGTTGCCAT
>DOCI01000326.1:14162-15113 GCA_003503535.1 Planctomycetaceae bacterium
AATGTTCGTTGCCATCGGATTCATATTCTCCCCAGGTTTCTCGGTTGCCCGGAGGAGCAAAACGAAAATCGGGACCTAGATCGAGATATTTATCCTGCCAGGAAAGCAGTCCGTGACCACCCGTATCAGTCGGACGCATAGGCGTTTCGAGAATCAGCTTTCCATCAATCTCCAAACGAGCAGCACCACGGCCGCGTAACAGCAAACGATGCTTCCCAGCTGGCAATTTGACGAGAGCCGAGGCTCTCAAATGCAGTGGATTAGCCCGATCAGCTCTCACTCCGGTTGAAATATATTTTTGAGGCAGTTCAAAAATCCCAAACACATCTTCCTGATATGTCTCTGTTACTTGAGGCTCTTCGGGCCAGCTGTTGGCTTCAGGAACTCCCTCTTCACTAATTTGGACGAGCACTTTACCCGATGGAATCATATCCCGCGTCACTGCAGGTGGTGGCGGGATAAATACGTATCGCTCAGCCATTTCTTCTGGAGAAAACGGCTCTCGATAAAGTGCGACATTATCCATCCAACCCTGAAAGGAGACGCCTGAAGTGCGACTTTGACCGGTTCCAATCACAAGATCGTCGACATCCTGAACGGGCGGCAGAGATGTCGCTCCGCCCATATCCCAGACGCCCTCAACTGGCTCACCATCAATGTAGGCATGCAGACTGTCCGATTTGCCAAACGTAAAATCCACAGCTAGATGATGCCATCCTGCGAGAGCCAATTCCGGAGTACTCCACCAGCGATGCCAGTCGCGTGCTTTTGTTTTGGGATCTTCACTGGCAAACAGAAATCCTAAACTGGCACCGCCATCGGTTCCCTGAAGGCGAACCGCATAGTTTTGATTATTCTCACCTAAATTCTCACCCAGTTTGCCATGACGCCCCTTACCCATCAGATAAACCATCTGCCCCTTACTGATGGATTTCACTTTGATCCAGGCTT
>DOCI01000326.1:15178-15423 GCA_003503535.1 Planctomycetaceae bacterium
TTGATCCAGGCTTCGAAGGCAAAGGTCTCCCCTGCTCCATAACGAACATTGGTAAAACCGCCACGCTCGTGATCCTTAACGAGAATCCAACCTTCATGACCGACGAAAGTTGCTCCACGATTGTTAGTTGAAAATGCTGGATAGCGAGGCTGACGCGGTCCCTCGGCTGGAACACCGAATTTACCCTGCCATGCGCCAGGCTGAGATTCGCCATCAAAACGCCATTCCAATACCGGTTCAGCAGC
>DOCI01000326.1:15599-36501 GCA_003503535.1 Planctomycetaceae bacterium
CATTCCAATACCGGTTCAGCAGCTACTGCATAACTGGCAGTGACCAGGATAACCATCACGATTGCAGACAACTTTCGCGAGCAAGAATGGAGAAAGTCGAAACTTCTGACAAGTTTCATTGTGGAAACGACTGACATTTATTTATAGCCTTTCACTCGATGATTCGAGTTGGAATTCTCTCTTCGAAATCAACAATTTACTCAAACACCCGAAACGAGTTCTGAATGCACATGCCCTTCATTCAGGTCGACGCGTTCAGGGCGTCCTTTGTGCATGTAAACGACTTTCGTGTGGTCCATGCCGAGCAGTGCCATTGTTGTCGCATGGATATCGTGCACATGCAGTTTGTCTTCGACTGCATACAGCCCGACTTCATCTGTCGCTCCAATAGTCTGGCCTCCTTTAACACCGCCGCCAGCCATCCACATCGTGAAGCCTGTCGGGTTATGATCGCGACCAGTTCCCTTCTCGCTCATTGGTGTCCGACCGAATTCCCCTCCCCAGATGACGAGAGTTTCATCCAGCAGTCCACGCTGTTTGAGGTCGGCTATCAAAGCGGCAATCGGCTGGTCAACACCTTTACAAAGTCGCGAGTGATTCGATTCGATATTACTGTGGCTGTCCCATTTGCTACCTGCTCCCGAGTAGAGCTGAATGAATCGCACACCACGTTCGACAAGTCTTCGTGCGAGTAAACACTGGCGACCGTAAACTTCGGTCTCTTTCTGATCCATCCCATACATCGATTTAATGTGCTCGGGTTCCTGCTCCAGATCAATCGCTTCGGGTGCGGTTGTCTGCATGCGGGCCGCCATCTCGTAACTGTTAATACGAGCTTCGAGTTCGGTGTTGGATTCGCGTCCAACATAATGTCGACGGTTGAGCTGATTGATAAAATCGAGCTTGCCCTGCTGCTGCGTTGAAGTCACATTTTTCGGATTGTTCAAGTTTCGAAGCGGCTCCACGCCCGGTTCGAACAGAACGCCCTGATGACTTGATGGCATGAATCCAGATCCCCACGCCCGGGCACCGTTGACGACCATCGCAGAACTGTCTTTCATCACAACAAAGCCAGGTAGACTTTCACTTTCATGACCGAGGCCATAGGAAACCCAGGCACCGAGTGATGGCCGACCACCAAACACCGCTCCGGTATTCATCTGACAGACGCCGCCGGCATGATTGATGCCATCGGAAACACAGGAATGAATCACGCACAATTCATCGGCAATCTTGCTGTGATGCGGGAACCAGTCGGAAATCCACAAACCACTTTCTCCGTGCCGGTCCCATTTGCGTTTGCATTCCAGTATCGGAGAATTGGCTTCCCCCATCGCGGTCACAGGACGCGGAAAACTGTCGGGCAACGGCTTCCCGGCCAGTTCATTGACCGCCGGTTTATAGTCGAACAGGTCGAGGTGACTAGGTCCCCCTTCCATGAACAGCCAGATGACATTTTTCGCTTTCCCAATACGTTCAGGAATCTTGTCCGCAACTGGGTTTTTAGTCCCGGTTGCCATCAGCGATTGTCCGCTCAGGGCAGCGAATGCCAATGCGCCGAAACCACCTCCCGTATTGGACAGGAAGTCACGTCGTGATGTTGATAGTTCGATATTATTACAACTCATGATTGATCACCTATTGCAGGTAGAGGAATTCGTTGGAATTGAAAAGGGCGTGACAGAAGTCCGTGACCGCGCCGAATGTCTTTTCAGAAACAGACGTCACGTTACCTGACGAACTTCGTCGTAGCCATGCGGTATTTGTGGCAGGATGCTCGCCGTCGTCACCATTGAACGTCCAATCGAAAATGCGGCTGGAAGTATCAGATTTCTTGTCAATCAGAAGCTGCTCCTGCGACAACGTACCTCGGCTGACAGTCAGTCGTGCAATCTGTCCATCCCACAAATGCCCGGAAGCATCTCGACCACCAGCAATTAATTTCATTGCAGGATTTTGAATATGACTGACGACCGAGGTTTCGACGGTCGAAGTTTCCAGCTTCGCATTGGGATCGGACAAATCTTTCATGTAGAACGTGACTGTTCCGCTGGTTGGATTCTCTTTGGATGTGCTTGCGGAAATGACTGCGGCGACATAAACCGGTTTGTTGAGTGGGAATTGCAAACCGGAAGCAACCACTTCGTAAGTTGGTTCATCCTGGAAATTGCGTCCGACCAATTGCACGATAAAATTTTGCGGCTGATAGGAGGACTTCTGACTGGTCACACCGATATTCCAACCATTTGTTTTCGTGCTACCATTCCAGCGGGAGAGCAGCGTATTCACACTGGCATCTGCATAAATGCGATCGAGATTCACAATCGCTTCTACAGTGAAATGATCGTCAAGCTCGTCCGCACTGAGAACCTGCAATCGCTCGAAGCGGCTGTCGGGTTGAATCCAGAGTGTTTTAGCTCCCAGTTCCACATCCTTGACCGCATTAAAATGCTGAGCTATTGGTCTCAAGCCTGTTTCATCCGGATACTTATGCTTGACTTCCGGGCTGGGTATCACTGAAGTTTGATGCTGAATAAAGCTAAGTGCCATATCCACTTCGTCCTGCGTTGCGTCCCGGTTGTAAACCAGTCGATAGGCGGAACGAACTTCATCAGTTCCAAACTCATGCTTGCCAGCGAGCAATCGTTTGGCAAAAGCCTGTGCACGACTCAGTGTCCAGTCTCCATTGACCAGCAATAGCGATTGAATCGGAGTCGTTGTAGAGATTCGATCAGGAGCCGATTCAAAACAGAGTGGTGCATCGAACCCGCACAACATTTCATCGGGTCGATTTCGCATCCTTTTTACATAAACACTGCGATAAGGTGTCGTGCCGCTGACTGCAGAACCGCCATCACGAAATTTCAGTTCTCCCGAGATTGCCAGCATCGCATCACGAACCTGCTCGGCATCAAGTCGTTGCGGTGGGAAACGCCATAACAATCGATTTGTCGGATCGATTTTGTTTTCCATTTCTTCAGGCTCGCGCTGTGCAGTCTGGCGATAGGCAGCACTGTTCATGATCAACTCGTGCAGCGACTTCAACTGCCAGTTCCCTTCCAGGAATCGAAGCGTCAACCAGTCGAGCAACTCGGGATGGCTGGGCGCTTCGCCCAGTGTGCCGAAGTCGTTCGGTGTCGGAACAATGCCATATCCAAAATGATGTTGCCACATCCGATTCACAATCACCCGCGTCGATAATGGATTCTTCTCATCGGCGATCCACTCTGCCAAGGCTGTTCGCCGACCCGTGCTGTTCGGCAATGGTTCGATCTTCGGTTCCTGTTCCAGCAAAGTCAGAAACGCAGGCTCAACAGCTTCCTTAGTCGTTCGTGTCATTAGATAAGTTGGAGCTGGTTCGGAACTAACATCAGTCGCAACAAATGCCTTGGGCAATGGAGCGGGTTTGAGAGAATCGAATTTCTTCAATTCCTCCTTCAATTCCTGATACCGAGCCAGTTTTTCCGGCTTTTTCTTCAGTGTTTTTTCGTAATCGTAACGCGTCGCAGCTCGATGAGCCTGTCGATAGACAAGATAGGATAACTGCTTTTCATAAGTCGTTTTCTCCGACTCCGGCTTGTTGTAAATCGCCTGGATATCATCCGGGAATTGACCGACGGTGTATTTCTGATTGCTATCAAACTCGGCTTTGGCCAGCGAATGCATTTCATCGCGTATCGCCTGAGTGGCTTCCTCCCATTCCTGCTGTTTTTTTTCGTAAGCAGCTATTTCTGCGGGAGTTGCCAGCGGTTTATCCAGTGGCCAGGCAACTGAGGATAGAAATGCCTGCAACCCGAAATAATCCTTTTGTAAAATCGGATCGAATTTGTGATCGTGACACTGAGCACATCCAATCCCAATTCCCAGAAACGCTTCACCCGTCACGCGAGTCATTTCGTTAACGATCAGATCCCACTGCATGGTGGCATTGCGTTGATTCCATTCGTAGACGCCGTGACGTAGAAAAGCAGTCCCGATAAAGGCATCGGGATCATCGGGAGCAATTTCATCACCCGCCAATTGCTCTCGTACGAACTGATCGTAGGGTTTGTTGTCGTTCAATGAACGAACTACATAATCACGAAATGCACTGGCATCAGGTCGGAACGCGTCTTCGTTATAACCATCACTGTCGGCGTAGCGAACAACATCCAGCCAGTGTTGTGCCCAACGCTCGCCGTAACGAGGACTATCCAGCAGTTCGCGAATCAAACGCGGCCACGCATCGGGACGGTCATCATTGACGAATGCATCTACCTGTTCGGGAGTCGGCGGCAAGCCATGCAAATCGAAATAGGCTCGCCGAACCAGTTCGTGTCGATCCGCTTCGCGAGCCGGTTGCAACTCATTTGCTTCCAACTTTGCAGCGATGAATCGATCAATCTCATTCCGAGCCCAGCCTTCACCAGCCTCAGGAATAGCAGGCTCCACAACAGGCTGCACTGCCCACCACTTGCGATCTTCTTCTGTCAATCGATCGCTATCCGTCCGAACGATCAACGAGTCATCATCGCCCGGCCAGGGAGCGCCCATCTGAATCCACTTTTCGAGGATCGCGATCTCTTTCTCCGGAAGCTGCCCCTGGGGCGGCATCTCGTAAGATTCATACTTGATCGCACTGATCAGCATCCCTTCCTCGGGGTGTCCCGGCACGACAGCTGGTTCTTCAGATTCCCCACCCTTCATCATGGCGGAAAGTGAATCGAGCCGAAGCTCACCCTTCTGACTCTCAGCACTGTGACACTCCAGGCAATGCTGAGCCAGCAGAGGCCGAACATGTGTTTCAAAAAACTTTAGTTTTTCAACGGATATATCCTCAGCGAAAGCTGTTGTCCCACACAGAACAACAACGAGCATCAATGCGATTTGAAACGGTAATCGTTTCGAAGTTATTTCCTGAATCATCTTAATGACTTTCCTGGTTTTATATTTTGAACCTCAAGTTGTGAGGGAAGCCCTCCAATGAACACGGGATCGACATTGTGAACATCATCCATTGCATCCTGAATGAATAGTCCGTCCACGCTATCCCCGTTTTCATATCCCAGATCTGACAAGTCAATTCCCACAGCCAGACCACGGAATTTCATACCTGCAAAACGAGAAGCACACTGGGCGGTCTCGAGCATCTCCAGAGACTTCACCTTTTCTTCAAACATATGGATCTGAAACCCCTGCAGATCGAGAGCTGCTGGTGATTCCATTGTTAAATCGTAGGTGTGGATCGTGTGAGATTTCAATCCCTCTGTAAATTTGAGTGGACTGACATGAAAAGCATCGCCCTCAGGCGGATTTCCAAATGTTTGCAGATCAAAGAAGACCACGTCCGGACCGGGTCCGTTGATGACAGGAGACTTAAAACGAATCGCCATTCCTGGCGTTTCAGATTTCCCTGGATCCCCCGATTCACTCAGCACGGGATCAGACGTAAGCGGTTCCCGGCTGCCATCCGGATTAATGACTCCAGTGATCAGACTATAGTCGGAAGAAGTCTCGCTGCGATGAGACGGGAGCAATCCTTTTGTCGCAATATGAGCGTGCCCGGAATGCCCAGTGAACGAAATCACCTCGATAGGAATCAAATCCTCGACTGCGATATCGTAGATTGTGCCGCCGCGTTGAAGTCTAACACTTGTGAGCATCTCAGCCCTTCCATTGGCATCTTTTGTCGCCTGATAGGAAATCACCCGGTCGGGTAACTGACGATGATAAACGCTGGAATTGAACGGGACTGCGTCTGCTGAAAACTTACCTAAATGAGTGAATGACTGCGCCTCATTGCTGGCCATCCGCACCTGAAACTTCTGCTCTGATTGCTGCTTCAATCCAATCTGGTCAGTTGGCCGATCAGGTTTCTGATAAACATCTGCGGCTCCCTCAATCACCTGCACTTCGGTTTCACTCGTTTCGGAAACACTGATCGCAAAACGCGTCCCACGATCGACAACGCTTGTCACGGGCGTTTCAATACGAAACCCTTCGGCTCCATCGGGGGCATGCACACTGCATCGTCCAACATCGAGCGCGAGACATTCATCAGTCAGTACCCGAAACACAGCCGGGCCTTCCAGAATTGCTGATGCACCTGCCGGAAACTCAATTTCCACCAGACCGCTCATCAGAACATAGTCGCGACCAAAAGCGAGTGCTGAATTAACGGGAGGCAATAACTCACCAAAAAACTTTGCATGAGCCATGTGTGCAAACCGTGCTTCGCTTTGTGTCACATCTTCTGATGAAGGATTTGGAACTTTTTCAGCCAGACCTGTATTTTTATTCGACCGGAAAGAATACGCGGAGAGAGCCAGAACTGCAATTAAAGCCGTGGTGATCAAGCCTCGATGCAACTTACGTTTTTCCAGTCGCGAATTTTCATAAGTCACGTTCGACAGTGGCTTGATTGAATGACGAACGACTTGATCATCATTTGAAATCTGATCGATGTCAGCCATCACCTGACTGACGAAATTTCCAGAATCGACTGGCAAACGAGAGAGCGTTTCACGGATGAATTTTTCTTTTCGAGACTGCGTCCCATCAACGACCATGCCCAACAGATGATGAGTCTGATAGAGATCAGCCGCAGATTTCAACAGGCTCTCATCCGATGCAAGCAGTTCTCGCAATTCCGTCAGCGCGGCATCATCGAGTTCCCCTTCCAGGTAATCGGTGAACAACTCGGCAAAGCGTTCCTGATTTTTCATGACAGCTCTCCCTCTGCAGCGGCGACTCGATTTTCAACGCACTGCTGTAACTTTTGACGAATTAACCAGAGTTGTTTCTTCACCGCTGCCACCGATCGATCGCAACGGGCTGCCATTTCCTCCAGTGGAATTTCTTCTTCGTACCGCCAGGTAATAAATCTACGCAGATGCTCACCCAGTGAATCTACACAAACTTTGAGATAATCGAGTCGCTCAACAAATATCTCCGGCGGCTCCGAACTTCTTCTTTCCAGTTCACGCTGCAGTAAATCGGGTGCGTAGCGGGCATGATAATCCGCCACGCGTCTTAATCGTGTCAGTTCTGTTTTGAGTTGATAATTCGCAATGGTGAATAACCACGAACCAAATTGCGTCCCCGGTGTGTATTCCTCCAGCCGAGTGTAGGCTGCGACAAATGTTCGCTGAGCAACCTCATCAACATCGATTCCGGGCGGAACGTGTCCCGCCAACCATGCCCGTAATGGTGCCTCAAACCTGCGTACCACGATCTCAAAAGCGGCTGACTCCCCTTTTTGGGTGCGACAAATCGCCTTTTCAAGCTGCAGATCATCTATGACATTCATCTCATAAGCATTCATACATAAAGATATGGCAGTTATTTCCGACAGGTTACCCATAAACAGAAAGAAATTTGATGAATTGATGAAGATATCCCATTCAATCCGTAAATTGCCACTCTAAAATTGAGATATCAATTCGCCATATCTCATTACTGTTCAATAACTTAAAGAATTTGAAAACATGAATAATGTGTATCATTCAAGATCAGTCAAGTCAAATGTATACATCATTTTTTGATAATCGATTTCTCTCAACCAATAGAATGCGTTTCTCTGAGTTGCTACCATCGACCAGGAAAATGTGTGGATTCAGCAGTTCATCGCTGTTTTCGCAGGTCATTTTTCTATTTCCTCGCGATCTTCTCACTCCTCAGAGGTGCCTCTTGAAAGCGTTCGTATTCCTCTCCTGCCTGATTTTCCCCGGATTCGTTTCGTTCACTTTTGCAGAACAGAATCTGTACGTTTCAGCAGATGCCACTGCCGAAAGCGACGGCAGTCCAGAGCAACCATTCAAAACTTTAAATCAAGCTCGTGACAAAATCCGACAACTTCGAAAAGAGGGAACGCTCAAACAAGGTGAAGGAGTCACGGTCTATGTGAATCCGGGAGTCTATTCGCAGCAATCCTCGTTTGAGTTGACGGCACAAGATAGCGGCACTGAAAGTGGACCAATCGTTTACCAGGCCGCCAAAGGTGGAAAAGTTTTGATTCAAGGGGGCATTTCGCTGAATGCAAAATCTTTTCAGCAAATAACTGATGAGGCTGTTTTGTCGCGATTGGATCCCGCGGTTCGCAACAACGTGAAGGTGTACGATCTTTCCGAAATCATTTCCTCTCCATTTCCCGAATTCAAAACCGCCTATCGCGGTTCCCCTTCTGCTCCCTGGCTGTATTTTGATCAGCAACCGATGACACTTGCCCGCTGGCCGAACATTTCCGGGGAAACCGATAGTAGCTGGGCAGAATTCTCCAAGACAATCGATACTGGCCTGCCCCGCCCCGATTCTGACGACCCGGCTTTAAAAAAACTTCACCCGGGCTCTTTTGTCTTTGAAGATTCTCGACCTGCACGCTGGGATCTGGAAGAGGGTGTCTGGCTGCACGGCTACTGGACGCACGACTGGAACGATGAAGCCATCCGCATCGATTCCTACGACAAAGAGAAAAACATCATCAAGCTGGCCGCTCCCCATTCCTACGGTATCAACGCCGGCACATGGGGCGCAAAGAAACGTCGCTTCTTTGCTTTGAATACTCTCGAAGAATTAGATGCCCCGAACGAATGGTATCTGGATCGCAATCACAAACGGCTGTATTTCTATCCTGAAAATGACTTGGCAACAGCTGAAATCGTTCTGGCAACTTCCACTCAATCACTGGTCAAGGTCGAGGGAACCAGACATGTCAAACTGATTGGCATGGAATTTCAGTATGCCCATGCCGATGGAATGCTCATTCGCAATACCGATCACTTTGAAGTCATCGGATGTGTGGTTGCGAATCTGGCGGGAAGTGGAATTTCATTTCATGGAACCTCAGGTGCAATTCGTTCCTGTGATGTCTTCAATATTGGTCGCGGAGGAATTTCCTTGAATGGAGGTGATCGTCAATCGCTCACGCCAGCGAAAAATGTTGCAGAAAACAATCATATTCATCATTACGGTCTCTTTCAGCGAACTTATGCACCTGGGGTCGGAGTCCACGGCTGTGGACAGATCGTTCGCAACAACAGTATTCACGATGCCCCTCACAATGCCGTCTTATATAGTGGTAACGAACATCTGTTCGAATTGAATGATGTCTATCGAGTGGTTATGGAAACCGGAGATGCCGGGGCTTTCTATACGGGTCGGGACTGGACGAGCCGAGGGAATGTTTTGCGTCACAATTTCATTCACGATCTCGGTGGTGGTGAAGCAAGTCATGTCAATACGATGGGAATCTATCTGGATGACTGCGACAGTGGAGATACCCTTGAGGGGAACATTTTCTATCGCGCAGGCCGCGCCCTTATGATTGGCGGTGGACGCGACAATCCCGTATTAAACAACCTGGTTGTCGATTGCCCGATCGGTCTGCATATCGACTCGCGGGGCATGACCTGGAAACAATGGAACAACCCGGATCACCCAAGTTGGATGCTGGAAGAAAAAGCCGAGCGTCTTAACTACAAGCAAGCCCCCTGGAGTACTCGTTACCCTCGCCTGGCTGCCATCATGAACGAGAAACCTCGTGAACCGCTGGGAAATCCCATTCGCCACAACGCATTCATCAACTGCAGCAAACAGGTTTGCAGCTTTGATGGAAATGTCAAAAAGCTGCTCGATAAGTTTGAAATTGTTGACAATCTGGCCGTCAGCACAAACGGTGAGGCCAAGGTGAGCGAAGTTAAAGGATTCACTGATATTTCCGGCAGCAAAGAGAAGCCGATCGAACTTGGCGACGACTCAGAATCGACTCGCGAATCACTCTCGCAGATTCAGAAATGGGTACAGAGCCAGAAGATCTCATTTGAATCCATTCCGATTGAGAACATCGGCTTATACAAGGATGAATATCGAAACACACTACCAACGCAATGAAGCGATGGGCGTGGTCGTTTGCAAACTCCACGCCCATCACTCCGTTTGGGAATGTGCCAACCTGAAACTTGCACGTATCAATTACGGATCCAGCAAACGATTGGCAGACCCAAGGGAAACCTGTGCCCCACTTCGCAGGATCATGTCGTTTCTGCTTCGAGCCATTCCCAGGCTTCATCAATTTTTGTGGCATCAAAATATTGAATCTTCGCCATTGTAAAAGGCTTACAAACCTTGGCCATCCACTCTTCCCAGCGTTTGTCGCCAACGAGTGCGATGCGGTCAACCTTAGTGCAATGGGTCGTGGCAAATTTGATGTCATCCCAGCCCGCATGAAGATCCCATCCGTGGAAGTCGACAAAGTGAGCAAGCAGCCGAACCTTACCGTGAGCAGCAATCACCTCATCGACTGCGGGGACGAAGAACTTGTAATCTTCGTCGTGCAATTTGCCGCTGAGTGTGAATCCGAGGATATTGTCTTTACTTTTATCGATACGAGTGATCATAGGATATTCTTCCTTGCAGAAAGTTCAGAATCATCGTCAAAGAATTGTCAAAACGCACTGGCTTAATGGAAGTGCGAGAATGTCATCGATTACAGCATAAGCGTCTACCGATCCAGTAGCTTCAACGATTCCCATGAACTTCGCAAGCATATTTGTCACTTGATCGTAAAACAATTGAGCGGAGAACAAATATTAAGTCACTTCAGTAGCTTTTGCATTGCCTCCATCAGAACCGCTTCGACATCTTCTGTCACACGGGAAGCGCGATCACTCGCCTCGTAACCGCCCTGGCTGTAGGCAATTTTGGTGCCGATATAACCGGGAGCGTATTCACCGTAAGCGGCCATTAAAACGTGCAGGTCAGGTCGCATTTTTTGCGCGGCCAGTTGATACTCCACAAACAATTCGCCTGGCATATGGAGTATGCGGACATCCCCTACCCTCAGGCATCCGATATCAACCTTTTCTCCCGCCTGACAACTTCGCAGCCAGGCCAGATACTTGGCCGAATAGTATCGGGCATCTGGCTTTGCTGTCTGGTCGTTAATGACGGCAACTAGCTCCTCTTCAACCAGATGAGTCGCCACTGGTAACTGAACCGCCTCAGTCTTCCAGGATACCTGCTCGCTGCTCAGAGGACTCCGCTTAATATTATTCCAGGCTTGTTCCATCCCCTTCTCGACTTTGTCTGCAAGCACTTGCCGGTTTTCATGGGACCCATCATTCCATTTCCCTGCCCCAATATTACCACCGGCGCCGTTGAAATGAATGTGCGGGATCTCTGTTTTCTTCTCACGGGCATTTCGTGCCATTCCAGGAAAATCGGGATTCGCCAGGCCAGTGCGGTAATAACTTTGTGGATGCGTTGCGTAATAAGTCATTACGACGATTGGTTGGTCGCCATTATAAAGTACAAAAGTCTTGAGAAGTGGATCGATTGTGCCAACCGGAAAAGCACGAATTTTCGGATCGGCCGTTGCCGTGTATCGGGTATACAGAACCTTTCCATCTGGTCCGAGAATCCTTCGATTGGAAGCGACTTCTTTAACCTCAGCTTCACCAAATCCAAAATGAGTTACTTCCACAGCATGCTGCAAACCTTTTTCAATCGCTCCTGCAGCCCGTTTAATCACAGTCATCGCAAAGCGAGGATCAAATCCAACGCCAGAAGCACCGGACTGATTGAGCAGGGCTTCGGCGGAAAAGTCGCAGCGAGGGGCATCGTGCTGGTGGATCGTATGGACTGAAACTCTCTCAGGAATCGTTCCTGCTGCTTCTGCTAATTCTTCCTTAAAGCGAGTTTGGCCTCCATTACTGATGCCGATCCAGTCGACCGAACAGAGTACAATCGGCTGACCGGAACCCAACAAAACAACCCCACGACAACTCAGTGGTTCCTGAATACCAATCGTCGGGTCGTAAGCCAGCGGACTGCCGACTGGCGGCGAGGCATCCACATTGAAGGTCGCAACTCGTAAATCGGCAGCTTCGATATTCATCCCGGAAATGAGCAGAATACTGGCCATACAGGTTAGAATCAGAAAGATTAGATTGTCATTTCGAGAGTTCATGATTTTCTCACTTGTTCGTTGGGGTAACATAAGCCTGTTCAGGTTAACAGGCAAATCGTGGAGATAATTTCGAGCGACTCTCTGAAATTGATGGTTGAGAGGTTTTGATTTTTACAAGTTTTAGTATAACGTGATATCAGTTAGCCGCTCAAGCTTCCCGCCCGTGTCCTTCCTGCTGAAATCTGAGCGAGAGAATCTATGCCAAGAATTCACTTTGCTGTGTTCCTGTTTCTGTTCCTGACTCTACTTCCCTGCTCTTCAAGTAACTCCTGCTTGTTGCAAGCCGATGAAAAACAAAGCTACGCTGATGAACTTCCGCGAGTTCCGGCTTTATCCCCTGTCGAAGCGATGAAACATTTTAATGTCGCCCCCACTTACCAGATTCAACAAACAGCAACTGAACCGCTGTTGAACGATCCAGTAGCGATGTGTTTTGATGAACAAAGTCGTTTATTCGTCGCCGAAATGCGTGGCTATTCGGAACAGTCGGAAGATAACCTGGGTCAGATTCGTCTGCTGGAAGATGTCGATGGGGATGGCATTTTCGATAAAAGTCACATTTTTGCAGAAGGACTCTCCTGGCCGACGGCGATCATTTGTTATCGCGGAGGTGTGTTTGTCGGCGCTGCACCGGATATCTTTTACCTCAAAGACACGAACGGCGATCACAAAGCCGATCTCAAGGAAATTGTCTTTACGGGTTTTGGTAAAACCAATGTTCAAGGTCTACTCAACTGTTTCCGCTGGGGACTCGATAATCGAATTCATGGAGCGGCCAGTTCATCCGGAGGACTCGTACGACGGCCCGATCAGCCAGAATCCGCAGCCGTCAATTTGCGTGGGCGCGATTTTTCTTTCGATCCTGAGACTTACGAGATCCAATCAGAGAGCGGTGGTGCACAACACGGAATGAGTTTTGATGACTGGGGTCGGAAGTTTGTCTGCTCAAACAGCGATCACCTGCAGATGGTCGTTTACGATGATCGATACGCTGCCCGGAATCCTTATTTGACCGCACCCAATTCCCGTAAGAGTATCGCTGATGATGGAGGACAAGCTCCCGTATTTCGATCCAGCCCAGTCGAACCCTGGCGGATTGTCCGTACTCGCCTGCGTGTTTCAGGAGCAGTGAAAGGCGTTGTTGAGGGAGGCGGAAAGCCTGCCGGATATTTCACCGGGTCCACTGGAGTGACAATCTATCGAGGAGATGCCTGGCCGAAAGAGGATCAGGGGCTAGCTATTATTGGAGACGTCGGAAGTAATATCGTGCATCGCAAACGACTCATTCCGGATGGCGTGCTCTTTCACGGAACAAGAATCGATGATCACTCAGAATTATTGACCTCCAGCGATATCTGGTTTCGACCGGTTCAATTTGAAAACGGTCCCGATGGAGCCTTACACATTCTGGATATGTACCGCGAAGTGATTGAGCATCCTGCAAGCCTACCACCAATGATCAAACAACATCTGGATTTGACAAGCGGCCGCGATCGCGGTCGGCTCTATCGCCTTGTCCCTGAGGGATATACCCAGCCTTCACGACCGGCTGTAAACCAACTCTCGTCAAAGGAATTAGTGGATTTACTGCAGCACCCAAACTCATGGCACCGGGAGACAGCCAGCCGATTGTTGTTCGAACGGCAGGATCAGTCTGTACGTGATGAATTGATCAAAGTTGCGAGTGGCGATTCCGCTCTCGGACGTATGCACGCACTGGCAACCCTGGATGGACTATCACTGCTAACTCCAGACATTGTGGCTGAAAAAATCGACGATCCGCATCCACAAGTACGGCGACACGCCATAATGTACGCTGAACAATTTGCCAACAATGCCCTGGTTAAGCAAAAACTGGAACAATGCATCGATGATCAGGATCCTGAAGTCATCTTCCAACTTGCTTTCACGCTCGGAGAATTTTCAACGACATGGCGAACGCCGCTGATTACGAAACTCCTGAAATCTCATGGTGATAATGAGTGGATTCGTTTTGCACTGTTCACCTCAATCGGTGATCAAGTCGGATTTGTGCTCAAGCAACTGGCAAACGAATCTCAGTTTGTGACAACCACATCAGCCAAAAAGGTCATCGATGAACTAGTCACTTTAATGGCCAATCAACCCGATCCCACGCACTTGGCGACTCTTGTAAAATTAACCACAGACGAGACTGCTCTCTCACCCGCGGTCAAGCAGGAATTGCTGCAGCGTTATCTGGTTAAATCTGCTGCTCAGGGACGACTTGATCGCAGCGGTGTCTCAATGGGGCAAGGCGAATTGCAAAAGTTGCTCGATGATCTCCTCGTAACAGCCCGCTTACAGACAGATGATAAAACACTCACAGTCCAGAAACGCGTCGATGCGATTCGATTGTTAGCGATCTCTTCCGATTCTGAAGACCACCAACGGCTGATGAATCTGATTGATCCCCGGGAACCGGACGAAATCCAGACAGCTGCTTTGTCAGTACTTGCTGGTCAGGCCGATTCAAAACTCGACAGTTTTCTGCTGTCCAACTGGGAAAGTCTCAGCCCCAAACTCCGTAAGACGGCTGTCGATATTTTATTGAGTCGCGATCCATGGACAGTCTCGCTCTTAACTGCGTTGAATGAGGAAAAATTACCAATCTCAACGATTTCATTGAGTACACTGCAGATACTGGCGCAATCCGAGACTGCCGAAGTTCGAGATATTTCCAATCAGCTGAAAAAGCGAGTCAGCAGTACACCACGCGCAAGCATTGTCACTGCTTATGAACCAGTGCTCAACGAATCTGGTGGTATTGACAAGGGCCGGGTGATCTTTGAAAAAAACTGCTCGAGTTGTCACCGACTCGAAGGCAAAGGTCAGGCGATTGGCCCCAATCTGGCTTCGTTCCGGAATCGTGGAAAAATGGCCATCCTCATTAACATTCTCGATCCCAACCGCGAAGTAACACCCGAATATCTGAATTACGTAATCATCACTGATGACGGCCGTTCTCATACGGGAATTCTTTCCTCTCAAAATGCAACGACTCTCACATTGAAGCGAGCCGAAGGAAAGGAAACTCAAATACGACGTATTGAAATCGAAGACATTCGCAGCACGGGAATGTCGCTGATGCCGGAAGGGCTGGAAAAAGAGATCAGTCAAGAATCGATGGCCGACCTGCTAACCTATCTGATGCAAGCCGAATAACCAGTCGACTAAATATGTGGAAATTCCGAATGCGATTTCTATCAATATATGTCATTTGACGTGTGCCACTGCTGGCTTGCCCAGCAGTGTTTCATTCGACTTTGGAATTCAGCAGATCACGCATATCTTCCGTTAGACGTATCACTATGCTTACTCTGCGATGACTCGTTTAGTGGGAAGCCTCGCATTGAGCTTCAACAGAGCATCGCTGAGTTGATTTTTAAGTTCACGTGATTTTACTGGCTCCTTCCGGTCGAGATTCCTGGCTTCACTGGGATCTTTCATCAGATTGTATAACTCAACTCGATCATCCTCGAAAAAGTGGAGCAGCTTGTAGTGCCCCTGCCGAATAGCTGCATGGGGACGTGTCTGGCTGGTCATGAAATCTCCAACTCCAATTTCCGCAGGCGACTGGGCAAACTTTTTCTCGGGATGATAATAAGGGAAGTGCCACACAAGCGGTTGCTCACGATTCAAAACCGATTGAGGATTGTCAAGCAATGGCAATAAGCTGACACCATCCAACGTTCCTGATGGCGCCTTACGATTTGAGACCTCAGCAAATGTTGGCAATAAATCACAACCGTGTACAACAACGTCGCAGGTTGTATCGGGAGTTACTTCACCCGGCCACCGGACAATGAAAGGCACTCGTATGCCTCCTTCGTACAGATTCCATTTGCTGCCTCGATTCGGCTCATTTGTTGTATAGTTAGGATGGCCCCCATTATCAGACATGAATACGACAAGCGTTCGGTCGGCAATCCTGGCATCATCCAAAGACTGCAATAACTCTCCAATCAAATGATCTAGAGTTTCCACCATCGCACCATAAGACGCCCGAGACTCTGGTCCGATTCCTGCTAGCTTATTGCGATATTTCTCGACCAGCCATTCGCAACGACTGTGGATCGGATCATGCACGAAGTAATGCGATAAATAGAGAAAAAATCGTTTGTCACGATGATTGTTGATGAAATTGACTGCTTTTTCAGTCAACGTATCAACTGGATATTTGCCAGTTGGAATTGGTTGGTCACGAATGTTGTTCTGACGGTAGCTGTAAGGATGAGCCCCGAAGTCTCCTGCACCAGTCAAAAACCCCTGCTGTAAAGGGCCATGAGTCGGCGACCAGCCCAGATATCCGTCATGATGCTGACTGATATGCCATTTCCCATAGAAACCTGTTTCGTAATCAACTGCAGACAAGATTTCGGCAATCGTCTGTTCTTCCAACGGCAGGTTGAGTGTAAATGGTGGAGACTGCAGAGGCACCGACAGGTCCTGTTGACCAGCCGAGTTTTTCGTTACAAATTCAAAATGCAATCGGGCTGGAAACTTACCACTCATAATTGCAGCACGCGATGCAGAACAAATTGGTGCGGGAGCGTAAGCCTGAGTAAAGCGCATTCCTTCACGGGCCAGCCGATCAATATTAGGCGTGTCGTGAATCCTGTTTCCATAACAGCCGAGATCACTCCATGATAAATCGTCAACTAAAATAAAAACGATATTCGGAGGTTCCTCACCAGCAAAACAGATGATTCCAGCCAACGGTACTGAAAATTGAGTGAGTAGAATCAGTAGTCCACGACAGATCATCGTTTTGATCAGGCTCATCGACATACAGTCCCTGGCAATTGCAGATAATAAATTGTGATACAAACAGATTGCAGGAATACGGTCTATTCCGCAAATAATTTTACACTTCGACAATTCACGAGTCCAAACAGACGATCCTGGCATTTCACTGAACGGAATCGGCTGCATAATTGCGATAATCGATAACACTGTCCTGGCCAGAAGCTCTTTCGCAAAGAAACCCTACGCGGGCATGAATCAATAACCTACAATTCAGTCAGACCCCGTATTCATCATCGATAAAACTGTCTGGATCGCAACGATGACCAACATCTGGCAAGCCACCGTATCGAGCAAGAATAACACATCCGTTCCCAAATCGAACGGTCCAGGAAAACTGCTTCAGATACATCCGGTTCAAATCAATACCGGACTGATCGACATTCCAGAAAGCGGCTTGAAAATTGGTCGTGGAAACACTGCCGAACTCATTCTGCACGATGATTCCATATCCCGCGAACATGCGTCAATTTCTTTCCAAAATGGGACGTGCTATCTGCAAGACCTTGGCAGTACCAATGGCACTTTCCTCAACGGCGTAGACGTTGAAAAGGCAGAAATTCGTCCCGGCGATCGAATTTCGGTCGGATCGTACATTTTCAAATTGCTCTCCAACGATGAAACGGAAGCCCAGTACTACGAAGCCGTTTACGATATGATGACTCAGGATGGATTGACCCGAGCCACCAACAAGCGCGCATTTCTGGACATCCTCAAACGTGAAACACTTCGTTCGATCAACACCAATCGCCCACTCTCGCTAATCATGTTCGATATCGATCACTTCAAATCGATAAATGACACTTACGGACATCTCGCTGGAGACCAGGTACTTCGTGAAGTTTCTCAACGAATACGAAGCGTGATCGAGTCTCACGTCACTTTTGCTCGATACGGTGGGGAAGAGTTTACACTATTGATCCCCGAACTCAATATCGAACAGATCGCAACGATTGCAGAACGATGCAGAGCGGTCATTTCAGAGACTAAATTTGATTGCGAAAGTGACACAATCACAGTCTCGATCAGCCTGGGTGTCTCCAATATGCAATCTCTCAGCCAGGATACTTTACAACCGGATACTGATCTTATTGCAATCGCAGATGCAAAACTATATCGCTCCAAGAACGAGGGGCGAAATCGTGTCACAATCTGATCCGCCCAAAGAGAACTTGCAAACTATTGACCTCGACTTCCAACTCAACCAACTCCCGCATGTCGCCAGGCACGATATCGATAATACTCATTGGGAAGCTGAAAACACAGCTGAAAATGTTACGAATGCAGGTGGGCGACGGCTGGAAAACAGCACTCGCTCCCTGATCGGCAAGCGATTCGGAAATTATATCGTTGAAGCCAAAATCGGCTCTGGAGGAATGGGTACTGTCTATCGAGCCCGGCAACTTGCTCCTGTCAAACGCACCGTTGCGATGAAAGTCATCAAACACAGTGACGCAAATCCGCATATCCTCAGTCGATTCAATCAGGAAAAACAAACGCTGGCTCAACTGGTGAATCCGGAAATTGCTCAGGTATTCGATGCAGGCACGACACCTTCCGGCGATCCCTATTTCATCATGGAACTCTGCAACGGACTACCCATCACTCAGTACTGTAATGTCCGCCGACTTCCCATTTCTGATCGTCTGAAACTGGTGACTCGCATTTGTCATGCTTTGCATCATGCACATGGCAAGGGAATCATCCATCGTGATCTCAAACCGGACAACATCCTTGTCGCAGACGGCGACCTGCAACCGGTGATCAAGATTATCGATTTCGGTATTGCTAAAATTCTGGACGAAGAGACAGCTGACTCTCTGATAAAAACCTGTGATGGAGAAGTGATCGGCACTCCTGCCTACATGAGCCCCGAACAGGCCCTGGCCCAACCGATCGATTCCCGTACGGATGTGTTTGCAATTGGTGCAACTCTCTATCAATTGATCACTGACACGACTCCTGTCGACTACAAACATTACAAACCATCCAGTTTAATTGTTGCACTCAAGCTCGCAGCATCACTCGAACCGGAACGCCCTCGATTGAGGATTCGCAAGTTTAGTCGAGACCAGCAATTGCAGGTCGCAGATCAGTTAAAACTCAGTCCTTCTCAACTGCTGCGCCTACCGGCTGATCTGGATTGGATCATCCTTCGGTCAATTCAACCCGATCGTCGCGAACGATATGCCAACGCCTACGACTTTGCTGATGACCTGGAACGTTATCTTGAGATGAAGCCCGTCAAAGCTGTGGCTCCTGCATTGTCTTATCGGCTTAAAAAGTTCGTTCGCAGAAACTCCACAGCCGTTATTGCCTCCACACTCGTCTGCCTGACAATCCTATTGGCAGGCGGAACCATCGGCTATATGAAACTGCAGGAAATCCAAGTCGAATCCGCCCGCATTTCACGAATTGCAGAAGCGGTCCATACGTTACACATCAAAGCCAACTCTCACATGGAAGATGCCGGACAGGACCGCAAAAACATTCACGATCATTTACTGAGTGCCCAATCGGATCTCGAACAGGCTCAGGATCTGCTAATCGAAACACCTGAGTTGACCGAACTCATCGCTCTAAATAATCAGGCCTTAAAAAGAAATGGTCAATCCCAACGGGCCATGCAACTGGTCAATGAAATTGATCGCGCCCGCAACCAGCCGATTTCGATGGAGACGGAAAACATTAACTCCGGAATGAGCGTTTCCACTCATACGATTAACCAATTTAAAGATCTGTTTGCTGAATTCGGAATCCATCCTGACAAAACTTCACCAGCAAAAGCAGCTGAAATTCTCTCCAGTGCACCATTATGTTTACATCCGGATATCGTCGAAGCATTGGAATGCTGGATGAACGAATCCCCTGTCGGACCGGGGATTTATCTTCAACTCAATCCCGCACAATGCACAGTTGCTAATTTTGTTCCTCTTGGAAATGCAGAGTCAAGCGGCCTTCTTAACAAGGGAGACGAGCTCCTTGAGATACTGGCCGAAGATGGAAGCTGGCTATCATTCCCAGGGTTAACTCTTACTGAAGCATATCATCTTCTGAATCGCCCTCCTGGTACAATCATTCAGCTGAAAGTTCGACCTCTCAATCAAGCCGAGCAAATCATTTCTTTAACATGCGGCGGCGAAACCTCAAAATGGCTGGGAGATACTCTGCAGAATTTTAATCCTCACCCATGGGCTCAACAACTTCGAGAAGCAGTCCAAAACTATGATTTGCAGACATTAATTAAGTTTGCAAATGATTCAAATTTGAGCACACAAAGAGCTTCCAGCTTGATTCTCCTGAGTGGTTCCCTATTTTCTCTCGATCAACGGGACCATGCCATTCGTTGCCTGAAAATTGCCCAGCGATCCAATCCACACGAATTCTGGGTCAATCATTATCTGGGTATTGCACTGAACTGCTGCCACCCCAATCAGGCCAGCCAGGAAGCCATTCGTTATCTGACAACAGCTGTTGCACTTCGCCCCGACTCTGCAATACCACGCTACAATCTAGGTTACATCCTCGAAAAAACAGGAGAACTCTTAACCGCACTTGAATTCTATCAAATTGCCTTGGAAATCGACCCCAGCCACCAGCTCTCATTACAACGTATTCATAATCTGCAAAGCAGAATTAATACTGAAATAAAATCAGTTGATGAAACAGATACGGATTCTCAGCGAGATCCCGATCTACAGATCCCAATTCAAGCCGAGTTCGACATCCCCCCTTACGAGCAAACAGCCCGCGAGTTGGCCAGCCGTGGCGAGTTTGATAAAGCGATGGAAATTCTGAAAGATATCCGAACCAAAACTCCTCATGACCCAAGAATCGACCGTACTGAAGGAGTCGTACTACTCGCACAAGGGAAGTATGCAGAAGCTCAGCAATTACTTCGCGAAACAGCGAATTGTTATCCAGCTGACGCAGCCACCCGCTTTTATCTTGGCATGTCCTGTCATTACCTCGGCTTAATCCCAGAAGCAATTCAAGAGTACCAAGCCGCCCTGAAAATTCGCCCTGATTACGATGCGGTGAAAACATATCTTGATCCCCTGCTTCAATAAATTAAGCAAGAAATAAGTTAGCAGATTTTTACATCATGGCTGTCGTGGAAATATTCTCCGATAC
>DOCI01000326.1:36611-41228 GCA_003503535.1 Planctomycetaceae bacterium
TCTCCGATACCAGGGAGAAATCCACTCGCGAAATGGAGGATATCGTCGATCCTCTACAGCCATCGCTGGATGGACTGGTGGTAGATTGAACCAAAATGGTATTCGAATTCGCTTTATGGGTTTATCACCTTGTGCTGATACTAATTCTTCAGCGAATTGTTCCCAGCGATCCGCTGCTGCCTGCAGAGAATATTTCTCTAGAATCGTAGTTCGAGCACTCACAGAAAGCCGCTCCAATAAGCCAGACTCAGACTTTAGCCGCATAACAGCGGCAACAACCGAATCTGGTGTCGGTTCAACAACCATTCCATTGACTTCATGTTGAATAAGTTCGGAAACTCCTCCAGGAATATCACTGACGATTGGTACCAGACCACAAGCCATCCCATCCATTAACGCTCCAGGAAGTCCTTCGTATTCGGAGAGGAGTATTATTGCAGAGGCTCCCTTTAATGAATCCGAGATGAAAGACTGATCAACAGCACCAGTATATTCTATACGTTTTTCCAGATTTTCATTTTCAATATAATTTTTGACATCATCTGCATATCTTCCACTTCCAATCAATTGACACCGAACATCCGGAAATGCTTTTGCGACAGCCTTGAACGACTCCATAACAAGTGATATCCGTTTGGCTTCTTCTTCCATCCGACCGAGATAAACTAATCGAAATTCAGTATGCCCAGCAATAGGTACCTCAGGTACAGGAACGCCGGACGGAATTACGCATCTCGGGTATTTGTCAGGCAGAATCTCTGAAATTTTATCTAAAAGAATTCTGCTCACACAGACGACTCCAGATAGCTGCCATACATTTTTTAATGCACAGAACTGCTCAACGATCGCCCTGTGAAAGGGATGATCCGAACGGACTGTTGCGAGGGTAATCATTCCACATTGCTTTGCCCATCGGGACGCATAATAGGCCGATGGAACCAAATTGGAAACAATTATCGTTGGTTGAACTATATTGAATTGCTTAAGAATCCAGCGAATTTCTGATTGCGTTTGCCCAATTCTGGATCGTGTTTTGCAAACGACACCAACGCTGCTTAAATGTTCCTCTGCAGGAGAATAATCGCCACTGTAAAGTATTAACGCGGTCACTTGATGACCTCTTCGGACCAATTCCGGAAGCAAACGATACATATTCACTATCGGCCCGGAATGATTTCCAAGATGGTCATAAAAAACAAATGCATATTTCATATTTGAAATTCAGCAATAAACATACGTCTCTCCCCGTCCACAACCTAACACGCCATACCCATACACACATCATATGCACAACATAGCATAAGCACACTTATAACACGATATTCAGAATACTTATTAATTACAACACACAACCCTATGCACTTACAAGACTATGCCCCCTAGAGCCTGCTGCCCATTCCCTTATTCTTCATAGACCATGACAATCTCAGCAACAATACTAAGCCAAAGAACTTCTTGTACTTGTTGCCAGTTTAGAAAGAACCGATACATACTCGTCAGCATAAACCCTTGTCATGATATTTTTTTCTGCCCACTCAACAATCCCTAACCTCTGCTCCCATGTATATTTATACAATACCTGGACACACTCCAGGATATCTGAGTCACTCTTTATATCTTGCACTAAGGGGAACAATCCATCTCTCAAAACCATACCAGAGTAATCTCCTGCATAGGTATTCATCAACACAGGCAATCCAGAAGATACATAATCACAGAACTTTCCCGGTGAGCCGCAAAGCATACTAATGTGCTCTGGCCTTAAGAGCAGGCCAACATCTGAAGCCAACAGCATATCCTTCAACTTCTCACTATCAACTTCAATCAAAGTATATTCTTCAGGCGTAATAGAATAGTCTTCAAAATATTTTCTCGCAATTTCATGATCTGCTTCCGGAACCATTGCCAGAAAGTGAGAGTTCACAGCAATATTTTTTTTGATCAAAAGAAATGCCTCAAGACACCTGTCGAAATTCGCCCACGTATAAAAGACATTACCCGTGTAATTCACGATGTACTTATCAGAGAATCCATATTCCTTGCGTATCTGATTACGAATTGACTTATCTAATCTATGATTCTCATATGCCTTGCCACCAGTCGGCAGTACTACAATATCATCCGACGCAATCAATCCATTATATCTCTTTTCTACTACAGCCTTAAAACCATTCGACACTAATGACAACATATCACAGTTTTCAACAATCGACCTCTGATTATCCAGATATCCATTCCCAGTCATTATCTTCTCGTAGCTTGTGTAAGGATTAGGGTTTTCTCGAAGAAATTCAACCTCGGATACAATATCGCCCTCAAGCTCATACAATATCCTCAATCGACCATTCATCCGAACCCGAAGCCCCTTCAATGCATCTATATTAAAATGACGGGCATGAATGACTGTTGAGCTATTCCATGTCACATAGCGAAGATACATAGTTAGCATTCTTCCATATTTGAAATTCGGAAGAACAACCGCTCGCACATTAGGCAATCGAGAGCGACTTAAGAAATCTTGCTTAAATTCCTTGTATCTTGAGTAGGGGGTAATATACAGAAGCTGTATTGGAACACCATTATCATTTGCAGTCCGAACCCATTCATAATAGATGTGAAAATGGGAGTTATAGTCCGATCCAGGCAGATAAAACCACTGAACTCTGGAATGGCATTCTTTTTTCTTCCATTTCAACCACTTCAACATTTTAAGGTGAATACCCTAATATAATTTTTGATACAATCGACGAGACATTACTCCTCAGGTATTCCTCTGGCACCGAAGCAGAATCTTCCTGATGCGAAGTCACTATCGAGATTGCATTGATGATATTTTGCTCTATACAACTCGAAAGAATACCGCACCCTAACTCAATTAGCTCCGGCCGCTCAGTACTATCGCGAAGTATTACGCACGGTACATTTTTAATTGCACATTCCTCTTGTACAGTGCCACTATCAGTCAACGCACAGAATGAATTGCGAAGTAGCGATCCAAAATCAAAAAATCCGAACGGTTCATGAAATTGAATTTCTGAACTTACCACTTCCTCAGTCGAACCAAGCCTTGAACGCATCCGTGGATGCGTGCTGATAATAACTTTCTTATTGTAAATCCGCGAAACAGACTTAATGGAGGACAATATCGTCTCGAATCTTGACCAGTTATCAACATTTTCTGAACGATGGCATGTTACAATTATATAGTCTCCAACATTCAGCCCTAACTTAGAGAGAATATCTGAATTGCCAATACGTTGTTCATTTTTTTCGAGCACTTCATAAATGGGATTTCCAGTCACATGAATTTTATTTAATGGTACTCCTTCGAGGATGAGATTATCTCGACTTCTACCTGTATAAGGAAGGAGCACATCACTTGAGGCATCAATTATTTTGCGATTGACTTCCTCTGGGACCCGATCATCATGGCATCGATTTCCTGCCTCCATATGGTAGACTGGAATCCCTAGTTTTTTTGCAGCGATTGCACTCATGCCACTATTTGTATCACCTAGAATCAGCACACGATCAGGCATGATCTCCCGTAGAATCCGTGCGCATTCAACAATTATAGTGGCAAATTGCTCATCAAATGTACCTCTTGAATCCAAGATGTAATCTGGCTTACGAACCCCCAATTCGTCAAAGAAGATCTCATTCAGCTTGTGGTCGTAATTCTGGCCCGTGTGTATTATCGTATGATCGCAAAATTCATCCAGCCGAGGAATTATACAACTCAGGCGGATGATTTCAGGCCTTGTCCCAAGAATCGTAACAACTCTCATTGAAGCATTTCCAATTCAGGCGGGCGCGACTGATCAACCAACAAACAATTTTCAGTAAGGAGTTTGGCCAGTTGATCTTTTGTCATAGGACTATCTGCCGAACTGTATTCTTTTGATATTTCATTCAATAAGACTTCAGGATTACTGTTCAAATCTGGCAACATCGGCTTTATTGCATAGTATTCATTACGACGGTAGGTCCGGTGGGCCTCTTCTTCTGAAATAAGAATTTCATGGATTTTTTCACCAGGCCTGACACCAGTTATTTCGATAGGATTCTTTCGATCTCCGATTAACGCCTCTGCCAAATCAATCATTCTTGCAGACGGAACGATCGGAATAATAGTTTCGCCGGGCTTGCCAGATTGCACAGCTTCAATGATAACATCCACAGCAGAATTCAAATTTAATAGAAAGCGGGTCATTTCCCTGCTTGTGACTGTAACTGCACGCCCTTTAAGAATCTGTTGATGAAAAAATGGAATTACCGATCCACGCGAGGCCAATACATTTCCATAGCGAACGTTAACGAATCTTGTATTTTTGCACTCCAAATTCCCAGTGATAAATATTCGCTCTTGAATTGATTTTGTCATCCCCATCACATTGACAGGCTTACAAGCTTTATCAGTTGAAATGCCAACAACGACCTCTACTTTCAAATTCAGATTACTGATTGCCCGGACAATATTATTCGCCCCCATGACATTTGTCAGAACTGCTTCACCTGGTACATACTCGCATGTTGGAACCTGCTTCATCGCAGCAGCATTAAAAATTACATCACATCTGCGAATAGCACTACAAACGGAATCATAATCACGTATAT
>DOCI01000326.1:41374-66232 GCA_003503535.1 Planctomycetaceae bacterium
GAAGACAACCTCATCCGTGGCTGCGTGTCGCTCGGACAATTCATTCCGCATGTCATGCTGCTTTGCTTCATCTCTTGAGAAAACAGTAATTTTTTCTGGACGCCCCAACTCACCAGTCAAAATCCGCTTGACCAACGTCTTACCAAGCGATCCTGTCCCCCCTGTAATCAATACTCTTCTACCAGTTAACATTCTATACTTCCTACTTATCTATTTCGTCTTTGATGACTTGAAGCATCTCATTCCAACCAGGGGGAATGTAACGAGTTGCCTTTCGAAACTTATCGCTGCATAGCCTACGGTCACAGGAATATTCCGAATCAGACTCCACAGTCACGTTCAATTGAAATATCCGATTAATAAGCACTAAGAGTTCATACTTTGAAATGGGATTTGACGAAACATGCCACACCCCATTCATATCATAATGTTTATCTACGATTAGCGATAACACATTAGCAAACTCGGTCGTAGTAAAACCACTAAACAAGGCATTTTTGTATCCCTTGACAGTTTGACCTTCCTGCATAAAAAACCACTCAAGCAAACCACGTTTATGTATTAGCTCTTTACCAATTATGGACGTTCTCAGAGTCAAACCACGTTCTTGAATTTCTCCAAGCAACTTGCTGCGACCATACAAATCAATCGGATCAGGAATATCGAGCTCAGCATAGGGACGTTTTTTATTGCCAGAAAACACACAATCTGTACTGATTTGAATCAATCGAGAGTTATACTTTTCACAGATCGAATTTAGTAAATGAGGAAAGAGTGAGTTGATTCGTATTGATGGTATGGCTTTTGACGACAGATCATCTTGCTTTACAATTCCCACACAGTTGATCACATTTTGGGGGAGTACTTGACTCACAATATCCTCAATCCGATCGATCTCATTGACATCTACATGATCATACATATCAACATTATCATCTGGAACACTCAGCAGCTGCAAGGCTTCCTCCTTACATAGACGCGTCGTCACAGCCAAATCATATTTCCGATGCCATTTACGCACCAGAGCATGCCCTAGCATTCCCGTTGAACCGATAATTAATATTTTCACTTGATTCAAATACTTTATAATACATATAGATAAATATGCCGAGCAATTGAACAATACACTTCAACTAGTATATCCGATCATAATACTTAACAATGACAGTCTATCCAATCGGCTTATACACGCCACCATCATGTGTAATTTTCCATTCCGCCCGGTGCACACCACTACTTGATGTTTGCTCCTGCGGACGTGGATAACTTGTATAATAATACATAATAAGCGACTTCCTACTTTCTCCTGGCGGACACATTAATGGGGCTGGATGTCCGTGAAATGTATAGTCATGCGTTGTGAACACAACAATTCTATTAAATATTGGATCGATCTTTCTTTCGCAGTTTTCAAGTTTTTCATCCCAGAATTCGAGTTGACCATTCCATTCTGTTTGCCAATTCTTATTCAGGAATAATATCAAATTTACTCTACGATGAACCTTCATCAAATCATGCCAGTTTCCGTCAGCATGAACTGCTAATTGTCCTCCAGGCAAAATACAATTTAATCCCCCTCCAGTAAGATATGGATCGGCGATTAACCCTTCTATGCCTGTCAGTTCTGACAAACTTCGCAAGACATCTCCCGAGTTCAGAAAATTAATCATTTCATAAGTATGCTTGGGCACCTGTGCATTATTCTCCCAATTCGATCTCAGCTTAATCTGTACACTTTCCTGATTTGACGAATGCCACACGTTCGATTCGGGATCGGGAAATTCTTCGAGCAAGGAATCCAGTACTTCTTCTGAAAAATAATTGTCAATCACAATATGCGGAAAAGGCTTGTTATGCGTATATATCTCTTTTTTATTTGCCGCATATTCTTGGAAGTCTTGCCCCAAATTTTGATAATATTGAATCATACATTCACTCATAGTTATTTTATACATTTCAATTAATTAATATATACTGAAACTGATTTCAATCCTGAATCAGTGTATCTAATAATATCTTTTATCACCCATATTCAACAGACGACCCTGGTCTCCCAGTCTAACCTTGGCCGTATGATTCCAGCCCACTCACCTAAGAACTCTTTCCGCATGGAACCGGAATCAGTGACGTTGAATGAAATTGGAGGAGTTTCTGCTATGACATTTGTAATGTCCTGATAAATCCTGGCAATTGCATAATACTGATTTGCATTGAGCAAGTTAGCTGGAATATTACAGGTCGCTATATAGTCGCCCGTTTCCAATGGAATATTGAAGTACTTATCCTCTGCAATAGATGCGGAATGTCTATTTGCAGACGTAAGTACAATTTCTCCATTCATATTGCTTAAGACGATTCCACTAGACAAACACATCCCCGAGTGGTTCAGTCGATAGTTGATGCTGAATTGAACAGGGAAGTCGATTGAAATCTGATTGCTGTTCATTCCCGTATTTGAGATTCCAAATTTAGTGATTTGAACATCATCATTCCCTGGATAATTACTTCCTTTATCCCATATCAATTCATTAGAAGATGCCTCTTCATTGACATTCAGGTAACACTTGATTGCGTTCTCGGTGGTATCACTTAGTACCATGTTCCCTTCTTTAATCAAAATTGCTTTATTGCATAATCGACTGATCGCTGCCATATTGTGGCTAACGAACAAAATAGTTCGTCCCCCATGGGCCACATCGCTCATTTTCCCCATACATTTTTTCTGGAATTCGATGTCACCAACAGCCAACACTTCGTCGATAATTAAAATTTCCGATTTCAAATGAGCAGCAACTGCAAAGCCGAGCCGAACTTGCATGCCGCTTGAGTAGCGTTTGACCGGCGTATCAAGAAATTTTTCGACGCCGGAGAAATCGACGATTTCGTCGAAATGGCTTTTGATTTCTGCGCGGGTCATACCTAGAACTGAACCACTCAGATAGATGTTTTCACGGCCTGTCAATTCGGGATGGAATCCTGTGCCAACTTCGAGCAGGGATGAGATTCGTCCCCGGACCCCAAATCGGCCTTGGGTTGGCTCGGTAATTCGCGAGAGGATCTTCAGCAGAGTGCTTTTGCCGGCTCCGTTTCGTCCAATAATGCCGACGACATCGCCTTCCTTGACTTCGAAATTGATGTCTTTTAAGGCCCAGAATTCATTCTCGGACGGAGCTGCGTTTTGAGGAATTGCCTTAGATTTATTGATCATCTTGTGTGGCAAGCTAATTACAGATTTCCCCAATCCCGTCATGGCCTCCGAAAGGCGATTGTACGGTTGGTGAGTTCCGATTCGATATTTTTTTCCGAGCCCTTCGACTCGTAATGCCACGTTACTCATCTAATTTCTAATTAAGTAATTGAGTTTCAAATTTTGAACGTCCATTTTTTTTATACGCGATCGGCAAAAACTCGTTCCGTTTTTCCGAAATATATAACTCCTCCAACAAATATCCCACCCATAAGCAAGAATGAAGCCAGCATCGGAAGTATGTCCGGAAATGGTGTTCCCAGTATCGCCCAGCGGGTCGCCATCAGCAGGTTAGCAAAGGGATTTAAACAATAGATGAATTTTATCGCAGGAGACATTCTTTCGGCAACAGCTGGCAATTCATAAGTCACAGGACTGATCAAAAGTCCAATGCTGATTATAAATGGAACAACGTATTGTACGTCCCGATAGATTGCATTGATGGAAGAAAGCCAAAAAGAACATGCGAGCGTTGTCAAAAAGAGAGCCAGCAAAATTATTGGCATCGTAATGACCGCCAGGTTAGGGACGACACCAAACCAAAACATCAGGCAGATCAGTACGCAGGAAGCAATTCCCATGTCGACCAGCGGAGGGAGTAGAGCTGACAGAGGTAGTAAAATTTTGGGGAAATAGACTTTTTGTACAAGCTGTGCATTGCTGGAGATCGATTGCGTGGCTGCGATCACGGATGCACCGAAAAACTGCCAGGGGATCAGGCCACATAAGCTGGTAATTGCATAAGGCACCCCACTGCGTGTCGGTTTGCCATCCAATGAGGAAAAGAGCAAACCAAAGACGAGCATCGTGACGACAGGTTGGATAATTGCCCACAACGCACCAATGACGGTTTGCCGATAGCGAACTTTTAAATCCCTCAGGGCAAATTGCCAGATGAGATTTCGATAGCGCCAAATTTCACCTGGATTAATGCTTTGCCAGACTGAACGACGACCGTAGTAAGTCATCTCAGAGGGATCATTCAGAGTTGATGATCCATTCAATGGCAACTCCTGTGAAATGGAGCCATGCTCTCTCTCTGCTGGTGATGACACAGGAATTTCGTCAGACATAGGGTTTCAGCAACAACTCTGAGATGAACGCACTAACATGTTAATTATAGAAATCTGTGTCTGGATGCCTTATGATGTAACGTTCAGCCAAATGCGTAGACAACCTTCCGTCGTCAAATCGTACCAACTCCTCTTTCAGGTTTCCATGTCGCTTTATGCTGCCTGAGTGGATTTTGAATTTACCCAACCCGCTTCCATCCCTGCCTCAAAGCTACCTTCCCCTGGAATACAGTTCTCCGGGATGGACGTGTTAGGCGATAAGGTTAAATCTCATGTAAGAATCATTTGAATACTCAACTATGCGAACAAACATTTGCAACAGACTTGAGATTATTGTCAGTCAAGGATTGAGCGACGAAAAATAAACTTACAAACAAGTTATCACGCCCCATTTTTCTCCATCAACGTTGTCAGCCACTGCAGCGACTGCTTTTGCCAGGTATCCCACATTGGTCCCTGATAGCCATTCAAACCGTGCCCCCCGGAAGGCAACTCCAATAACTCAGTTGGCACATCGTGCGATTGCAGAGCCTTGTAGAATACCTGACTGTTGGATGAAGTGACGACTGTGTCATCTAATGCATGAGCCAGAAAGGTAGGAGAAGACTGTTTAGTCACTTGTTTTTCATTGGAAAACAGATTGATCAATTCGTCAGTCGGGTTTTCTCCAAGTAAATTTCTCCTTGAACCACCGTGGGTCGATTGATCCATCGTGATCACGGGATAAACCAAAATTGCGAAATCGGGTCGAGATGTTTGACGTTCGATAGGATTTTTCGATTCCTGACGTCCGTGATCGAAGTGTGTTGCAGCAGTCGATGCCAGGTGGCCGCCCGCAGAAAAACCCATGATTCCGATCTTCTCCGGATTGATCTTCCACTGTTTCCCATTGGCTCGCGCCGTTTGAATGGCGCGCTGTGCATCCAGAAGTGGTACGTAGGGACGCCCCTTGGGCAATCGATACTCCAGGACAAGTCCAGTAATTCCATGTTGATTCAACCACTTGGCAATACCATGACCTTCAGGCCCGGTGACCAGCCCACCATAGCCGCCACCGGGACAGATAACGACTGCGATCCCACTGGGTTTCTCAGGACGATGCAACGTCAACCAGGCATCATTCTTCTCAAATGTGCCATCGCCATTCGGAGCATGCCCATTCCATAGTGAGATTCGCTCTGGTGAGAGCTGAATCTCCTCTGCATGACACTGAGTCACTGAAAGCACAAATGTAAGAACGATTATATTGCGAATCATAGTTGTCCCTAAACCACAGAATTCTCGAATGACTCAATGATTGAAGGCAAATTCCGTAGAATTCAGCAGCCCCCAAAAAATGTCTTCATAGATGTCAGAATCCTTATTGGAATCCTCAATAAGAGCCTGCAGAGAACTGATTTCTTCTGGAGTGGGCTGACGGCAAAGAGCCAGCACAAAGAGTTCCTTGATGATCGTCTCAGGTGACTCTTTCGCGTCTAACAGCTTTTTGATGCGTCCCCCGGCACCAAGTCGAGCCCGGAGCGTGTCACCGACTGCCATGTGCAGAGATTGGGATAATGTCGGTTCCGATTTCGTTTCGCAGGCACAAATTGTTGCTCGACTGGAACGACCAAAGGTTTCAAAAAACTGATCTCCAAAGTGCGGCCCACTCGTATCACCAGCGACACGTGGATAAACATCTATGGCTCGCGTACCTGATGGAAATCCACTGAAGTTACGCGGGACATTTGTCACGGTGACGACCGAATCCATTAACACATCGGCTCGTAAACGTCGCAACCGGGCATGAGAAAACTGACGTGTATCTCCCCGATTGGAATCATTCGGTTGAGAACTCAATTGATAGACACGCGAGTTGCAGATATCGCGTACCAGACTTCTGAGGTTAAAGCCGGAATCGACCAGATGATCGGACAACGCACGGAGCAGCGGTTCGTTGGTTGGTGGATTACTGATACGAACATCATCGACGGGTTCCACCACCCCCCTGCCAATCAGTTGAGCCCAGATTCGATTAGCCAGATTTCGGCTGAACATTTCATTGTCTGCCGAAGTGAGCCAGTCTGCCAGTTGTTGACGTGGATCGCCATTGTGTTCAACAGGTTCGGTTGCCCCGAGTGTGCGGGCAGGCATGGGACGTCCATCGACAAGATGTTGAGCGGGTGCAACTGAAGCATCGTAGTAAATTCGCTGCTCACGTGGCTCGACCCCAGGTTTACGTTTGATACCGGAAAAGAAACTGACAAAGCTGTAGTAATCGTCCATCGTCCAGCGATCGAATGGGTGGTTATGACATTCCGCACACTGAATCTGCACTCCGAGAAACACCTGAGAAAAATCAGCAGCGTAGGCTTTCGGCTGAAATCTTGGTCCGTGAACCAGCATCGTATACATGTTGGAGGGCCCATTAATCAGATTGCTCCCGGAAGCCGACACCATTTCGGAAACAAATTCATTCAACGGTCGATCATTCCGCAATTGTGTGCGAATCCATTCGTAAAACGCATCAGCCGCCTTTATGTGTGTGCCGACCGGAGCATAATTGCCCCCCATGACTCGCAATTTTTCTGCCCACAGAGTTGTCCAGAGGTCAGCGAAGGCATCGTCAGTCAACAATGCTTCAATCTTCTGTTCTCGCTTATTAGCTGAGGTATCAGCCATAAATGATTCATACTCGGCAACTGTCGGCGCTCGGCCAGCCAGATCCAGTGTAATCCGTCGTAAAAACGTTTCATCATCACACAGCTCCGACGGCACGATGCGAAGTTTCTGCAAACGGTCGAAAACAAGTTGGTCGATATAGTTAACGACAGGAGGATCAGGCCAGTTGAAATTCTCTGCAGACGGCAAAACGATAATTTCGACACCGACGGTGAAACGATTGAAACGCGCGAACACATGACTATCGCCTGAGCCCCTGGCAGTGATATGACCATCGGAATCAATATCGACCACGCTGGCATTATTACTGTGATAACGTGCCAGATTCGTGACATCACGCCGGGAGCCATCGCTTGCCAAAGCTGTCACTAGAATGCTTTCCTGCAACCCAGGTCGATCAAACACAATACTTTCCGTCGAGAGTTCAAGCCCGACGACTTCCGGAACAGGTCCAGCATCGTCTTTTGCGCCTTCTTCAATCCATTTCATCAGAGTCGCATAATACGCGCTGTCACGATCAAAAAGTTTTCCCCCCGTGTGAGGAACACTGCCTGTTGCTTTTCGTAACAATAAACTTTGTTCCGGGAGAGCAACATTGACGCGACGGCCGATCATCTCTTCGCTGATTCGAAAATAATCTCCCTTGGGATCATATCCAAACAGCGAAAGATGAAATCCATCCTTACCGCGGGCAGCACCATGGCACGTTCCCGAGTTACAACCAGCCCGGAACAGAACGGGCATGACATCCCGACGAAAGCTGATCTCTTCAGCAATCGACGTTGATGCTAAGGTTGTTAAACACAACACAAGACAAATGGCAATCGAGCGTTGAAGTCCACTTGCAGACAATAAATACTGATTCACGGTGTTACCTTTGCAGGGTCAATTCTCAAAATGCCTTTGCCGGTGCGTTGGACAATCTCCTGCTGCCCAATAGGGATTTTCACTTCGCAGATCAATCCTTCCGCCTGCCCCAAAAGAGCTTCCTCGGTCGCCATAAGCTGAAAAGTCGCTTCGGCAGAATCTTTATTGATCACAGGAGTTGGTTGCATCACCGTTACTCCCTTGGGTAATCCCAGCAGTGTGATTTCAGCCTGCCCCTCGAATGGAGTGAGTTGTCGCACGGTCCACACAAACGGCTTGACTTCGCCACGGCGGATACTCTCCGGCTGGGCGATCAGTTCCAGGTAAGGCTGAGCGACTACGAGCGAGACCATTTTAGAGGAGACGCGGATGTGTCCTGAGCCCAGGAAATCATCAATATCGTCTCGAACGGTACTGCCAATGATGTACAGCGGTAGTGACTCCAAAGGTGCACTCGATTGTGCGGCCAGTTGCAGCACACACTCATTTTGCCCGGCTGGCACGAGAATGGGTGGTGGCACTGAAATTAAACGTGGAAGATCTCCACAACGAATAGAAACAGTTCCGGTGAAATCGCCATGGCGGATGATGCGTACCGGAATCGCTAATTCTCCACCACGTACAATCGGTACCGTCGGCTGATCGACTTCAATCGAAAATGGAGCAGGCTCGGTCACACCGACAATATATTGCTTTGTCCCCACCGTTCGCCAGGCGTTTCCGCCGGAATGATTAATGAATGGGACGTTCTGCTGGCACCGAGTTTCCACGACTTGCGTATGATCTACAGGTCGAGCTTCAAGAGTAATGACAGCCCCCTTGACCTCGGCTGTTTCATCCGCTTCAAACTGCACTGGCCAGCGGGTTGCTTTCGCTGGAACTCGAGGCGAAATCAGGCGAACACCTTTGGGGAGTCCGTGTGCGATCAGGTCATAATCACTTTGAATGGAATCCCATTGCCCTTTCGGTAAACTGAAATCGATTGCCCAGCGATTACCACGTGGCACCACTAAACCGGAAACGCGTGTTGACTCAGTCCAGTCAAATGTCGCACTCGCCAGTGATGTCTGCACGACTGTCCGGGGCTGTTCAATCTCGATTCTGTAAACACCGGTTGGACCACCCGCACTACTGGGGTCATGTATTTCCAGCAAGTATTGTCCATCCTGTTTTGCTTCCCAGATCAATGAGGGATCGATTGCTTCCTGCAATCCTCCACCACCACGAAAACTCGTGCCAAAGATGTCATGATCCTGCAACGGAGAATCATCCAGTTCCATTTCGACTTTACCAGGATTTCCGTTTCCATCGAGAGCAATAATTTTAATGGAGGCATCGATAGGCGATCCAATTGAGGCTGCGAAAACCCGTATGTGCAACCGCTGACCCTTTATTGCTGAAAAAGCATAGGAGTCGGCATCAGATGGTGTCTCAATGATTCCGTTGAGTGCAATTGGGAATGCCTCAACTTGAGTGACTTTTGAGTTGTTGTCCTCCAGCAGATTCGGAAACGGACTGTTCCGGAATTTCATTGGTGATGGAAATTCGCCGTAATAATTTATTGTCTCAGAAGCATCATCCAAAGAATTCAGAGTGATAGAATCTTCGGAGTTGCCGAGTGGATCGCCAATCAATTGAACCGTCTGCACAGTTCCCGATTGCCCCCCCGGAGGAAACAGAGCTTTGGGACGTGGAAAATCTCCAATATGAACGCAATACAAGGTATCTCGCGGTGCGAAGATCGATCGCTTCACTTCCACAAACACAGGTCCATCCTGACTGAGCCTAACGCTCACAAATGGATCCTGAAGATGCAGAGAATTGTCATCATTGGCAGCCAGAACTCGACCTGTTGCATCGAGTATTCTCACGGCTAAATCAAATTCGGAATCCCCGTAATGCCTGTCGGAAAGGCGTGCCGAGTCGACTTCTGTGGAAACACGTTGACCAGCTTTCCCATTCACCCGATAAAAATCCAGGTCCGTTCGGCTACCGTTGCCCAATTGACCTCGAACCGTAACATTTCCCTCCACTTCGAGCGCAGTTTCCCGACTGTCATTGCTGTAGCCATTATTGACTTCATTTTCGTCAATTACCGGAAATGGTGAGACATGAAAGGTGCCGATGCATGTCAATTCGGTCCCGGTGAGCAACCGAAAGGGATACTCGCCGGGCTGGCAATCCGGTGCAATTTCAAATTGGCAACGAACTTCCTCTTTGATTGTTCCACCGTGAGCGAACCCTCTTCGAGGCACATTCTCGGCTGGCTGAATATTAATCGCCTTAATCCCTGGACGATAGAAGACAACCTGGCGCGGATCGGCCAGTGAAATCCCCTGAATACTGACATCCACAGTTGTTCCACACTGCGCAATTCTGGGCCGTACGGCTTCAATATTTTTGACCATCCCGGCATTGAGAGATGAGCCTGAGATTAACAACAGCAGAATAAGTAATTTGATGGCGTTTCTGTTCAACTCAAAAGCCCTTCCACAAGTTTACCGTCCTTAATAATCTCGATAGGTCGAGTTCCAAAGGCGAGAAGCTCTTTGTTGGCGTCGATCCCCAACTGGTGATAGATCGTAAATAACAGATCTTCAAGTAGCAGGGCATCGCGTCCCGGTTCGGCACCTGTCGCATCACTGGAACCATAAAACTGACCGCGAGTAAAACCACCACCGGCAATCAGATTCGAGTAACACCTTGCATGATGATCGCGTCCACCATCTCGATTCACTTTGGGCGTACGACCAAATTCCGAAGTCACCCAGAAGATAGTGGAATCAAGCATTCCACGCTGATCCAGATCCGACACCAACCCCGCAATAGCATGATCCAGTGCCGGCATCTGATCGAGTGTGTTTTTCTGCACATCGACATGGCAATCCCAGGAGCCATAGTTCACCGTAACGAATCGCACGCCAGATTCCACAAGGCGTCTGGCGACAATCAAGCGTTCTGCCAGTCCCTTCGGGTGATATTTATTATCAGGCCCTTTCAGACCTACAACATCTCGACCATAAAGCTGGAACGTAGCTTCAGATTCCTCATCCAGCTGAAATGCAGCCTGGGCTTGCGAGGAAGTCAATAATGTTTGAGCCTGTTTGTAGAAATCATCCATGGTTTCCAGAGTATTCGGATCGACCTGCTGTTCGCGAAGCCGTTGTTCGATAATTTCCCGTGCAGATAAACGTCGCTGGAAACGTTCTGTCGTCACATTATTGGGAATCGAAAAATCGCGAACCTGATAACCTCTTGCTCCCGGATCGGAACCGAGTTCAAAGGGGCCAAAAGCACTGCTGATAAACCCCGTTCCTCCCGAAAACGAATGCTTATTGGGAATCGCAACATAAGGCGGGAGTTCACCACGTTTTCCCAATTCGTGCGAGACGATCGATGCCATTTGTGGATAATCGATCACTGCCGTTTTGGGATAACCCGTAAATAGGTGATAGGTGGCTAAGCCATGATCCGGCACACGCCCCACCAGACTTCGCAGAATGGTGACTTTATCGGCAATTTTGGCTGTCTCAGGGAAGTTATCACTCAGAACATCCCCTGTTTTCGTTTTCGTCACACCGAACGAACCGCGGATCTCCACTGGAGCTTCCGGCTTGGGATCGAACGCTTCCTGCTGTTGAAATCCACCTGGCAAATGCAGTTGAATCACACTGAGTGCTTTGGCCTCTTTCTTCGTGCCCGAGGCCTGCGTAAAGGCATCCGATCCGGCAGCTTCTAACCGAAGCATATCGCCGAGAGATAAGCCCAGCGCCCCGAATACACCAACCTGCAACGCATTTCTTCGAGACATTTTGCGGAAGCCGGTGCAACCTTTGTAAGTTTTCTGCAGCTGTTTCATAGGTTAGTTTCCAAAGATCTATTCTGAATTCACGCCGTACATCTGTACCGATATATTATCAGTTTTTCCACCCAATAAGAATGGTAATTTTGAATCGATATGAACTCTCTCTGTTCACAGTTTATTAAATTGAAGGTTACCCTCAGAATCACCGTTGATGACCGTCTTTCCCTGATTCGTAATGACAGTACTTAAGGGAATTCCAGTTTCCAGCTTAAATTTCTTAATCTCATTCCCGTCGACATCCCAAACCCTTACCGTTTGATCGCGACCTGATGTGACGAGCCGCCCCTCGGAGTCAAATCTTGCAGCCAGCACCCCATTGGGGATTATCCCGTAGGTTCCAGGAGGACGCTGAGGCGGATGAGCATTCACCTTATTGATCGCCGGGAAACCATCGACAGTATCCCACCAGATGAGACGACCGTCTTCACCAGCTGAAGCCAGCAGACGACTGTCACCCCGCCAATCAAGAGCACGCACTGCGTCTTTATGTTCCCCCAAATTTAACAGAATGCCTCCGCTGTTCGCATCCCACAAGTGAATCCCCCCTGCCCGATCAGCCGTTGCAAGCTTCTGACCATCAGGACTGAAAGCAATTGCGGTGATCCAGTCAGTATGTTTTGTCAATTTATACTTCAATTCACCATCGCTTGTAGAATAAACCTTGACCACTCGCCCCGATCCACCAAGTGCGACAAGTCGCTGATCCGGACTCAAGTCGGCTGCCAGCACCGCATCAATTTCATCTCCAACTTCTGCCAGTCGTTTTCCCGAAGCAACATCAAACAGCACAACACGACCAGATTCCACAGGACGCCCACCAGCCACCATCAGAACGGCTCCATTGCGACTGAAACGGATCACATGAGGTTCGCCTTCTGGAAAATCCAGCCGTCCCAGTTCCTGCTCAGTTTCACTCTGTAGTAATCGGACTTGATTCTGATCCGCCACTGCCACGAGTGGTGCAAAAGGACTGACATCCATCGCCAGAACCGGAAAAGGCCGAGACAATTTCGGAATTTGAACCGCTGGTAAATCGGCTGGCATTGCTGGTTCTCCAGCAGGTTTTCCAGACACATTTGCATCTGGTTTGAAAGCCAGATCTCGCGTTTTCACCATCGACTTACTTGCAGAAGTTTCCAGTAATCCCCCATCGATCCACTTACGTATCAATTCGATCTTTGCCTTTTCAATTGGGGGGCTGTTCGGCGGCATACGAAGATCATCATCTGGCTCTGTAATTGCCTGAAACAGCACACTCTGACTGGAACGTCCCGCCTCTACAACTTTCCCGCTACTCCCTCCCCGCAACATGGCCCCATAACCTTGCAGATTCAAATCCCCTTCCTGCTTATCGTCTCCATGGCATTTCAGGCAATATTGCTTGAAAATTGGCTTAATATGCTCTTCATAATTCGGGGACTGGGCTGCTACATCTTGAGCAAATACGACCGTCGGCATCCCCAGTAGAAATAAATGACAAATAATTTGACTGATGCCTCGATACATTTCCCACTTCCTCCAGAACAATTTCGGTCCGTATGCAACATTTGAATTATCATACTGACTTCTAATTAAACAGACGAGTATCTGGACCATACCGACTCCTGACTTGTCACAGTCAATCTACTCACTTATTCCGTTGTGATTTGACCTGAGAGATCGGAATTCAGACAATAGCATCTCAATCAATGTCTGGTTCTTGACATTCACGACATAACCACCTGCACTGTTCCGTGTCACCTTTCGATTTTTCTGACGAGATGACGACCATTACTCAACTCTGCATGTTACTTCCGTAGAGAGATGAATTCATCATGACCTCATTCCCAGCTTTCCTCATTCCATTTTTTAAGTGGCTGCGGTCATCATATTTTTTTGATCGAAATGCAAAAGTAATGTTATTGACTGCAATTGCATTCGGTCTTCAAATCTCCATTGCATTTACATCTGTTTCTGGAGAACGGAAACGGCCCAATATCATTCTCATCCTGGCTGACGATCTGGGTTATTCAGATCTCGGCTGTTATGGTGGAGAAATCAGCACACCGCATATCGACTCGCTCGCTGCAGGAGGAGTTCGGTTCACTCAGCTTTACAACTCGGCCCGTTGCTGTCCGAGTCGTGCATCATTGATGACTGGCCTCTATCCCTCGCAAGCTGGCATTGGAGATTTCACAACGAATAAACCAAATCCGAAACGCGGTCCCGGTTATCTCGGTCGACTCAATAACGAGTGTGCAACTCTTGCGGAAGTTTTGAAACCAGCCGGCTACGGTTGTTATTACGTGGGTAAGTGGCACATGCACCCGGAAACCGGGCCGATCAAGCGTGGTTTCGACGAATTTTATGGTTACACCAACGATCATTCCCACGACCAGTACGATGCCGACTATTACTTTCGACTGCCTGAAAACCGTAAAAAAGAAATCGATCCTCCGGCAAAAGACTTCTACGCAACCGATGTCTTTAACGAATACGCTTTAGAATTTATCCGTCAGGGGCAAGCTGCTCAAAAACCCTGGTTTTTGTTCCTGGGACACTCTTCTCCTCACTTCCCGGTTCAGGCTCCGGCGGAACGAGCAGATAAGTATGAAGCGATTTACCGACGTGGCTGGGATGTCCTTCGTGAAGAACGCTATGCACGAATGCAAGAACTTGGACTCGTCAACGGTGATCATTGGCAATTGTCTCCCCGTTCCATCGTACCCGTCGATCGTGACGACATTGCCAACGGATATCCCGGCCAACAAAATCCTGCCTGGGATGAACTCGATCAGGATCGTCAATTCGATTTAACACGACGCATGGCCGTCTTCGCCGCCATGGTTGAAGGCGTTGATCACGGTGTCGGGCAAATCATCGATCATCTCAAAAGCACAAACGACTTTGATAACACCTTGATTCTCTTCTTGAGCGACAATGGAGCCTGTTACGAATGGGGGCCATTCGGATTCGATGGCAAATCCCGTCTCGGCACAACGACTTTGCGGAAGGGAGATCAGCTGAGAGAAATCGGTGGTCGAGGAACGCATCAATCCTATGGCAGCGCCTGGGCAAATCTGGGGAATACTCCGTTTCGACTCTACAAACACTTCACACATGAAGGGGGCATCAGCACTCCGATGATTGCCCATTGGCCAGCGGGAATCGAAAAGAATTCCAACTGGGTCCGGGAACCTGCCCATGTAATGGACATTATGCCGACTCTGATGGAAGTTGCCGGAGCGACTTATCCGCATACATTGAACGAGAATCAAATCACGCCTGTCGAAGGCACGAGCCTGTTTCCGGCGATGCACGGAAATCATCTTCCCGAACGAGCAATCGGCTTTGATCATCAGGCCGCCCACGCTTTCCGCAAAGGTGATTGGAAAGCCGTCTACGCAAAACGGATGCCGCATGAATTGAAATGGGAACTTTACAATCTGGCCGACGACCGCTGCGAAATGAATGACCTGGCAGAAGTTCATCCCAAACGCCTTCAGAAAATGGTTGCTGAGTGGGAAGATTGGGCACGGCATGTCGGCGTCATCTGGAAACCGTCTGCATCAACGAATTAATTTTTGATATTAGAAACAGCAGAGCATCATTTGTCCGAATATTTGATAATATGATTTTGAGAGTCTGAACCCCTCTGCTTGATAATAATCACAGGTTTCCTTATTTTCAGAGAACATTCCCGTCAGTTGATTCTCAATTGCTCGTTGAGGCTCGACATTGCCTGAAAACTCCGCCATGGCTCAAGGGCTGACAGCGTCCGATCCGTTCCGGAAAATTGTGATTGGGATCCTGCTGTTTCTAACAGTTTGCGTGCTCGCAACCATCGGCTATGTTCTCAACGGTTGGTCACTCGATGATGCGACCTATATGACAATCATCACCATATTCGGTGTCGGCTACGGAGAGGTTCAACCGATCGAATCTCCCAGCTTACGAATTCTCACCATCGCTGTTATTGTCGCGGGGTATGGAGCTGTCATTTACACGGTGGGTGGTTTCATGCAAATGTTGGTTGACGGGGAAATTAATAAAGCCATTGGAGCCAGACGGATGACCAGAGACATTGAAAAATTGAATCAGCACACCATCGTATGTGGCTTTGGACGCATGGGAACCATCCTCGCCAAAGAACTCGCTGCAGCCGGGCAACAGTTTATCATCATCGATAACAACGAGCAGCGGCTGCAACTTGCCAAAGATCTCGGCTATCTGATTTTACAGGGAGATGCCTCCGACGAACATATGCTCAGCCAAGCGAAAATCAATCTTGCCTCCGTTCTGGCAACCGTACTCTCCGATGATGCCACCAATGTCTTCGTAACGATCACGGCTCGTGAAATGAATCCTCAAGTCATGATCATTGCTCGGGGAGAAAATCCACGGACGGAAAAAAAACTACTCGGCTGCGGAGCCAATCAGGTTGTCTTGCCAACAGCCATTGGAGCCTCTCGTGTCGCCCATTTGATTCTACGCCCGACAGCAGAAAACCTTCTCGGAGATATCACCCAGCAAAGAAACATGAACGATGAAATCGGAGAAATTGGCCTACAGTTCGACGAACTCAAAGTAACCGCGTCTTCTCCCCTGAAAGGCAAAAAACTGAGCGAGATTGAAGTCCGTGGTAACTTCGGATTCCTGATCGTCGGAATTCGTTCGCTGACCGGACACGCGACATTGAATCCTCCTTCAGACACCATCCTCAACGAAGGCGACATCGTCGTCATCCTCGGCCACCGAGACGACATTCCCCAAGTCGCCAAACGCTTTTCCAAGCCAGTCGAAACGATGAAATACCGGGGAGCATCGCATTGAGGACTGGTTGAGGGTTTATTATTGAGGGTTGAGGGTAAGATTCAATTCAAGCAGAACATCATGTTCAAAACTACCGATGAACTCAGAAGGACACAGAAATAAACATCCGTGCTTATCCGTGTCCAACCGTGGTTCTACCCTTATAGTTTCACTAACGTTCGCACTTCACTCTTTCTCCCGAATTGCATCATACTCGGGATTGACGCACTTCTCTCCCCAGCGTTTGAGTACACATCGCAATCCGATTTCTGATTCTGGATCCTGTCCCTGATCACCCGTTTCTTCAATCCACTGCTGTAACGCTGCCCGATGTTGCTCCAACTGCTTCTGGAACTTCGGATCATTAGCCAGATTGTGAATTTCATGAGGATCGTTCTTCAGATCATAAAACTCCTCAGCCGGTTTGGAATCATCGAAGAAAACCAACTGAGCTTTGTTCATCTTTCCCTCAGCCATCATTTCCCGGAATTTCTGAGAGACTTCCCAACTATCCTTATAACTCGGCTGCATGTAAGGTCGATCAGTCAGATAGTTTCTCAGGTATTTGAATCGGGGAGACACAACCGCACGAATTTTCTCAATCGTATAATCACAGCGATCCCGCGCAGCGAACACATACTGTCTTTCCTGATGCCGTTTTCCATGAAAGTTTTTGCCTTCCATCTTCTCCGGAATTGCAATTCCAGCTGCGGCCAAAGTCGCTGCAGAGATATCGATTCCACTCACCAACTCATCCGTCACATTGCCAGCCTCAACACCAGGACCGGCAACAATCAAAGGCATGTGAATGCCACCTTCGAATAGAAATTGTTTGTGTCGATGCAGTTTCATTCCGTGATCGCTGAATAGAAAGATGAGCGTATTCTCATACAAACCATCCCGCTTGAGAGCAGCAATCACTTCGCCAACTTCTTCATCGGTTTTCAGTAAGCAATCGTAATGATGAGCAATCTCTTCTCGAACAATAGGAACATCGGGATAATAAGGCGGCACCGGAACAATAGCCGGGTCAATCACTTGAGGTGCTTTACCTCCGAGCTTTCCACCACCAAGTTGAATCTGACCAAAAAATGGCTGATCCTCTGGTTTCCCTTTCCAGCAATTTCCGGCTACAAAATTATCCGTCCTCCAGCCTCCACGACTCCGTTCATAATCGTAAAACGCCTCTTTGCTCCATTCGAAGTTGTAGTCGTCTTTTCCACCATCGTTGAAAGTCCAGTAGCCTGCTTCACGGAAACGGATGGGGAGCGGAGTTGCATAATCGGGCAAAACGTTTTTGTCATACTCACCCATCGATTGCCCCCGAAACTCTGACCGGCAACTGCGATGATTGTGTGCCCCGATCGAGGTTTGCATGTAACCCGTAATAATCGCAGAACGAGTAGCCGAGCAGACGCCAGCCGGCGTGTAGAAACGATTGTATCTTACCCCCGACTTTGCCAGCGCATCAATATTGGGCGTGTCGATAATTTGATCGCCATAACAACTGAACCAGCCACTGACATCTTCGAGGTAAATCCAAAGAATGTTTGGACGTTCTGCCGCTTGAATATGACTGGTACTCAGCATAACGATAAGCACGGCAATCGTTTGAAGTCGCATCGTAGTATCCTATTCGTTGTGAGTCAGTATTTATGTGTAGTCAGATGTAGGTCAGGCACTGCCTGACGAAATGTGCGTTCCAGCCTGTTTGTCGTCAGGCAATGCCTGACCTACACCGGTATTGCAGAGTAAATAAAATTACTCGTTAGACAAAAGCCGATTGTCGATCACTCATAACGCCATTTCAATTCCCAGGGATCTTTCGTCTCCTTCTGAAACGCCTGCAGCTTCTCCTGCAAGTGTTTCAGTTTGTCCTGATGATCGGGATCAAACGAAAGGTTTTTCCCTTCGTAAGGATCTTCAGCGATATTGTACAATTCGAAACGAGGACGGTTTTCATAATCGTAAATCGTCTTCTGACCGAAGGTTTTCTCGTCCCGCTTTAAAGCACTTTGCCAGGTGGGAGATGCAAATAAATCCGAAGCATTGGGATAGGGTAATTGATGGGCAATATTGAAAATCATTTTATAATCGCCTTCGATCACAACCCGCATCGGATAATACATCGTGATTTCATGAAACGTGTGCGACATGAAAGTGTTGTCCCAACCATCCGGATTTTCATGAGTCAGCACTGGCAGGAAGGAATGGCCATGAAATTTGTAAGGAACCTCTTTCCCTTTTGGAGTCGCTGCCCCAACTTCCGTTGTCCGTAATGGTGGATATTTCTTCGGTGTGACATCGCAGTAATCGAGAATTGAAGGCGTGATATCAGTCCAGTTGATCACAGCATCTGTCGTCAAACCTTTGGTTTTCTGATCGGGATCTCTCACAATAAACGGCAGGTTTGCGCCGGGTTGGTAGAGATTCGTCTTCGCTCCCGGGAATGGAGGCCCATTATCGCTGGTGAATATAAAGAGTGTGTCCTCGAGATGCCCCGTCTCTTCAAGAATCTCATAAAGCTTTTGTACTCCCTGATCGACTCGATTACAGGCCTGATAATACTCGGCTAACTCCTCTTTGACTTCCTGAGTTTCCGGCAACCAGGGCGGGACAATCATGTCTTCTGGTTTAAACAGATTTCGCTCAGTTTCCGGATATGGATTGTCACGATTGTTGAAGTTCGCAAAGTTTCCCGGCCCTCCACCCCGATGAGGATCCGACGTGCAGAAATAGAGGAAAAAGGGACGATCATCATCTTTTTTGATCCATTCTCCTGCATTATTGGCCATCGCGACCGGGTTGCGGGAACCTCCCTGAATGCCATTATTTTCGTAGCTTTCAAAGTAGTAAACATCTGAAGGAGCCAGATGATATTTACCGATGGAACAGGTCCGATACCCAGCCGCATCGAGATGCTTTGTTAAAGGCACAACCGACTGATAGGTGCCGAAATGATTGTATCCATGAGCATGGCCGTAATGACCAGTCGCGTGATTATAGAGCCCCGTCATGATGACTGAACGACTGGCCGAGCAACTGGCCGTTGTGCAATAGGCCTTCGTGAACTTCGTCCCTTCTGCTGCCAGGCGATCCAATCCGGGAGACTTCGCGACTTCATCGCCGTAAGCTCCGATTTGAAAACCGTGGTCATCGGCTATGAACAGCACGACATTTTTACGGGCAGCTTCGGTCAACTGCGGTGCAGTCCACATCGAGAGTAAGATGAGTAGTAACGACAATTTTCTGATCATGAAATTTATGTCCTGTCTGATGAATTATTTCTAGTTTTATAGTTGAGCTTGGTCTAATTTTGACATGCAGGATGCCTGTCCTACCAAATTGATTTCAATTAACAATTCGCTTGAGAATAATCGTTTTAATTTCTGGAAACTGTTTTCCAGGCTTGGAAAGACCTGTTAACTTCAGATCGAATTCTCCTGTCTGTCCCACAGTCAATATGCCAACTTTCAAGCGTTTCCAGTCCCTGGCGTAAACCTCTTTGCGGGGAATACGATCAGGGGACGGGATATCTGGTGGATTGTGAACTTCACTAACTTTCACGGAAGCTTTCTGACCAGCCAGTTCCACCTGCAACACGGCTCCCACAGCCTTTTCATCAGCGATGTAATCAATCGAAACTTCATACTGACCAGGATTGACAACTTCAACAGGCCACTGGGCACAGGCGTCTGCACTCGTCCAGTTGGTCACATAGTCGTTGGCCCAGCCATTGGCTCCCTGATAACTGATCCCCTGCCCCTGAGCAGGTTCGAGATAAGCATAATGAGCCGAAAGTGAAGTTTCCGGTCGATCGGAATGTCCAATGACAGTTGGTATCGGATCGAATCCCTCTTTGCTGACATCCTTCCACCATTGCTCGTATTCCTTCGCAAGTTCTTTTATGACTTGCGGATGCTTCTCAGCGACATCATGCGCTTCGCCGGGGTCGTTTTGCATATCGAACAGCATCCAACCGGATTTGCCCCCCATTACCGCTCGCCACTTTTGCGTGCGAACAGCTCCTTTGCCTCTCCAAACGGTAAAAAGTGTTCGCTCTGGCGATTTTCTTTCGACGGCTCCTGTTTGTTCGCGTATCAAAGAGACAAGACTTTTCCCATCGAGTGGTTTTGTTGGAATGGGTTTGCTGCCAGTCAACTCAACCAGCGTCGGCAGGATGTCAATGTGAGCAGTGATCTCTTCAACCTTCAGCCCTGCAGGAATCGTGTTCGGATACCTAATAAATAAGGGCACCCGCGTCCCGCCTTCATGATTCGAACCTTTCCGACCACGCATACCAGCGTTGTAGCGATCGGTATTGGCGCCGTTATCGGTCATAAAAATGACAATCGTATTTTCCCGCTGTTCAAGTTCATCAACACATTCCAGCAGACGTCCCATATTGAAATCGATATTTTCAACCATCGCATAGACACAGGCAGTTGTCGGCTCCAGCCCCTTGCCCTGATATTTTTTCCAGAACTTCTCAGGCACCTGCCAGGGGGTATGAGGCGTGTTGTAAGGCACATAGCAGAACCAGGGCCGATTCTCTTCGTTTTCTTTTTTGATCCAGTCGATCGCATAATCAGTCAATGTATCAATAATGAAACCCTCCGACTGAAAGACTTCGCCATTTCGTTCGAGGGGCGTGTCAAAATAGTTGTTCCAGTGCCCTGCACAAAAGCCGATGAACTCATCGAAACCCTGCCCGTTTGGATGATGCGGATAGCTTTCCCCGTTATGCCATTTCCCGAAGGCGCCCGTGGCATACCCGTTAGCCTTGAGAATTTCGGCAATGGTCACTTCATCATCCCGCATCACTTCATGCCCGCGGGTCACACCATGCACACCGGTTCGCGGATGATATCGTCCCGTCAGCAAAGCGGCTCGCGTCGGCGCGCAAACCGGGGAGACATAATACCGATCAAACCGCACCCCTTCCGAAGCCAGTTGATCATGCACAGGCGTATGAATCTCCGAATTTCCATGCGAAGCAACATCGCCAAAGCCCTGATCGTCTGTGATGATCAGCAAGACGTTTGGGGATTTCGCACAGACTGTATCCGCGAAGAACAGGCTTCCTGTGACCAGAGTCAGGCAGACGCACACAAATTTAAGTTTTTTGAGAATTGAAGGAGCATACTTCATAAATTTGAGTCTCTCTGAATGGAAGCTGACCAGCGACTGTGATAGATATATGTCGATTTGTTATATTACTGTTCTCAGGCAAGAATTACTCGACTCACACGCTATTTTCAAGACTGTCAGGAATTTCATGCGAAGCGAGGCGCAGCGTTGGCTTTTGAATTTACTCTCCGCAATTGGTCCACTGATTGCATTGGGAGTCGTTGTGCTCCTGTTTGGAGTTGCTGATCAGTATCAGGAAAACGGCGGAAATTTTCTGACGGTTAGTAATTTTCAGAGCGTTTCCCGAAATACGGCAACTGTCGCTGTGGCTGCCTTGGGAATGACGTTCATTATTATCTCTGGCGGAATTGATCTCTCTGCAGGAACCGGGATGGCTCTGTGTGCAACCGTACTGGCGTTTGCCCTGAAAGCCGACTACTCAGCTGCAGTGAGTATTAGTCTCTGTCTGCTGACCGGATGCCTCTGCGGGTTGATCAATGGATTGCTGATCAGCTTTCTCAGGATGATTCCCTTCATTGTCACCCTGGGCACAATGTCAATTTATCTCGGGATCGCCAAGTTGATCGCCAAAGAAACAACAGTGCGACCAAATCGACTCGAACAGGTTCCCGAGTGGTTACGGCAATTCACAAGTACTCGAAATGACGCGCTGCTAATGGGTTTGCCGGTCGGTGTCTGGGTCGCTTTAGGACTGGCTATATTGGTGGCTGGAGTGCTGAGATATACCGTTTTCAGTCGCCATGTCTTTGCGATGGGCTCTAACGAAAGTACCGCTCGACTCTGTGGCGTGCACATCGCGCGCACCAAAATCCTGGTGTATGTGATTGGTGGACTGTTTGTCGGAATAGCCGGGCTATTCCTCTTTTCCCGGCTTACGGTCGGAAATCCGACTTCCGGCACGGGGATGGAATTGCAGATCATCGCAGCAGTCGTGATTGGTGGAGGCAGTTTAAATGGGGGTAGCGGAACCGTTCTTGGGACTCTGGCCGGAGCAGGCATCATGGCTGTAATTCAGAGCGGATGCACTCAGCTGAGTATCAGTAACCCCATGCAGGAGATGATCTTAGGTGCGATTATCATCACGGCTGTCTTTATTGATCAGATCCGGCATCGCCGTACGGAATAGGGTTGAATACTGTGAATTTCTGGAAATCTGACGCTTTTTTCTCAATTTTCGAGTAATCCCAAAATAATCAGTCCGGGCTGCGCATTAACTGTGTATCCCGGAAGAAAAACAGGACTGACCGGTGAAGTTATGAAGGAAATTGAGGACGATTTGCCAGCGGAAGAAAATCCGCCTCTGGTTGATCTTGCCTCATCTCTTTATCAACTTCATGCGACTGGCTTGCGGGCTTACTTGATTAAAAACCTGAGAGACCCCTCACTCGCTGACGACATCCTGCAGCAAACATTCAGTAAACTGCAGGAGCAAATCATCAGAAAAGAGGAGGAAAATCAGGAGCTGACAATAAGTGCGGGTTGGCTGTATCGAGTCGCTTTCAATGAAGTGGCTCGATTAAAGCGAAATGAAACTCGCCAGAAAAACCATTACACCGGACTGGCGAGTTTCTTTTCGCAACTTCGGGGAGAAAAGAACGATCATTTAATTCAGGCTGAGGAGGCTGAGCGAGTTCGCAAAGCTTTTGAACGCCTCCCTGATTCGCTCAAAGTGATTGTTGAACTGCGAATTTTTGAAGAGATGAAGTTTGCTGAGATCGCGGATGTGCTGCAAATTCCAATTGGAACGGTCCTCACACGGATGACCCGAGCCCTGAAAGTTTTACGACAGGCATTGCAGCAATTTGAGTAAGACAAATCGTTAATCGCTTTTAGTAGTATTCTTTTTCGTATTTGGCAGGTGGACTGAGATGTCCGATTTTGATTTGAAATCATTCCAGTATCTGGCGGATGAACTTTCGTCTGAAGAAGTGATTGCCTTTGAGCAGGAACTGCTGGATAATCCTGAACTGCAGATTGCTCTGTCCGAGTCGTCGAAAGTTCTGGCTGCACTGCAACCCGTTTCTTCGAATGAAATTGCTCCTGTCATTTCGGCTTCATCACCAGTCTCATATCAGCAAAACAAAAGAACGTCCCGAACCTTCCAGCTCCTTTTAATGGGGATCGTTCCTGCATTTCTCATCGGCTTATCACTCGGCTACTTCAGTTCAGAATGGAAGACATCACCTGCAACGGAGGTGACGATGACGAATCCTCAGCCTGCGACCTTACCACAGAATCAAAATGCGATCATCGCTTCGGCCTGGTACGACCTGCAAACAGAAGCTGATGACGATGTCATCCACGCATCGGTCTCTGATGAAGAGTTGCTCGCCTATGAAGAATCCTTTCCTGCAAACGCAGATCAGGACGATTCACTTTCAATTCCAAACTGGATGATTGCAGCTGTACAAACTCGCAAAGAGGAACTGCTCCCCGCCTCGCCTTCAATCGAACTTGACGCAGAAGCCCTTTAATCATGCGGATCAAATCCCCCTTCAACATAACGATTGCGATTGTAGCCGTTGTCTCGCTGAGTAACCTGGGCGAGGCAATGAAACCGGAACGCAAGAGTTCCAGTGTTTCCGTCTCAAAAAATTCCAACTCTAAAAACACGAACTCAAATAACACTAACTCCAATAATGCCGATCAATGGGAAATTACCCCCGAGCGTGAAGCGGCTGCCCTGAAATTTGCGGAACTTCATCACCCGGAGTTGGTTCAATTACTCGATGCACTCCGCGAGATTAATCCCAAGCAATTCCAGAAGGCAGTTGAAGAGATTTTCCGTGTCAGTGAAAGACTTGCCCGGTCCAAAAGTCGTTCTCCAGAACGTTACGACCTCGAACTCAAGGCCTGGAAATTGACCTCCCGGCTCAATCTGCTGGTCGCCTCTTTGCCGATGACTTCAGATTACGAAGCTGCCATGCAGGACATCAAAAAAGCTTATACACGGAAGCTGGAGATTCAGGTCAAACTGCTGGAAATGGAAGAAGTCGCTGCCAGAAAACGACTCGAACGAATTCAGGAATCAATCTCCAGGAGCAAATCTGATCAAGATGAGAATATTGAAAAACAACTGCAACGCATTCGCAAAATGTATCCGCCTGAAAAAACTGAAAAGCAGGCAAAACAATAAGAACGCCAAACAAAACCTACTTTAGTCGAAATGAGCTGGGGGGACGGGGGCGCTCCGCGTTAGCGGA